>CAUQSD010000004.1:0-65353 GCA_963520685.1 uncultured Kingella sp. | reverse complement strand
GGTTAGACCTTCAAAGTTGAGTATTGTACTATTTTGTTTTTAATTTACTATATTTGTGCCCACGCGGTTTCAGGCTGCCTGCACCCTACTTCAACGCCTCTTCCGCCGCGCGCAGCCCCTGTTCCATGGCGTGTTGCAGATACGGCTGCCAGGCCACGTCGCTGTTGGCCATGAAGATGTTGCCCACGGCGCGCTGCATTTGGCGCGTGGTGCTGCGTTCGGCGGCTTCGCTGTCGAACAGACCGACCCGCTCGTAGCTGTATCCGTGTGCCCAGCGGTTGATGGTCAGGTCGGCCACGATGTCGTCCGCATTTTCGCCGGCCAGCGCAAACAGTTCGCGCAACTGCGTCAGAATTTCGCTGCGCAGTGCGTTTTCGTCTTGCGCCGCCAGCGCCTGCCGTCCGGCACGGTATTTGTCGCGCGCGGTTTTGCCGTCTTGTGCGGTGGCGATGCGGACGCAGTGCAGCACAATCGGCTCGTCGGGCGTTTGCGCGGGCGTGTAGCCGCCCATTTTCACGGGATAGTCCAGCCACAGTTCGCAATAAGGCTGGTTCGGTGCGTAAATGTGGTACACGCCGAGTTTCTGGAACGCGCGGGCGTTTTTCAGGGCCACTTTGGTATAAACCATCGGCACTTTCACGTTGGTACGCATGGCGTCCTGCTGCGTTTGCGGCATTTGCGGTACGATGCGCTGCGCCAGTGCGGCGTGGCCTGCGTAAATACATTTGCGGGCGGAAACGCGGTAAAGGTCGCTGTCGTTTTTGCCTTGCAGCGCCACGGCCACGCTGCCGTCCGGCTGGTTTTCCAGCAGCAGCGCGGTGGTGTTCAGGCGGATTTTGATGTGACTGTCGGGCTTGTCCAGCGCGGTGTAGTCGGTTTTGGCCAGCACCACGTTTTCCATGTCCATACGCAGCCGCCGTCTGTCCAGCGCATCGGGTATCAGACGGCGCACCAGCAGGCGTGCCACGGAGGCGTTGCCGTCGGGGAAGTGGTAGATATAGGGTTCGTCATGCTCGTTTTTTGCCGCAGGCAGCCTGCAGTTTTGCAGGCCGGGATAGCCGTTTGCCCACGCTTCGGCCACGGACACGGCGCGAATATCGTGCCCCCAGTAGTCCGAGCTGATGTTTTGCAGATAGGCCAGGCATTTTTCAGGCAGCTTGGCGGTGTCGTGCAGGAAGTCGTAATAGCTGGTGGTGGCAGCATATTCGCTGCGTTGGCGGCGGCTTTTGCCTTTCAGATAATCGGGCGGTGAAACGTATAGCCCGGTCAGCGCGGCCTTTTCCGCATCGGACAGCGGAAACTGCCCAATCACGGCGCGGGCGGACACTTTGCCCGTTTCAGGCTGCCCCGCTACCACTTTGGCCTCGCCGAACGTGTCTTTGCCGAAGAACACGCCTTGTTTCAGCCCCCACGTTTTGCGATACAAATCCTGCTGGAAATACTGTGCGAATTTTTTGTAGTCGATGCCGATTTCCTTCACCAGCCGTTTGACTTTGGGCGAAAACGTGCCTTCGGGCGAATCCAGATTTTCGCTGCCGCCGTAGGTAATCAGCGTTTTGCCGTCCACCGTGAATTCGTTGCGCTTGGCGTGCCCGCCAAAATCATCGTGGTTGTCCACAATCAGGATTTTGGCCTGCGGACGAGCTTTGCGGTAGGCGTAGGCCGCGGTCAAACCGCTGATGCCGGAGCCAACCACCACCAAATCGTAGCTTTCGCGCGCCTGCTCGGGCATGGTAATTTTGCGGCCGCGCAGGGCGACGCTGTGCGGTGCAGCACGGGAACTGTCGTGGTCGCCGCGCAGGCCGGTGAGCGACGGCGGATACAGCGTGGCGGTGGCGGCAATCTCGGCAGCACGCGCGGGGGAAATCAGGCGGTAGCCGCCTAAGGCGGTTGTGCCGGCCAGTGCGACGGCGGTGCCTAAAAAGCGGCGGCGGGTGAGTTCGGACATGGCTGGGTTCCTTTTTGTTGGATGAATGAGTTGGAGGGGGTGCAGGCTGGTTTGGGGGGGGGCTCAGGCAGCCTGAAACGGCCAAGCCTGCCTATTTTCATCCTTACGCAAATCGTAATGGAAGGGTAATTATTGTGGATTTTGTAAGGTGGGCACTTGTTGCACACGCGGATGTAGGCTGCCTGAAAACTAAAAATGCGTGGGCAGCGAGTGCCCACCCTACTTTGCTTTTTCAGGTAGCTTGAAAGGGGCTGCCTGAAAGCTGAAGCAGCGTGTGTGCGGGGGCACACACACTACACGAGCGGGCTATGCTTGCTTGAAGAAGGATACATGAGTCAAGAAATAAGGTATATTCATTCGTATTCATATATTTCTACATTAAATTGATTAAGCGGTATTTTTTCTCCATCTTTTAAAATAAGGGTATTGTTCCAAATTTCAGCAAAAATAATTCCTCTATTATTCAATTTGTCTTTTAAAAGCTCGCAAATTTTATCTTTTCCTAAGTTACCTTTGAATGAAACGCAACAAAATTTTCTTCCGTCTTTATGAGTAATTTCACAATTCTCAGACAAAAAGCAGCATGCATATTTATCATCAAAATTAAATTCAAATAAATCATTGAAAATATTTTCAAAAATAGATTTATCGCATTGAAGATATAAGAAACCTCTATTTTTAGGTTCTTCTGGATGATTGCCGGGAATATCTTCGATATTTTCAATTTTTTCAAAAATTGAAAATTTTAATTCTTTATTCATAAATAAAAATCCTTAATATGCATTATGCGGGATTTCTCGTAGGGTGGGCATTTATGCCCACGTGGATTCAGGCTGCCTGAAAACTAAAACGCGTGGGCAGCAAGTGCCCACCCTACTTTACTCAAATCGCGTGCGTGCATTCCGCACATGCCTTACACAGGCGGGCTATGCTCGCTATAATTCTAGACAACAGGAGCGCGTGTAACATCTGCTAAACTTAACTCATTTTTACTCTCTAAAATATCAAATTCATCAATCCCATTTTCTAGAATAAATTTGGCTTCTGAATAATAGATCGGTATAACCCATTTTAAGTTTATTGGGTTTTGGTTTTCAGCTATATGCATACAACTTAGATGTTCTGCCTCACCTCGTGCATCATCAATAAGGATTGATTTCTCAGGAAGCGTGGCAGGGACTTTTGCAATTTTATCTATTACCCTAACATTGCTATTTGAAATATTACTCCCAAGATGAGTAATTATATCTAATAGATATAAAACCATTTCTCTTTCATTATTATTCTCTTTGATAAATTCACATGGCAATACTAAAAGATATTCAAAATTTTGATTATTCTTTTCTTTAAACCCTGCCCCTATTGATGCTATTCTAAAAATATTATTATTTATAAATATATATATTTCTATAATTTTATCTTTTGAATTTGATAAATATCTATTATCTGGCATTCCCCATTCTTCTATAAAATTCTTTAAAATGATTGTTCTATATATATCAAATGCAAAAATATCTTCTTTGTTCATATTATTTAAAGTTCCTTCTTTTTCGTGGCACATAATTGCTACCTGTTTTAAACCTATATTAAACAGTATAACTTATTTTTCCGCTCTCTGCTCTTTGGTAGGGTGGCAATTTATAGCCATGGTTCTCATAGGGTGGTCATTTATGCCCACGCGTTTTCAGGCTGCCTGAAAACTAAAAACGCATGGGCAGCGAGTGCTCACCCTACTTTGCTGGAATGGCATATTCTCATCCCTGCAAACCCAACACCAAAAAACCATAGGCAAACCACAGCCACAGTGCAAACGACACCAGCCGCCTGCCGGTTGCGGTACACCGTTTCAGGCAGCCTGCAATCAGCGCGGCGGCAATAATGGATAATACGGAAACGGTATATTCAGGCGGGATATTCGGGAAGGCAAACACGCCGAGCCAAGCGGTCGTGCCACCGAGCAACCAGAGCAATAGCGGCGAAAACGGCAGGAACAGCACTTCAAACAGCCCCGCTTTGCCACTTAAAAACAGCATGACGGAGTTCGGCAGGGTAATCAGTACCAGCAGCAATAACGTATACAAATGCGGCAACAGAAGGGTTTTCAGCCAAGGTTTCATAATGGTCGGCATGGGGTTTTACGGCATGGTGGGTGCAGGCTGCCTGAAAGCTAAAAACGCGTGGGCAGCGAGTGCCCACCCTACTTTACTCAAACCGCGTGCGTGCGGGGCGCACACACACTACACGGGCGGGCTACGCTTGCTCGCGCATTGCCTTGAGCTTCCTTTCCAAATACTTGGTATCGGGCGGATTTTTGGCTGCGCCTTTGGTGTCCTGCCAATGTTCTGCGATTTCGGCGAAACGCATACCTTCTTCGGTCAAATCACTTTCGTAAACCGGGTCTTTGATAATTTCGCCTGCGGCGTTGCAAAGCGGTACTTTGGATAAGCCGTGTTTGTCATAAAAGGCATACATGGCTTCATATTTTCGTAAAGTCCGTTTGCCTGCCTCAATGTAATAAATTTCCGTTTCAACGGGGACGCGTTCTGGAATATAAGCGTATCGCACGACCCAATAAAAGCAATGGAAAATGGCATTATTGTCATTAATGCTGTCCAAATATCCGAGATATTCGTCGTCAGATTTAAAAGTCGGTATGTCTTCAAATTTAATGCCCATCATTCAAATCCTTATGGAAGTCTTCTGAGTACGGACATCGGCACTTCAACCAAGCCCTTGTTGCCTTTGAATCCGCGCAAACGGATGCACAATCCGCCTGCTTTCCTTTCTTTGCTTTTCTGTCGGCAACTCCAAAGCGGGTTTTCGCAGGACAGGCATTTATGCCATACAGGTGCAGGCTGCCTGAAAACCATTTCAAAGCAGCCTGCACCTTCATAACAGCACTCAAATCGCGCCGATTTTCTCTTTGTTCGCCTCAATCCACGCCTGCAATTCTTCGCGCGTCATCCATTCCGTGTTGTTGTCGCTGGCATACACGAAGCCTTCGGGCACTTTCACGCCGTTTTTGATGCGTTCCGGTGTTTCGTCCCAGCCGTTGATGGCGGGCAGGATTTTGAAGTGTTCGGGGTATTCGTAGGTGTGGAACGAGTCTTCCGCGCCAATCATCTGTTCGTGCAGTTTTTCACCGGGTCGGATGCCGACGGTTTCCTGCGCGCATTCGGGGGCAACGGCGGCAGCCAAATCGCAAATGTTCATGGACGGGATTTTTTTCACATAAATTTCGCCGCCCACCATGTCGTCAAACGCGTGCCACACGAGCTCCACGCCCTGTTCCAGCGAAATCATGAAGCGCGTCATGCGCGGGTCGGTAATCGGCAGCGTGCCGCGTGCGCGCTGGGTAAGGAAAAACGGGATTACCGAGCCGCGCGAGCCCATCACGTTGCCGTAACGCACCACGGCAAAGCGGCAGCCGTGTTCGCCCGAATAGGCGTTGCCCGCCACAAAGAGCTTGTCGCTGGCGAGTTTGGTTGCGCCGTATAGGTTCACGGGGCTGCTGGCTTTGTCGGTGGACAGGGCGACGACGCGCTTCACGCCTTTGTCGATGCAGGCGTCAATCAGGTTCATTGCGCCGTTGATGTTGGTTTTCACGCACTCGAACGGGTTGTATTCGGCGGTGGGGACGATTTTGGTGGCGGCGGCATGGACGACGTAATCCACGCCGTCCAGCGCGCGGTAGAGGCGGTCTTTGTCGCGCACGTCGCCGATGAAGAAGCGCACGCGTTTGTCACCCTGAAATTTTTTCGCCATTTCCCACTGCTTCATTTCGTCGCGGGAGAAGATGATGATTTTTTTGGGATTGTATTTGGCCAGGGTCATGGGCACGAAGGTGTTGCCGAACGAGCCGGTGCCGCCGGTTACGAGGATGGTGGAGTGGGTGAGCATAACGGGAATGTGTTGGAAAAAATGAGAATTATAGTGTGGAACAGCTTTTCAGGCTGCCTGAAAAGGTTATTGGTGCGGCTGTCGGTCGGGGCGCACCAGTGCATATAGCGCAATGCCGGCCAGTGCGCCCAGTGTGTCTGCCAGCATGTCTTTCTGTGCGTCCCACACGTCGCCTTGCGAACCGAGAAATTCGATACCTGCGCTGCCGCCTTCGCGCACGGCATATTGCCATTCGATGATTTCGTAAGCCGCGGCCACGCTCATGATGAAAAACAATGCAAACCACAAGGCCACACCCAGTCCGCATTTGCCGCGCCGGAGCAGCCATTCGGCCATTGGGAAACTATATAGTCCGATGATGAAATGCCCCACACGGTCAAAATGGTTGCGCCCTTCGCCCAGCCACGGCGCGAGCAGGCGGCTGCCCCATTCAAACGGCACGTTGGCAAACGTGTAATGCGCGCCGACCATGTGCATACACAGCCACAGGCTCATCAATACATAGGCGGTGTTGCTGAACCGGAAGCGGCGGTAGGTGGCGGCCAGTGCGCCGAATACGGCAAACAGGGGTATCGCCTCTGCATACCATACCGCCCGGTCAACGGGGGCAATGCCTGCCCATACGGACAGGGCAATAAAAAACAGGGCGAGGACGGAAGGGATAAGGTGTCGCTGCATGGGGTTGTCCGAATATATAGTCGATTAAAATTGCAATGATACGGCGTTGGCTCGCCTTGACGTACTACCTGTACGCCTTGCGGCTCGCCGCCTTGTCTCATTTTTATTTTAATCGACTATATTTAAAAATACTGATTCCTATACGGCATCAGCTTGCCTTGTATAGGAAATTAATTTTTCAGCCATAACAGGCAGCCTGAAAGCTGCCCGTTTGACGAAAGGTGTTGGGGATATGGGGAACGCAGGCGGCGGGAAGGCATTTGTTTCCCGCACGTTTTGCGGTTTCAGGCTGCCTCACAGCCCGCCGTTGCCGATGCCGTTGGCAATATCGCGCACGGCGGTGACATACATTTTGCTGTGGTTGTATTGCCAAACGGTATGGAAATTCTGCAAACCGATGTAATAGCGGTATTGGCCAGGCGCGGTTTCCAAGCGGTAGAGCAGCGCGGGTTCGCTGTCGGAAAGGCTGCCTGAAAGCGGCTGCACGCCCATGCGGCGCAAATCGCCGACTGTGTGGTTCAGAGCGGTTTTTGCATCTGCAAGTGCGTCTGTCTGCGGATTGGGTTCCACTGCGGCTTCCACCAGCATCGGGCGGCCTGTCTGCCAGCCGTGCTGCTTCATATAGTTGGCAGCGGAAGCGGCGGCATCGGATACGTTGTTCCAAATGTCTATGCGCCCGTCGCCGTCGCCGTCTGCCGCCCATTTGCGGAAGCTGGAAGGCATGAACTGTACCATGCCCATTGCACCGGCAAAGCTGCCTTTATACGCCAGCGGGTCAAGCCCCTGCTGCTGCGCCAGTTGCAGAAATTCACCCAGTTCTTTTTGGAAAAATTCGCCCCTGCGCGGATAGTCAAACGCCAGCGTGGCGAGTGCGTCGGCAACGGGGATGCTGCCCATGTTTTTGCTGTAGTCGGTTTCTATGCCGATGATGGCGGCGATAAGCGGTGCGGGCACGCCGTAGCGGGCGGCGGCGTTATCCAGCGCGGCGCGGTTTTGCTGATAGAACGTGCGCCCCGCGCCGATTTTCTGCGCGCCTGCGTTGTTTTTCTGGAAAACGTACCACGGGCGGGTGGTGGCTGGGCGGGTCATGATGCCGATGATGTTGGCGCGGTAGCCCGCGCGGGCGAAGAAATCGGCGAGATATTGCGCGTCCAAGCCGTTTTGCGTCTGGTGTCGGATAAACGCCTGCACGTTGGGGTTGGCGGCATAACCGGTTTGCGCCACGGAGGGGGCGGGTTGGTTGAAAAAGGCAGGCGCGGGCGGGACGGCGGTTTTTTGGCTGATGAGGTCTGCCAGCGGGTCTTGGGCCGGCAGGAGCGGTTTTTGCGGCGTGCTGGAACAGGCGGCAAGCATCAGGGCAAACAGGGCGGCGGTGCGGCGGGCGGCTGGGGTCATGGCTGTGCAAATACAGGTTAAGGAAACGGGTGCGAGTTTAACAAAATCATACGGTGGCGGCACGGGTTTTCAGGCAGCCTGAAAAACAATTTGCCCGCAGAAAAACGTTAAAATAAGCAAACTTCCGCTTTGCCTGTTTTGTGTCCGACAGATATAAAAACAGACACGAACAACGCCGCCTGCGCGTTTTTAGGCTGCCTGAACGTTTTCTTGATTTGAACGGTTAAGCCGCCTTGTTCCGCAACCTTAATCCCGCACCCACATTACGTTAGTTTTTGAAAAAAACCGTCTATGGACATCATCCGCCTCATTTTCTCCGCCCGCCGCAGTGCTTTTTTGCAGATGTTTGCGCTCACGCTGGCATCCGGTGCGCTGGGTATCGGCACGCTTTCTTATATTAACGGCCACCTGCTGCAAAACCGGCAGTCCGGCAGCGGGTTTCTGTCGTTCCTGCTGCTGGTTGCCGCCTATTTTGCCGCCGCCAGCTATGCGCAATACCGCCTTGCCCATTTGGGGCAGCAGTTTGTGTGCGATATGCAGACACGCCTCGTCAAACGTATTTTGGACAGCCCGCCTGCACAAATCCAAGCCATCGGCAAACCCAAAATTTTGGCCAGCCTTGCCAGCGACATCCGCAGCATTTCCATTGCTTTTACGCGCCTGCCCGAACTCGTGCAGGGTGCGCTGTTTGCCGCAGCATGCAGCCTGTATCTGCTGTGGCTTTCACCGCGCTTGGCCGCCGTAGCCGCCGTGCTGCTCGCCATACTTGCCGCCGGCACCAGGTTTTTCGCCATGCGCCATTTCCACAGCTTCCGCGATATGCGCCGTTCCGAAGACGAAATCCAGCGGCATTACGAAACCACGTTGGACGGACACAAAGAACTCACACTCAACCGCACCCGTGCCGAACGTTTTTATCAGCAAGAGTTCATCCCCCAAGCAGAATCGCGCCGCGACACCCACATCCGCGCCGATGCCTACCACGCCGTGCTGCTCAATTGGAGCAACGCCGTGATGCTTGCCGCTGTCGGCATCATCTTTTATTTGTCGGAACGGCTCGGCTGGGCAGACACGTCCGCAGCCGCAGCCGTGAGCATGACCCTGCTGTTTATGCGCGGGCCGTTTATGTCCGCCGTGGGCGCGTTCCCCGCGCTGCTGCAAAGCAAAGTCGGTCTGCAAGCCTTGGCGGAACTCGGTTTGGCCGAATACCGGCAAGACTTCGACACCGCTTTCAGGCTGCCTGAAAACTGGCGCGAAATCCGTTTGGAAAATGTTGCCTATGCCTATCCCGCCCAAGGCGGCGACAGCTTCATCCTGCAACCGTCAAGCCTTACCCTCAAACGCGGCGAAACCGTGTTTCTTGTCGGCGGAAACGGTTCGGGCAAATCCACACTGTTTATGCTGCTCACAGGGCTTTATGTTCCCGCGTCGGGCAGAATATTTGTGGACGACATTGAAATCACGGCAGAAAACCGCCCTGCCTACCGCTGCCTGTTCGCCGGTGTGTTCACCGATTTCCACCTGTTTGAGCAGCTTATAGACAACATGGGCGAAGACGCGGCAGAAGCGCAGATTGACGAATGGCTGCGCCATCTGCAACTGAAAGGCAAAGCCGAGATAAAACGCGCCCGCATCCTCAACCGCCGCCTGTCGCAGGGTCAGCGCAAACGTTTGGCACTGCTTGCCGCCGTGCTGGAAAACCGCAGCATCATGGTGCTGGACGAATGGGCGGCCGACCAAGACCCCGAGTTCCGCCGCACGTTCTACCAAGACCTGCTGCCGCTTCTGAAACAGGCAGGCTATACCGTGTTCGCCATCAGCCACGACGACCGTTATTTCAACCATGCCGACCGGGTGCTGCTGATGCGCGCGGGAACGCTGGCAGAAGCATGATTCAGGCTGCTTGTAATCCTATGTTGTTTTTTCTTTACAAAACTTAAATAAATCTTGCCGTGAAAAAGCGGTTTTGCGATAATAAAAAGAACTTATCCACCTAATTTTGCTTTAACGTTGTTTAACCCGCGCAGTTTCGGCATATCCGTTTTCAGGCTGCCTGAAAAAGCTGTTGGAAAGAAAGGTCTTATGAACATGATAAGGAAAAAGGCTGCCAAAGCCGACTTGTCCGAGCTTCCGAAAGCGTCCACAAATGCAGAAACCCTGCGGCGTTATTTCGGTTTGATTGTTTCTATCTTTATCTTCCTGGTCGGCATCGGGGGCTTGATGTTGTGGTCTATCCGCACGTCCGGAAAAATTCAGGACGATACCGAACAACTTTATGTGGCAACGCGCTGGCAGGCATCCCATTTGCAGATGGTCAGCCTGCTGCAAAACCTGAAGCTGAACTATGGCAAAGACCCGCGAAGCCCCTATGTAACCACCACAGTGAAACGTCTGCGCACCGCCAAACAGGAATTCAGCGAATCCCTGATGGCGGTTAAAGACGGCGGGCAGTTCACAGACTCCGTAACAGGCGAAGTATTCGTCATCGATCCGCTGGAAAAACGCGGAAAAAAAGAACGGATTGCACGTATTGCCGAAGTGTGGACACCCATTTCCGGTCTTATTGAAGAATATCTCAAAGTGTCCAGCGACCCGCTTGCCAGTTCCGACAAACTGGACGGTGCCGTGTTGCGTATGGAGGCAGCAGAATCCGATTTCACCCGTGTAATTAACTTCGTGGTGGAAGATGTGGAAAAAAACATGCAGCGGCGTTCGCAGCGTCTGTCTACCTACCAGCGTATCGGCGTGGCAGCATCAATCGCATACTTCTTTCTCTTCCTGTTCTTCTTTATCCGCAGACTGTTTAATGCCGACCGCGAAATTCAGGCTGCCCGTCAGGAAACCACCGAGATTATGGATACGGTGACCACGGGTTTGTTCCTGCTTGATAGAGACCTGACCATCGGTTCGCAATATTCCAAACAATTGGAAAGCCTGATTGGAGAGACCAATATCGGCGGCAAAAACCTGCTGGATGTATTGGGTAACTTAATCAATGAAGAAGATTTGAATACCACCAACGAATTCATCGGACAGCTTTACAATCCGCGTACCAAAGAACGCCTGATTTCATCGCTCAATCCGCTTATCCGTCAAAAAGTGCATGTTGATGATAAAGACCGTTATTTGAACTTCAACTTCCGCCGCGTATACCACGGCAAAGAAATCACCCGTGTGCTGGTGAACGTGGAAGACGTAACCGATGCCGTGTTACTGGAAGAAAAAATGGAGCAGGAACGCGAGCAGAACGATATCCAGTTGGAAATGCTCAGCACCATTTTGCAAGCAGACCGCGGCATGATTAACGATTTTGTCAAAAACACCAAGCAGCACATTGACAACATCAATAATACTTTGAAAGAAAAAGAAGATTCTTCCAGCGCGCTGCGTGATAAAGTAGATAGGATTTACCGAGAAGTACACAGCCTGAAAGGTGAAGCATCCGCCCTGAAACTGAGTGGCTTCACCAATATGGCCGAGAACTTTGAAGTCAGCCTGAACCGCCTGAAACAGTTGCCGAAAATTTCCGGCGAAAACTTCTTGGGTCTGACCGTGCAGCTTGAAGAGCTTATCCGCCTGAACCAAACCATTTCCGATTTGGTGGTGCGCATCGGCGAGGGCAAAATCCTGCCCGATACGGCAGGCACGGCTTCCGAATCGCCGCAGGCTGCCGGCAGCCGTTATGCCGCGTTTGTGAACGACATTGCCACACGCAACCAGAAACAGGCTGCATTTAGTTACACGGGCTTGGAAAAAACCGGACATGAAAAAGTGGACGGCGTTATCAACGAAATCGCCATCCAACTGCTCCGCAACGCCGTAGTGCACGGCATTGAAACGCCTGAAGTCCGCATCCAGCGCAGCAAACTGCCGGTAGGGCTTATCCATATGAGCCTGCAAGAGCAGAACGGGCAGTATCTGCTGACCTTTGAAGATGATGGTAACGGTATTGATTACAAAGCCATTGCCGACAAAGCCGTGCGTTTGGGCAAATACACGCCCGAACAGGCTGCCCAGTTGGACAAACGTTCACTGATTGCCCTGTTGTTCAGTCCTGGTTTCTCCACTATGGATAAAAGCACCATGGATGCAGGGCGCGGCGTGGGTTTGGACATCATCAAAGACCGTGTGGTTGCCCTGGGCGGTTCGGTGAACGTTGCCAGCAAAACGCACGCCTATACCCGTTTCAGCTTCACATTGCCCAAACGCTATTGAGAAAACAAAGGAAAGCAACGCACTATGGCCAGACGCATCCTCATCGTGGATGATTCCAACGTTATCCGCAACCGTATTTCCCGCAGTTCCAGCCAAATGAACTTTGAAGTGGTCGGCACGGCATCCAATGGACAGGAGGCTGTGGATTTATACCGCCAATACCGTCCGGATATCGTTACCATGGATTTGACTATGCCGAAAATGGACGGTTTAAACTGCATCAATGAGATTGCCAGCATGGATGAGAACGCCAATATTTTGGTTATCTCCGCACTGTCCGATAAGGCAACCGGTATCCGTGCGCTGCAATTGGGAGCACGCGGTTTTATCTATAAACCGTTTTCCGATGAAGATTTGTTCCAAGCCTTGGAAGAAATGCTGGAAGACGATTAACAACAGGCAGCCTGAAATCTGTGTATGCCGTTTTCAGGTTGCCCTTTGCATATAAGAGACGACGAATTATGAAAGAAGAAAAACTGCAAGTATTTTTGGAAGGCGTGCAGAAATATTTCGCACAAATGATTATCGGCGAAGAACTGGTGGTCGGTACCCCATATTTGGTTGAAAACAAAGTACCTTCCGCCAAAGACTTCACCGGTGTTATCAGCATTTCCGGTAAAAACAAAGGTATTGTTTATTTCACCGCACCAAAAGAACTGTTGGAACGCCTGCTGGTGATTATGGGTGAAAGAGACACCAGCGAAGCTTTCATGGCAGATTTGGTCGGCGAAGTGGCCAATACCATTGCAGGTAATGCGCGCAGCGAATTTGGCGAAGAATTTGAAATTTCCGTTCCCATCGTTCTGCGCGGTGCACCTGATGAAATCCTGCTGCCGCGCAAAGACCGTTCGTTCGTTATCCCTTTAACTTGGCGTAACCGCAGCGCGGCCATCGTCATCAGCCTGCGCAAATAGGCAGCCTGAAAACTGTGTGAGGATACCACTATGAAATCCATCCGCCTGCTCCCACTTGCTGCCTTTGCATTGGCCGCGTGCGGCAGCAGCAGCAGCGAACCCGAAGCCTCTGCCCCTGCCGCTCCTGCTGCCGCAGCGATTGACACGCGCCCTTCAATCACCGCTTATTACGATGCCAATGGTTTCGTGCCTTTTGTTTTATCGGATCCAGACAGCAAACCGACAGGATTTGATATTGACCTGCTGAACGCCATTGGTGACAAACAGGGGTTTCGCGTAATTTACCTGCCGCATATTTTTACCGGAATTTTCAATGATTTGGGCAATGGTGTCGATACGGTTGCCGGCGGCGTTACTGTTACGCAGGAACGCAAAAATCAAATGGATTTTACCGAATCGTATTTTGAAAGCAGCCCTGCCTTATTGCTGACCAAAGAAAGTCCGATTGTTTCGTTTGCAGAGATGCGCGGGAAAAATATTGCGGTGGTGGGCAGCACGGCTACGGTTGCAATGGTTGCCAATATCCAAAACGGCAACGGACGTATCGTTGAAAAACAAACAACTTGGGATGCTGTCCGCAGTACGCTGCGCAAAGAAACTGACGGTACGTTCGGCGACATTGGTCCGTTGACGTATTATGCCAATCAGTATAGAGAGTTGGGCGCACGTGTTATTGTGGATACCTCTATGCCGAAAGACTTTTATGCTTTTCCCGTGAAAAAAGGTGATGATAAGTTGCTGCAACAGCTTAACGCGGGTTTGCAGCAGGTTCGTGCAGATGGTACATACGACAAACTTTATCAGAAGTGGTTTGCCAATACGGCTTCCAAAATTGCCGCGCCTGCTGCCCCTGCGCCGCAGCCCGCCTCGGCAGCCGCTTCCGCAGCACAGCCCGCCCAATAACGGGCAGCCTGAAAAAAGGACAGATTGTTATCTGTCCTTTTTGGCGTTTGGAGAGTAGAGGCAGCCTGAAACCATGTAGGCATCAATGCCCGCCCGACGAGCCGACCGTGTACGGTTATTTTTTCAGCATCATTTGGGCTACCAGAGCCAGCACCAATGCGCCAATCAGGATAAACCCGCCAATCAGTGCGATTCTGTGCCATGTTTCTTTGCCGTCATCATCGCCTTGCGGCAGCAGCGGTACGTTTTCGGGCATTAGCATGATGTCGCCGTTTTCGGGCAGCGGGGTTTGTTTTTTCAGAAGTTGGTTTTTCAGCCAGATGCCGATGTCTTGGAATTGCGGTGCGGGTTGGGCGGCAGGCAGGCTGCCGAGGACGGTCAATCCTTTTATGCGCTGCTCGGCGGTGGGGCTGCCTTGTTCCTGTGCGCGGGTGAATTTGCTTTTTGCCGCCCATTTTATGGCGGCAGAGGCTTCGTAAAAGCGGCGGTATGCCTGTTCGGCACGGGCGGGGGCGGTTTCGGGATGTTGGGCGAGCCATGTTTCTGCGGCAGCCTGAAATTCGTCGTTCAGCAGTTCGCGGGCGGCGGCGGGTGATGCTGCTAACAGTTCGCCCCAAAATTGGCTGGCGCGCCAGTCGCCCTGTTCTGAGGCGGCGTGCAGCAGTTTGGCGGCGGTGTGCAGCGAGGGCTTGGCGAAGCGGCCGATGCTGTGCAGATAGGCGAGATAGAGCATGGCGGTGGTGTCGCCTTGTTTGGCGGCGTTTTGCAGGAATGCCAGCATTTTTTCGCTCAAATCGGTGCTCATCACTTTCATTTTGAGTGCGTTTGCTACGTTTTGCAGGGGTTTTTGCCCGATGGCGGCGGCATAGGCTTCGTTTTCCCAGTCGGCGAGTGCGGCGGAGAAATCGGCGGTGCGCAGCTTGGCGTATTTTTGTACGCTTTCGCCGTAGTTGGTGCGCCCGCCTGCGGCGAGTTGGGCGGCGCATTCTTGGATTTGGCGGCTGTCGGGCGCGTGTTCGGTGTAGGGTTGCAGAATCATCGGTTTCTCAATATTTTTACGTTGGCTTGCAATATTTTAACATCTGCGGCGGAAAATAAGCCGTTTGTGCGGGTTTTCGTGTTGAAAAACGGCTTGGGCGTTGGAAATATGAGCCAATAGTGACCTTTGCAAAACCTCAGATTTGAGCGCATCTCAAAAATAACATCGCAGAACGCGCAGAGAATATTGAAATATTTTCAAGCGTTAGAGAAGCGCATGGCGAAGAAATGTGCCAAAGATGAGGATTTTGCAAAGGTCTCCAATAGTGTGCGGGTGTGTGGCGGGGCGGTATAGTCGATTAAAATTGCAATGATACGGCGTTGGCTCGCCTTGACGTACCACCTGTACGCCTTGCGGCTTGCCGCCTTGTCTCATTTTTATTTTAATCGACTATAAAAAGGCAGCCTGAAAACCGGAATATCGGGTTTTCAGGCTGCCTTGTTGCTTGGCGGGTGCTTATTCCACCGTAACCGATTTTGCCAGATTGCGGGGCTTGTCTACATCGGTGCCACGTGCGAGGGCGGCGTGGTAGGCGAGAAGCTGCACGGGGATGGTGTGGACGATGGGGGAGAGTGTGCCGACATGGCGGGGGGCGCGGATGAGGTGTACGCCGGAGGCAGCCTGAAAGCCGCTGTCTAGGTCGGAGAACACGAACAGTTCGCCGCCGCGTGCGGATACTTCCTGCATATTGGCTTTGACTTTGTCCAGGAGTTTGTCGTTGGGGGCGATGACGACCACGGGCATGTTTTCGTCTACCAGTGCGAGCGGGCCGTGTTTGAGTTCGCCTGCCGGATAGGCTTCGGCGTGGATGTAGGTGATTTCTTTGAGTTTTAGCGCGCCTTCCAGTGCGATGGGGTAGTGGATGCCGCGTCCGAGGAAGAGTGCGCTGTTTTTCTTGGCGAACTGCTGTGCCCATGCGGCAATCTGTGCTTCCAGATTCAGTGCGTGCTGGATGCTGCCGGGCAGGAGGCGCAACTCTTCGGCAAAGCGGCGGGCGGCGGCTTCGTCTACGCTGCCGCGCAGCCGTCCGAGCGTAACCGCAAGTCCGAACAGGGCGACGAGCTGGGTGGTGAAGGCTTTGGTGGAGGCAACGCCGATTTCTGCGCCGGCGCGGGTGTAGAGCACGAGTTCGCTGGCGCGGGGCAGGGCGGATTCCAATACGTTGCAGATGGCGAGGCTGTGTTGTTGCCCCAGCGATTGTGCGTATTTCAGGGCTTCCATTGTGTCCAGCGTTTCGCCGGATTGGGATATGGTGATGATGAGCTGTTCGGGGTCGGCGATGACGTCGCGGTAGCGGTATTCGCTGGCGATTTCTGAGTCTGTGGGGATGCGGGCGATGCTTTCCAGCCAGTAGCGGGCGGTGAGGGCGGCGTAGTAGGAGGTGCCGCAGGCGAGAATTTTGATACTGCGGATGCGGCGGAATACGCTTTCTGCGTCTGCGCCGAAATTGCGTGCTTCAAAGCCGCCTTCCAGAAAGACTTCGGCGGTGTCGGCAACGGCGCGCGGCTGCTCATGGATTTCTTTCTGCATGAAGTGGCTGTATGGCCCAAGTTCCAGTGAGGCGAGGGAGAGCTCGGATGTTTTCAGGCTGCGGTTGGCGGGACGGCCGGATTTGTCTGCCAGCCGTTCGATGCCGTTGGCGTTTAGCAGGGCGATGTCGCCGTCTTCCAGATAGCTGATTTGGCGGGTGAAGGCGATGACGGCGGATACGTCTGAGGCGGCGAATACTTCGTTGTGGCCGAATGCGACCAAAAGCGGGCAGCCCATCCGTGCCACGGCCATGTGTTTGTCGTCATCTTGCGCCATTACTGCGATGGCGTATGCGCCGTGGAAGCGGGCGCAGGCAGCCTGAACGGCGGCAAACAGGTCGCCGCCGTTTTGCGTGTATTCGTGGTTGATGCTGTGGGCGATGACTTCGGTGTCGGTTTGCGATTCAAAAACGTAGCCCAAGCCTTCTAGGCGGGTGCGTTCGGCTTCAAAGTTTTCAATGATGCCGTTGTGTACCACGGCGATGCGTCCGCCGGAAATGTGCGGGTGTGCGTTGGGTTCGGTTACGCCGCCGTGGGTTGCCCAGCGGGTGTGTCCGATGCCGATGTGGCCGTGCAGCCCTTTTTCGCGTGCGGCGGCTTCCATTTCCGCCACCCGCCCGACGCGGCGGACGCGTTTGATTTTTCCTTCGCTCAATACGGCAATGCCGGATGAGTCGTAGCCCCGGTATTCGAGGCGTTTCAGTCCGTCGGTGAGAAAGCCGACGACGTTGTTGCTGGCGCGGATTGCGCCGACGATACCGCACATATTCTGTTCCTTAGTATCTGTTGGTGGAAAAACATCAAGCGGCCTGACTTTCAGGCTGCCTGAAATAAAGTGGCATGGGCGTTGGCTGTCTAGGCGTTCCGTGTGCCGAAAGGCAGCCTGAAAACGTAAATTGTACACGCGTGGGCATAAATGCCCACCCTACGGGTCGGGCGGATTACGGTTTTTTGCCAGCGGGCGCGGACGGGTTCGCCGCATCTGGTAAAACCGTCGGGCAGCCTGAAAAGCCTGAAAACCGTTTGCCCGCTTGATTTGCCTTAGTCTTCGGGCAGCAGTTCTACGTAGAACTCATGCTGCGGTGTCAGCATTTTGGCGGCGGAGCGGATGTCGTTGGCGGACACGCTGCCGATGCGGCGGCGGATTTCGTCTTCGTCCTGCCAGCGGAAGCCTGAGTTGTGCAGAGAGCCGATGAGTTCGGCACGTGCGTCTAGGCTGTCGCGGGCGAAGACGGCATTGGCGTTTTCTATGGTGCGGGCGCGCTGCAATTCGTCTTCTCCCACGCCGTTGGCGGCGATGTCGGCAATCTGCGCTTCAATTTCGGCTTTGAGGCGGCGGGGGGAGACGTTGGCGGCGGGAGTGGCGGTAATCAGCCAAAGCTGGGGGGAGCGTGCGAGCAGGGAATAATCAATGTCGGTGTCTTGCGCCATTTGTTTGCCGCGTTGCAGGTTTTTGCCGAAACGTGCCGCCGAATGGCCGTCCAGTACATTGGAAAGCATGTCCAGCGCGTAGGGCAGTTTGTCGTCTGTTTTTGTCAGGTGCAGTACGCGCCATGCCATCATGATGACGGGCTGTTTGACGGGTGCTTTGATGCTGGCGGATTGCCCTTTGGGGTGCATCTGTTCTGCGATGTTGCGGCGGGCGGGCAGCGGGCGGCGTTTCAGGCTGCCGAAATACTGCTGTGCCTGCGCAAACACGGTTTCAGGCTGCACGTCGCCCACCACCACCAGCGTGGCGTTATTTGGCGCATACCATTGTTTGTACCAGCGGCGCAGGTCGTCGGCTTTGAGTGCGTGCAGGTCTTTCATTGTGCCGATTACGCCGGTTTTGTTGGGCGATTTCTGCCATGCGCGCCCAATCATGTTTTCATACAGCCGCCCTTCGGGGGAGTCTTCCGTGCGCTCGCGGCGTTCTTCGCGGATAACCTTCATTTCGTTGTTAAACACGTCGTTGCTGAAATTGAGGTTGGCCATGCGGTCAGCTTCCAGCTTTAAAACTTCGGGCAGGTGCTGTGCGGCGATTTTGACGAAATACACGGTGCGCTCTTTGCTGGTATAGGCATTGTCTTGCCCGCCCAGCGCGGAGATGCGGCGCGTGTATTCGCCGGCGGGGACGGTTTTTGTGCCTTTGAACATCATGTGTTCCAACGCGTGGCTCAGGCCGGTTTTGCCGGCGATTTCGTCTGCGCTGCCGATTTTGTATGACACCTGCGCCGTTACAACGGGGGCGCGGTGGTCTTCTTTGACGATGACGCGAAGCCCGTTGGGCAGCACGCGCTCGTGTGTGTCGGCGGGGGCGGCAAGGGCGGGGAAGGCGGCGGCGAGCAGGGCGGGAAACAGGATTTTGCGGAGCATGGTTTTTCTTTCCGGAGGCGGAGGTTTGGATATCGGGGAACGGGTTTTCAGGCTGCCTTGGTGTGGTGCGGCAGGGGCAGCCTGAAAAGGGAAGAATGCCTTTTCAGGCTGCCTGTTCCAGTTCCAGTGCGGCGGCAAGCAGCGACAGCCGCGCCATCACGCCATACACATACAGGCGGTTGCACGGGCAGTCCGGCTCGTCGGCATTGGGGCGGGGAATGCCCAGTTCGCCCCACTGCTCGAATATGCGTTTGCAGTTTTCCTGAGTGGCGGCATCGTCCGCGCTGCCTGCGGAGGGGATGCTCTGGCTTAACGGCACGAACACCATGCCGCCCGCATTCAGGTTTTCATCGTTGCCCCGCCCTTCGTGCACGCGGAAAAAGCCGCCGATAACGAAGCGGTCCATCATGTATACCACGGGTTCGCACACTGCGCCGCCCAGTGTTTCGTAGGTATAAATCCCTTCTTGGACGATGACTTCGGACACTTCCAGCCCTTCTTTCACCTTAGCCATTTTGTTGCGGTTTTTGCGGTTCAGGCTGCGGACTTCGTCTGCCGATTTCACGCTCATCACGCCCATGCCGTATGTGCCCGCATCGGCTTTAACAATGGCAAACGGTGTGTCGGCAATGCCCAGTTCGTCATACTTCGCCTGCGTTTTTTCCAGCACGCGCGCCACGGCGGCCGCCAGTGCGTCTTCGCCTTCACGTTCTTGGAAATCCAGCCCGCCCACGGCTTCAAAATACGGGTTGATGTGCCATGCGTCTATGCCGATGAAGGCGGCGAAATCGGCGGCGATTCGGTTGTATGCGGCGAAATGTGCGGTTTTCCGACGCGTCTTCCAGCCTGCGTGCAGCGGGGGCAGCATGGTTTGTTCTATGCCTTGCAGAATGTCGGGAACGCCGCCCGACAAATCGTTGTTCAACAGCACGAGGCAGGGCGAGAAGCCGTCTGAGAGCCGCACGCGGTTTCCTTCGCGCTGCAAGGGCTCTATCAGGATTTTGCCGCCCGATGCGGTTTCAAATTCCGTGGGCGCGGACAGTTCGGGATTGAAGCTGCCGATGCGGACTTTGAAGCCTGCGTTTTGCAGAATCTCTGCCAGTGCGGACACGTTTTGCAGATAAAACGTGTTGCGCGTGTGGTTTTCGGGAACGAGCAGCACGGATTTGGCATCGGGGCAGGCGCGTTCCACCGCATCCTGCGCGGCGATGCCCGCCAGCGGGATGAAGTCTGGATTGAGGTTGTTGAAGCCGCCGGGAAAGAGGTTCATGTCTATGCTGGCCATTTTGTAGCCCGCATTGCGGATGTCCACCGAGCCGTAAAACGGCGGCGTGTGCTGTTTCCACTGCTTTCTGAACCAGGCTTCTATCTCGCTGTGGCGGCCGACCAGTGTCTGCTCGAAGGTTTGCAGAGCCTGCGCATAGGCGGGGGAAATTTTTGGGAACGGCATGGCGGATTCCTTTCCGGGGCGGGTTAAGATATGTGAAGCGGCGGATTATATAGCAGGGCGGCGGCGGTGCGGGATAGGGCGGCAATCGGCAGGCGTTTTAAGGCCAACGCCGGTTTGCGTAGGGTGGGCACTCGCTGCCCACGCGTTCTGTGTTTTGGAAGGCAGCCTGAAAAGCGCAAATTGCAAACGCGTGGGCATAAATGCCCACCCTACAAGCGGTCATATGCTGTGATTTATCAGCAGGCGCAGATTGGTTTGGCAAGCCTGACAAAGTCGTGGGGCAGCCTGAAATATCGGATTGTGAATTAACCCGCGTTTGCGTAGGGTGGGCACTTGCTGCCCACGCGCTCCTTGTTCTGGCTGGAAGGCAGCCTGAAAAGTGGAAAATGCCGTTCAGGCTGCCTGTTCGCCCCAACGCGGGATGCCGCCGGTTTCCACACCCAAAAAACCCAGTGCGCGTGCCGTGCTGTGGCGCACGATGTCATCCGCCGACTGCGGACGCAGATACATCGCGGGCACGGGTGGGAAAACAATGCCGCCCATTTCGGTTACGCGGCGCATATTGTCCAAATGCGCGAGGTTCAGCGGGGTTTCGCGCACCATTGCCACCAGCGGCCTGCGTTCTTTCAGAGTAACGTCTGCCGCGCGTGTCAGCAGGTTGTCGGACATGGCGTGTGCGATGGCCGCGAGCGTCCGCATGGAGCAGGGGGCAACCAGCATTCCGTGCGCGGCAAACGAGCCGCTGGCAATCGGCGCACCCAAATCGCCCGCGTGATATGCCTTATCCGCCAAAGCCAGCACGTCTTCGCGTGCAATGTCTGTTTCCAAATGCCGCGTCTGCTCCGCGCCTTTGGATATGACCAGATGCGTTTCCACACCGCCCGCTTCGCGTAGCAACCGCAACGCCGCATAGCCGTATACAAAGCCGCTTGCACCGCTGATGCCGATGATAATTCTGCGTTTTTCCATGGCAAAAAGCCGGATTGTACACGTTTCAGGCAGCCTGAATGGCGCGCAAATCTGTTAAAATGCGCCGCCTTGCGGCATCTGCCGCCCCCAATCTTTTTCAGGCTGCCCCGAATGCGGACGCAGCCCCGTCTCCCAAATCTGAAAGAAACCACAATGCACACGTTCTTCTCCGAACTCGGGCTGGGGAGCGAAATCGTTTCCGCCCTCGCCGAACAAGGCTACCAAACCCCCACCCCCATCCAAGCCGCCGCCATCCCCAAAGCCCTGGCAGGGCACGACCTTTTGGCTGCCGCACAAACCGGCACCGGCAAAACCGCCGCCTTCATGCTGCCCAGTCTGGAACGGCTCAAACGCTATGCCAACAGCAGCACCTCTCCCGCCATGCACTCCGTGCGGATGCTGGTGCTCACCCCCACCCGCGAGCTGGCCGACCAGATAGACCGCAACACGCAGGCCTACATCAAAAACCTGCCATTGCGCCACACCGTTTTGTTCGGCGGCATCGGCATGGACAAGCAGACCGCCGATTTGCGCAGCGGCTGCGAAATCGTTGTGGCCACGGTCGGGCGGCTGCTTGACCACGTCAAACAGAAAAACATCACGCTCAACCGCGTGGAAATCGTGGTGTTGGACGAAGCCGACCGGATGCTGGACATGGGCTTCATCGACGACATCCGCAGCATCATGCAGATGCTGCCCAAAGAGCGGCAGACACTTCTGTTTTCCGCCACCTTCTCCGCCCCCATCCGCAAGCTTGCGCAAGACTTCATGAACGCACCCGAAACCGTTGAAGTTTCCGCGCAGAACACCACCAACGCCAACGTGGAAGAACACGTTATCGCCGTGGACACCGCCCGCAAGCGCGAACTCTTGGAACGGCTGGTTGTGGATTTGAACATGAACCAAGTCATCGTGTTCTGCAAAACCAAACAGTCCGCCGACCAAGTTTCGCGCGATCTTGCCCGCCGCGGGCTTGCCGCCAGCGCGATACACGGCGACAAAGCCCAGCAGACACGGCTGGAAACACTCGCCCGCTTCAAAGAAGGCGGACTGCGCGTGCTGGTTGCCACCGATATTGCCGCACGCGGGTTGGACATCGCCGAACTGCCCTTTGTCATCAACTACGAAATGCCCACGCAGGCGGAAGACTACATCCACCGCATCGGACGCACCGGACGTGCAGGCGCAGACGGCGTAGCGATTTCGCTGATGGACGAAAACGAAACCGGAATGTACGCCGCCATCAAAGAGCTGACCGGCAACGAAATGCCCGTTTCCCGCATAGAAGGCTTTGAACCGCAATGGGAAAAAGCGCAGGAAGGCAGCCTGAAAGCCGATGCGCCCGCCGAGCCGAAGCAAAACCGCAGCCGCCGCGACAGCCGCTCCGCCGAACGCGCGCCCCGCAGCAGCAAAGCCAAACCCGGGGACGCATACGGCAGCCCGGTTCCGATGCCCGCAACATCACGCAGGCGCGGCAAAGAACGGCGCACCTGCGCACTGTTGCAGGCCAATTTCGGTGCAAAAGGATAAGGCAGCCTGAAAACGGAAACACGTTCCGCATGATGCGCAGAGCGTGTTTTTTGTTTTCAGGCTGCCTTTGGGCAGAGAACGCGTGGGCAGCAAGTGCCCACCCTACCTTGCTTAGAAATCCATGCCAGGGCCTGAATTGCTTGGTGTGCCGTTTGGGTCTTGCCCTGGGTCGTCATCGGGTGAGGACAGTTTTCCATCGCTGACCGCAGCCTTTATCCGGCTATTCATAGAGAACCCTTGAGGAGCAACGGCGGATGTTTCTGCCTCGGCAGCGATATTTGCCTGAGGTTGGGTATTAGATTGCTTGGAATTGGGACTTTTTGGGGTATTTGGCTTGCAGACAGTATTATCAAAAAAGCCTGTATTGCCTGTGCTTCTATCTATATAGGGAATAGATTTGTTATTGGTATGGATATTCAAACCGTTGTATTCAATAATTGCTTCACTTAATGGAAGATGAACAAATTCGTTGGATTATCAATGCGTGGAACCGGTAAGTTCATGTTTACAGGAAAAGGATAGTTTTCGTAAGTATAGTTTTTATTTTGCTGTCTTGCAGAAAAATCTGCATCAATTGCACGAGCTAACGGATATGGTGCGTAATAGTTTATATAGTTTGACTTTCCATTACAACCAATCCTACCCGTGTCCCGATCAAAATAATAGTTTGCGCTTGCTTCTAAATTACTTTCAAGCTTTCTATCTAATGTGTTATCAGGATTAGGTTGATAGCCCGGTTTGAAAGAATAAGATACTGAAACCTGATGAATATGGGATTCTTTATATTTATGTGCAGTTTTCCTTTCAATAAAATAAGACATGTCAGGAGTTGAGTTGTATATATTCTCTAGCGTTAATTCAATTCCTTTATTCTTCATGGCACTTGCTACAGCATTGTATCCAGAAATCTGCGCATCAGCTTCATCTTTGCGAGATACGAAAAGATAATCAGATATAGGTTTTGTGTAATCTATATTATTTATTTCTCCTCTTTTTTATATTTTTCTGTTTCTCCTTTAATAGCATTCTGTAAGGATTTGAGTGATTCGGCTTTCATATCATCGTTTAACGCATGCCGCATTTCATGTCCAATTGTGAATAACAAACTATATTGATCACGTCCCCAAGGTTTTTGAGAGTCAAATTTATTTAAATCTTCTAGACTAATACTAATTGTACGACTGCTGCTATTATAAATTCCAGCTGCATGTTTATCCTTAGGTAAGAATGATAGTTCTTTTAATTTAGGGTTTGGTTCTTTGGATGCTTTATTGAATTGACTAACCAATTCTGGAGATGCTGTTATCACGTCTACAAGGTTATTATAGAGTTTCATATTCATTTTTTCATTTGTTTTACCAAACTTCTGAATGATATTTATTGAAGTTTCGCTTAGATGAGCATTCTTTAGTTTCTCAGTAGACTCAAGAATATAATCTTTGCGTTCAATGGATTCTGGAGCTTGATTATTAGATCTAGAGGCCATTTCTATTTTCCTTTCATTCTAACGAAACCGAAATTGCTTCAATACATGCTGATTGTTTAAGTTTGACAGTAGGTGGCGTTCTTAATGGTGATACATCAAATCTTATATTATTGTTTGAATTTGAAAATTCGGAATGCATCCAAATCCCGAGAGAATTTTGACTGTTCCAATTGGGAACGTATGGTTTGTCATATATCATGTCTTCCTTGAAACCATGACTTTTCATCTTCTCTGCAAATTTCATATAGTCCATGGGGCAGGATATGTGTTCATAATCCTTATCTTTTGGAGAAAAGTTTAATATGAGGTCTTTGAAGTGTTTGGAATCTCGGAAAACAAAAGAAAAATACTAGCCATCATTGGTATATCCGCTGTTGCCATATCTTGAAAATGTGTCGGATTTGTTTTTTTCTTCCGGATTTTCTATATCAATTGCCGGAATTTGGAATGCCTTTTCCAAAACTTCGCGTGGAAACTCCGATGTGTTTCCAGATTTTGCATGGGTTATCAGGTTGATAAACCGGTCTAATATGTCTGCTGACGAAATATCATATTGACGGTTTGGGGCGGATTGCCGCATATGTGGCTTCTGTTTCTTTGGGGTGGAGCGTGCATCGGATTGGGATATGCTGCTTCCCAAAATAATGCTGAGTAAAATCGGTTTTATGTTTCTTAAAAGTTGCGTGTTCGGCATTTCTGTGTTCCTTATACCTCGGCTTGTTTGCGGATAATGTTTTTTACTTCTTCCGCGTTGTTGTCGGTAATCGTTACGCGCTGGGGTAGGTTTTCCAAACCGGCCAGTTTGGCGGGGCGCGGTACGGCAATGTTGCCCACGGCTTCGTGTATCGTGGCTTCAAACTTGGCGGCAAGTGCGGTTTCCAACACAACCGTTTCGCCTTCCTGCCGCAATTCTTGGGCAACTTTGATGCCGTCTGCGGTGTGCGGGTCTATCAGTTCGCCGTCGGTTTCGTACACGGTTTTAATGGTCGCCAAGCGGTCGGCATGGCTGCTGCTGCCGGAAACAAAGCCGTAACGGCTGCGGATTTCAGGCAGGCTGTTTGCCAAATCGAAGCCTTTGCCCTGTGCGACTTCTGTCCATAGGCGGCGCACGGTTTCGCTGTTTCTTCCTGTTAAATCAAAGATAAAGCGTTCAAAATTGCTGGCTTTGGAAATATCCATAGACGGGCTGGACGTTACATAGGTATGTGCGGCATCGCGCGGACGGTATGCGCCGGTGCGGAAAAATTCGTCCAACACGTTGTTTTCGTTGGTGGCGACGATAAGGCGGCCAACCGGCAGCCCCATCTGTTTGGCGATGTGCCCCGCGCAAATATTGCCGAAATTGCCGCTGGGCACGCAGAAACTGACACACTGCCGGTTGTTTTCGGTGGCGCGGAAATAACCGTAAAAATAGTAAACGACTTGGGCAACGATGCGTCCCCAGTTAATGCTGTTTACAGTGCTGATGCGGTATTGTTCCTTGAAGGCCGCATCGTTCTGCACGGCTTTGACGATGTCCTGGCAGTCGTCGAACATGCCGCGCACGGCGATGTTGTGGATGTTTGCGTCTTGCAGGCTGTACATTTGCGCGCGCTGGAAGGCGGACATTTTGCCTTCGGGCGAGAGCATGAATATGTTGATGCCGCGTTTGCCGCGCAGGGCGTATTCGGCGGCGGAACCGGTGTCGCCGCTGGTTGCGCCCAGAATGTTGAGCGTTTTGCCTTCTTTGGCCAGCACATATTCAAAGATATTGCCTAAAAACTGCATTGCCATGTCTTTAAACGCCAACGTCGGTCCGTTGGACAGGGCTTGGATTTTGATGCCGTTTTTCAGGGTGCGGACGGGGGCGATGTCGGGGCTGCCGAAAACCTTGGCGGTGTAGGTTCGGTTGATGATGGTGCGCAGGTCTTCGGCGGGAATGTCGTCGGCGTAAAGGCGGATGATTTCAAAGGCGAGTTCGGGGTAGCTGAGGCTGCGCCAGCGTTCCAGTGCGGCGGCATCAATTTGGGGATAGTGTTCGGGCATCATCAGCCCGCCGTCGGGTGCGAGCCCCATAAGCAGGACTTGGCTGAATGTTTTGGCGGGAGTCTGCCCGCGTGTGCTGATGTAGTTCATGGCTGTCTTTCGTGGGATGGGGAAGGGGAAAAATGGAAGGGCAGCTTTTCAGGCTGCCTTTTGGTTTGGGGGGTGGGGTTATTTTCCGTTTTTTTGCATGCTGTCTATGGCGGCATTTGCGCCGCAGCGCAGCATTCCGGCGAGGAGGCTGTCGTTTTTGTCCATGCAGGGGGCACGGCTGCCGCTGGGGCGGTCTGTTTCCCGTCCGAAGCGGCGGGCGGTTGGGCTGCCTTGCTGTTTGAGGGCGGGAATTTGGTCTCGGGCGATGCCGATGAGTTCGCGGCTGGTTTGGCGGCTGAACGGTCCGCCGCCTTCTTGCGACAGGGCTTCTTCCAGTGCGTGTCTGCCGGCGGGGGTATCCAGTATGCGGGCTGCGCCGTCTATGCCTTTTTCCAATGTTTGTTGGGTGCAGTCGTCGCGTTTGCTTTTCAGGCAGCCTAATGCGCTGATGCCTGCGTCCAGTGCGCGGGTGTAGGCTTCATCTACTATGGGTGAATCGGGGGTGATGCTTGGGGCGAAGGGGTCTATGCGGCGGGTGTCGGCGGGGGCAAACGGGTCTATGCGTGTGTCTGTGCGGTGTGGGGCGGTGCGGTATCCGTCTGCGTGTGCGGCGCAAACGGCGGCGGCGAGAAGGGGAAATATCAGGGGGCGGAAATCCATGTCGTTTTCCTTGTGCGGATGCTTTTCAGGCAGCCTGAAAGTGGATATGCGTTTTTCAGGCTGCCTGATGCGGGTTATTTGTGGAACAGGCGTTTGAAGCAGGCGGTTACGGTGCGGGTGGTTACGTCGGCGGCCACTTTGGCGCGGCCGCTGTCGCTCAAAAGCTGGCTCATGTCTGCCGCGCTGATTTGGCGGGGGGCTTCTTCGGTGGCGCAGCCGCAGATTTTGTTTTCCCATTCGCTTTGTTTTTCTCGGCTCATGGCAAGTGCGATGGCACGCCATTCGTTACGGCCTTGAAGCTCGGATACGCATTGGTTCTGCACATAGGTTTTGACGATGTTGGAACCGATGTTGGTTGCGGACATGCCGCCACCGTTGCCGCCGCCAAGGCCGCCGAGATTCATGCCGCCGTCGCCTGCGCAGGCAGAGAGCAGGAGGGTGAGGGTGAGTGCGGATGCGGTTTTTTTCATGGGATTCCTTTCAGATTAGGAGTTGGAGAAAAGGGGATAGGCAGCATTTCAGGCTGCCTGAAACGGGTGGGAGTATAGCAGATGAGGCAGGCAGAGACCTTTGCGAAATCTCCATTCTTTGCCGATTTCTTCGCCGTGCGCTTCGCTATCGCTTGGAAATATTTCAATGTTGTCTGCACGTTATGCGTTGCGAAGGCAGCCTGAAACGGATGGCGGATTAGGGCGGCGTCATCGGAACAGTTTTTCCAGTTGCGTCCACACGTGTTGCGGGGTTTCGGCGGTTGCATCTGCGCCCCACCGTTCGGGCGTGTCGTCTTCGCCGATGTAGCCCCAGCCTGCCAAAATCGTTTTCATGCCTGCGTTGCGCCCTGCTTGGATGTCGCGTTCGGCATCGCCGACATAGGCGCAGCGTTCGGGCGACACACCTGCCTGTGTGCAGGCGTGCAACATGGGCAGGACGCTTGGTTTGGCTTCGGCGCAGGTGTCGCCGCTAACAACGGCGGCCGGGAGGTTGGCGAAACCGAGTTTGGGGATGAGTTTTTCGGTGAACGCGTGCGGTTTGTTGGTGATGATGCCCCATAGGATGCCGCGTTCGGCAAGGGCGGCGAGCAGGGCGGGAATGCCGGGGAACAATGCGGCATCACGGCCGGAGCGGCGGCCATATTCGGCGAGATACTGCTTGCGCCAGTCTTCATAATCGGGGTGGGACGGGGTGATGCCTGCGCCATAACGCAGCAGCGCGGGCGTGCCGTGGCTGGCATGCGGGCGGATGCCGGCCAGCGGTTTTTCAGGCAGGCCGTTGCGCCGCAACAGGGCGTTGAGCGCGCCGCCCAAATCGGGCGCGGTGTCGGCAAGCGTGCCGTCCAAATCAAAAAATACGGCTTTGGGGTGGGGCATGGGGTTGTCCTTTTATATAGTGGATTAAAATCAAAATGAGACAAGGCGACAACGCCCGCCGTGTACGGGTAGTACATAAGGGCGTTGGCAATGCCGTATCATTGCGATTTTAATTCACTATATGTTGGAAGGCAGCCTGAACGCGGGTTTCTGCTTTCAGGCTGCCTGCGGATGCAATTCTGTTCAGAGATCCCTATCCAAGCTTGACGGGATGGGTTCGTCTTCTTCCTTTTCTTGTTTTACCAATGGAGCGGTTTGCGGTTTCTGCGGTGCGGCATTCTCCTGTTCGGCTTTGGCATCAGCAGGCGGCAACAGCTTTTTCAAAGCGGCATTGTGCTCGGAGGATAATACGGAAAACGGATGTTTTTGCTGGGGCTGCTGTTGTGGTTGAGACTGTTGGTGTTGTGGTTTGGGGCAGGCATCATGTTCAAATTTTCCTGTTTGGCCCGAACCTGTATCAAAATAACCGACAGAATGTATTTCTGTTCCATCTGGGAGTTTATGCTTAATCCACAAGCCATTCTCATTGATTAGCTTTGCATCAAGCTTAAAATGGACATAGCCGCTACCATCTATTTTCTTTACCGCAAAATCCTGCATATTGAGTTTGAACGGTTCGCCCTGCCTGCTGGGAATTTGCTCCTTAGCCTGCAAATCATAGCTGACAGGCACAGACAGCAGATCGGCAATCTGCACGTTCACATAATCCGATTTTGTTCCTGTGCTGGGGCAGTACTCAAAACCCATACCCGCAGGCGGTAGGTCGTAGTAGTTCTGCGCCGCCGTTTCCAGCACCCTGGGGTCTCCCTCATCCAAATAAGGGTTTGTGCTGTTGGACTGGTAATAGCCTGATTTGAATACAGGCGGTTTCTGATTGGCATCTATAAAAAATCCCGCAGTTTTATTCGGCAGATATTTTTGGAAATTTGCCGCATCGGGCGTGATGTTAAAATTCAGCATGGCAGAAATCACTGCATTCGCCCCCGCAACCTGCGCCTGCGCTTCATCCTTTCTGAAAAAAGCAATGTATTCCGACAGCGGGGCATTGTTGTCGCGGATTGGGTAAGGCTTGTCTGTTTCTCTTTGTGCTGCTGCCAAAAAAGCATCCTTTGCTTTTTTATATTCGGAATTGTTAGGCAGATTATTAAAGGCATGGCGCGTTTCATGCGCCATATTAAAAATATGATTAAACATCTCCTTCATGCCGAAGTTTGCATTATCAAAACGGAACGAGGGTATGGACAGAGAATTGTCATCAGGGCTGTAACTGCCGCCCGCATTAGAACCCGTTACAGGGGTAAGCTCTTTGATGATTCCCAGCTTGGCGGCAAGGTTGAAATCATCAATCAGCTTGGGCGATGCAGCCATCATGCTCCTGAAATTTCTATATTGCTCTTGGTTCAGATGGTTTGCTTGAAAGCGGCGGATAAGCTGCTGCGCTTCTGCATTGAGACCCAAATTTTGCAAATCGTTCTGTTGTGCCATGATTGAATATCCTTATTTGTTGGTTGGAGAGGTAAGCGTCAAGTCAAAAGAAATGCCTTCAAGACATTTATTGCTATCAGAAAATTCTACTTTAATTATATTTCCATTTATATTTTTTCCCCATCGGTATAAATATACTTCAGCTTTATCTATTCTAGAATCTTCTATTAGTTTTTCAGGTTTGGATAATTGGAAAAATCCAGCATTTTTTAATTTTTCCTCTAATTTGCTAATATGGATAGGGCAGTAAATATTTGGCCCAAACCCTACTTTTGATTCTCTAAACCATAAGTGAAAATGAGAGTTGGTTTTTGAGTAAATTAGCCTTAATAAATAATTTATATTATTATTGGTACTGCCTTGTGCTTCATATTCAGCTAATGAATTATCAAATATATATTTTGACTTAACACTTTCTATGTTTGGCGTATTATGGAAAATTCTCTTTAATCTAAACGGTGTTATTTCAAAAATATTATTTGATTTTACTGAGGCGATTACTTCTATATATTTATCAACCAGCTCCTCCGATGTAATGGGGATGTCATTGTAAACCCGCTCGGGAGGTCGCGGGGTTGCTTGTGCCTGTGCGGCAAGCAGTAGGCTTAGGCATAAGGCGGATAATATTTTGGATTTCGTTTTGTTCATGTTTGGATGCATCCTTTATCAAGTTTGGAAGTTAAACCAAGATGGCAGCCTGAAAGCGGTATAGTCGATTAAAATTGCAATGATACGGCGTTGGCTCGCCTTGACGTACCACCTGTACGCTTTGCGGCTCGCCGCCTTGTCTCATTTTTATTTTAATCGACTATATTTCCCGTTTTCAGGCTGTCTGTTGGTGTGCGGTGCGGCGGTTTATCCGTGCAGTGCGCGTTTGTCGGCGGCCAGCGCGGCTTCGTGCAGGGCTTCCGACAGGGTGGGATGGGCATGGACGATGCGGGCGATGTCTTCGCTGCTGGCGGAAAATTCCAGCGCGGTTACGGCTTCGGCGATGAGTTCGCTTGCCATCGGGCCGATGATGTGTATGCCCAAGATGCGGTCGGTGGCGGCATCGGCCAGCACTTTCACTGTGCCTTTGGCTTTGCCCAAGCCCAGTGCGCGTCCGTTGGCGGCAAAGCCGGATATGCCTTTTTTATAGGCGGTGCCTTCGGCTTTGAGCTGTTCTTCGGTTTTGCCAACCCAGGCGATTTCGGGGTCGGTGTATACCACGAAGGGGATGTGTCCCAAATCAATGTGCGGTTTTTGCCCTGCGATGCGTTCGGCAACGGCAACGCCTTCTTCGCTGGCTTTGTGTGCCAGCATCGGCCCGCGCACGGCGTCGCCAATCGCCCAGACGTTTGGCAGGTTGGTGCGGCATTCGCTGTCTACGGCGACAAAGCCGCGCTCGTCCAGAGCCAGTCCTACGTTTTCCGCGTCCAAGCCTTGTGTATTGGGCACGCGTCCGATGGCGATGATGAGTTTGTCGAACACGGATTCTTTCAGGCTGCCTGCGGCTTCATAGGCTACGGATACGCTGGTTGCGCCGTTTTCAATTTTGTTGATTTTCACGCCCAGTTCAATTGCAAGGCCTTGTTCTTTGGTGAAGTATTTGAAGGCTTCCTGTGCAATCTGGTGGTCGGCGGCGGGCAGGAATTCGGGCGCGGCTTCCAGTATGGCGACTTCTGCGCCCAGCCGTTTCCACACAGAACCCATTTCCAAGCCGATGACGCCTGCGCCGATGATGCCGAGTTTTTTCGGTACGGCAGACAGGTTCAACGCGCCTGCGTTGTCCAAAATATTGACGTTGTCGGTTTCGGCAAGCTGCGGCAGGCTGCGCGGCACGGAGCCGCTGGCGATGATGACGTGGCGCGCTTCAATCTGTTGCGTTGCGCCGCCGTTGGGCGACTGCACGGCAAGCTGCCACAGGCTGCCGTTTTTTCCGGCAAACGATGCTTTGCCAAACAGGCTTTCCACTTTGTTTTTTTGAAACAGGAGCTTGATGCCGCCTGCGAGCTTGGCAACGATGCCGTCTTTGCGGGCAATCATTTGCGGCACGTTTATTTTCAGGCTGCCTGTGCTGATGCCGTGTTCGGCGAAATCGTGCTGTGCGGCGTGGAAGTGTTCGGATGATTGTAGCAGGGCTTTGGACGGGATGCAGCCGACATTCAGGCAGGTTCCGCCCAGTGAGGGCGCGTCGCCCGCTTTGTTTTGCCCCGCGTCGATGCACACGGTTTTGAAGCCGAGCTGGGATGCGCGGATGGCGGCAATGTAGCCGCCGGGGCCTGCGCCGATAACGGCAACGTCAAATACTTGGGACATGGTGGTTCTCCATAGTTGGGTTGGGTGTGGGGCAAATGCTCCACGGACGGGATTATTCTAATAGTGAATTAAAATTGCAATGCTCCGGCAGGGTAGCCTGAAACGCGCGGGCAGGAGTGCCTGTCTTGCGGAAACGGGCATTGTGTGCATCCGTTTGTCTGCCGTGTGCGGACGGCTTGAAAAATAATGCGGAAAAGCCGCGTTCAGGCTGCCTGAAACCCTGAAAAATATGATAAATTCGGCGTGGGTATATGCCCGATGCGAAACGGGGAGGCTGGCGATGTTACCGATGCTGCTGATGCTGTTTTTCGGAAAAATGCAGGACCATGTTTATCAGGAAAATTCGCGCGCTTGGCAGTGGGCGGCGTGCTATGCGGGCGTGTTGCTGCTGGTTGTGCTGGCAACAGGCGGCGGACTGGATGCCGCGCTGGCATCGGCACTGGTGCTGGGGCTTTATGCCTGGGGTTATTTTGCCTTGCTGCGCTATTTTGCCGACAGCCTGCTGATGTGGCTGCTGGTTTATGCGGGCGGTGTGGTGATGCCGATACTGTTTCTCATGAATCTGGCGGCCAAGGCTCAGCCTGTGTAACGCATCCGAACGGCAGCCTGAAACGCGCTCTTCCCGTTTTCAGGCTGCCTTATCCCAATATTTTTCATACGAAAGGAAAAACCATGAAAATCACAACGCAATGGCTGTCTGCTAAAACCTTTGTTTCCGCCAATGAAAACGGTAACAGCATCGTGATGGACGGTACGCCTGCCGCCGAGGGCTGGAAACGCGGTGCAAGCCCGCTGGAAGTGCTGCTGATGGGTGTGTCGGGCTGTTGCAGTGTGGATGTGGTGGGCGCGCTGAAACACCACGCGGGCTTTGCCGGCTGCACCACCACGGTGGAAGCCGACCGCGCCGAAACCATCCCGCGCGTGTTCACCCGCATCCGCATCCGTTTCCAAATCGCCGGCAGCGGCATTCCGCCGGAAGAGGCGCAGCGTGCGGTAGCCGAATCGCTGGAAAAATATTGTTCTGCCTGCATCATGATGGGCAAGGCTGCGCCGATTTCGCACAGCGTGGAAATTGTTGCGCCCGAAGCGGCATAGCGGGGGCAGTGTTTGGCAGGGCAGCCTGAAAATCTTGTTTGACTGTTGATGGGAAAGGAAAAATCATGGCAATGTGGTCTTATTGGCTGATGGCGTCGGTGGCGGCATTTGTGGTTGAGATGTTTCTCGGTACGGTATATCTGCTGGTGCTTTCCGCCGCGCTGGCGGGGGCGGGGCTTGCCGCGCTGCTGTTCGGCGCGGGCGGCGGTGTGTGCGCGCTGGTGGCGGCCCTGCTTTCGGCGGTGGGAACGGTGTATGTGCACCGCCTGCGCCGCCTTGCCCCCAAGCCTGCCCCTGCTGCCGAGGATTTGGATATCGGCGGCATTGTGCACGTGGAGCGGGAGTTGCCGGGCGGCACTTGGCGCGTGTTTTATCGCGGCACGGTGTGGGAAGCGCGTGCTTCGGGCGGCATCGTGCAGGGCGGCAGCGCGCGCATCTGCGGCAAGGACGGCATCGTGCTACTGGTGGAAGCGGCATAGCGTTCCGGCTGCCGTGTTTTGCCGATGGGGCAGCCTGAAAAAATAATTGTTTGTTTTTTTAATATATTTTATGGGAAGAGCATTATTATGATGATGACACAGATTCTGCCTATTGCCGTGTTGGTGGCGATTGTGGTGCTGGGCTTTCGGGCGTTTACGGTTGTGCCGCAGCAGGAGGCGTATATCGTGGAGCGGCTGGGTAAATATCGCGCCACGCTCGCGCCGGGGTTGAGCATTCTTGTGCCGTTTTTGGACCGCGTGGCTTACAAGCATTCGTTGAAAGAAATTCCGCTGGATGTGCCCAGCCAAGTCTGCATCACGCGCGACAACACGCAGCTTACGGTGGACGGCATCCTGTATTTCCAAGTAACCGATGCCAAGCTGGCTTCATATGGTTCAAGCAATTATGTGGTTGCCATCACCCAGTTGGCGCAGACCACGCTGCGTTCCGTTATCGGGCGCATGGAGTTGGACAAAACTTTTGAGGAGCGCGACGACATCAACCGCGCCGTGGTTGCGGCACTGGACGAAGCGGCGGTGTCTTGGGGCGTGAAGGTGCTGCGTTATGAAATCAAAGACCTTGTTCCGCCGCAGGAAATTCTGCGTTCCATGCAGGCGCAGATTACGGCCGAACGTGAAAAACGCGCGCGCATTGCCCAATCCGAAGGCTTGAAGATTGAGCAAATCAATCTGGCCACGGGCGAGCGCGAAGCCGAAATCCAAAAATCCGAAGGTGAGGCAAAAGCCGCCATCAATGCTTCCGAGGGCGAAAAAGTTGCCCGCATCAACCGCGCGCAGGGTGAATCCGAAGCCCTGCGGCTGGTGGCACAGGCCAGCGCAGATGCCATCCGCACGGTTGCCGCCGCCATCCAAGAACCCGGCGGCAGCGATGCCGTGAGCCTGAAAGTGGCGGAGCAGTATGTGGAAGCGTTTGCCAAGCTGGCCAAAGAGAGCAACACCCTCATCATGCCGGCCAATGTGGCGGATTTGGGCGGGCTGATTGCAGCGGGCATGAGCATCGCCAAAACACAGAAATAGTTTTCAGGCAGCCTGAAAACGGATTTTGCAGAACAGCCGGAGCGGAGACGCTTTGGCTATTTTTTCATGGGCGGGAGCGGGGCAGCCTGAAAAAGGGGAAAGCGTTTGAGGCCTTTGCGGAATCCTTATTATCTGCGTGCTTTGCCATGCTGTTACTTTGGAGTGTGCTTAAAGCTGAGGTTTTGTGTAGGGTGGGCACTCGCTGCCCACGCGTTCTGCGTTCCAAGGCAGCCTGAAACCGCGTGGGCAGCAAGTGCCCGCCCTACGGTTTATCAGATTGGGGGGATAGGCAGCCTGAAAGGAAGCCAACAAATCAGCCCGCCCGCATTTTTCCGTTTTCAGGCTGCCCCTGCATCCTCCCGCACGCCCTGTTAAAATCCTCGTCCCAACCACCGTTCAGGCAGCCTGAAACCATGCCCATCCCCGATTTGGATACCGCCCGCCGCCATTCCCTCTGGCTCGCCCGCCAGTTGGGCAGTGGCGCAATCCGCCCCGACACCCTTGCCGCCCCGCTGTCGCGCCCGCTCTCGGCGCAGGACTTTGCCGACTTCGCCGATTGGCAGCGCATCAGTGCCGAAGAAAACGAAGCTGAACTCGCCCGCCAACTGCGCATTCTGCGCCGCCACGTTTTGGCGCACATCATGACGCGCGACCTCTGCCGCGTGTCCGACCTGGCCGAAGTAACTCACACCATCACCCGCTTTGCCGATTTTGCCACCAACACCGCAGCCGCCTTCGCCCAGGCCTATTATCGAGCGCGCTACGGCACACCCATCGGGCAATACAGCGGCGAAGAGCAGCACCTGTGCGTCATCGCCATGGGCAAGGCGGGCGGCGGCGAACTGAACGTTTCTTCCGATTTGGACCTGATTTTCACCTATCCCGAAAGCGGCACGACCAACGGCACACGCAGCCGCAGCAACCAAGAATTTTTCACCAAAGCCGGACAGAAAACCATCGCACTGCTGGACAGCATCACCGAAGACGGACAAGTGTTCCGCATAGACCTGCGGCTGCGCCCCGACGGCGACAGCGGCGCATTGGTATTGAGCGAAACCGCACTGGAACAATACCTTGCCGCACACGGGCGCGAATGGGAACGCTACGCATGGTGCAAAGCCCGCCCCGTCACCCCCCAGCCCAACGGCATTGCCGCCATCATCCGCCCCTTCGTGTTCCGCAAATATCTGGATTACGGCGCATATCAGGCAATGGACGGGCTGCACCGCCAAATCCGCAGCGAAGTGCAGAAACGCGGCATGGCGGGCGACATCAAACTCGGCGCGGGCGGCATCCGCGAAATAGAATTCATCGCCCAGATTTTCCAAATGATACGCGGCGGACAGGAACGCAGCCTGCAACTCAAAGGCACGCAGGAAACCCTGCAACGGCTTGCCGAACTCGGCATCCTTCCCCAAGACACCGTGCAGAAACTTTTAGCCGCATACCGTTTTTTGCGCGAAACCGAACACCGCCTGCAATACTGGGACGACCGCCAAACCCAAACCCTGCCCGATTCCCCCGTGCAGCAGCAGCTTCTCGCCGAAAGCATGGGCTTTGCCGATTACGCCGCCTTTTCAGGCTGCCTTGCCCAGCACCGCGAATACGCCGCACAACAGTTCGGCAGCATCCTCGGCGGCAGCAGCGCGGACACACAGCCCGAAAGCCCGCTGGCAGAATGCTGGGAAAATGCCGCCGACCCCGCTTTCAGGCTGCCCGAAAGGCTGGGCGCGGCAGGTTTCGCCGATGCCGAAACCGCTGCCGCACGGCTCGTCCAAATGCGCCAAAGCAGCCGCTACCGCCACCTTTCCGCCCAAGCCCGCACCCGCTTTGATGCCGCCGTGCCGCAGATGATAGAAGCCGCCGCCGCCCAAGCCCATCCCGATGCCACCCTGTCCCGCCTGCTGGACTTTCTGGAAAGCATCAGCCGCCGTTCCGCCTATCTCGCCTTCCTGCAACAATATCCCGCCGCCCTCAAACAGATTGCGCAAACCATGTCGCAAAGCGCGTTTGCCGCCGACTACCTGCACCGCCACCCCATCCTGCTGGACGAATTTCTCTCCGCCCAACTGATGCAGCCGCTGGACTGGCACGTGCTGGAAAACGAACTTTCAGGCAGCCTGAAAAACTGCACGGACACCGAAGAACGCATGGACGCACTGCGCCGCTTCCGGCACGCCCAAACCTTCCGCCTGATGATTCAAGACCTCGCCGGCACGCAAACCGTAGAAACCCTGAGCGACGAACTCTCCCGCCTTGCCGACACCGTCCTGTCGCACACCCTGCACCAAATCTGGCAGGAAATGCCGCGCACCCACCGCCCCGCCCCCCGCTTCGCCATCATCGGCTACGGCAAACTTGGCGGCAAAGAACTCGGCTACGCATCCGATTTGGATTTGGTCTATCTGTATGACGACCCCGCCCCCGAAGCCGCCGATGCCTATGCCAAACTCGCCCGCCGCCTTTCCACCTGGCTTTCCGGCAGCACAGGCGCAGGCACCCTGTACGACACAGACCTGCGCCTGCGCCCCAACGGCGAAAGCGGCTTCCTCGCCCACAGCCTTTCCGCCTTTGCCAAATACCAGCGCGAACACGCCCAAACCTGGGAACATCAGGCACTCACCCGCGCCCGCTTCGTCTGCGGCGACAGCACAATCGGCACCGCCTTTGAAGCCCTGCGCCGCGAAATCCTCACACAGAAACGCGACACAGGCAGCCTGAAAGCCGACATCACCGCCATGCGCGCCAAAATCGCCGCCAGCCATCCCTATCGCGACGACAACGTGAAATATGCCAAAGGCGGCATCGTGGACACCGAGTTCATCGTGCAGTATCTCGTGCTTGCCGAAAGCCGCCGCGCCCCCGAACTTCTGGAAAACCTCGGCAACATCGCCCTGCTGCGGATGGCCGCCGCACGCGCGCTGATACCCCAAGATTTGTCGCGCCGCGCCCAAGATGCCTACCGCCGCTGCCGCCAAATCCAACACGACGCGAAACTGCGCGGGCAGAACATCCCCGAAGTGGACGACACCCTGCGCGCGCATTACGCCGCCGTGCGCAAACTGTGGGAAACCGTGTTCGGCAAGGCAGTCTGAAAACGGGCAGACAAAACAAAACACGTTCCGAAAAAGGAACGTGTTTTTTGTATAGTGGATTAAAATAAAAATGAGACAAGGCGGCGAGCCGTAAGGCGTACAGGTGGTACGTCAAGGCGAGCCAACGCCGTATCATTGCCATTTTAATCCACTATATCCATTGATACGCACGCCGGTTTGCGTAGGCAGGGCACTTGCCGCCCACGCGTTTTTCTGCCGCAGGCAGCCTGAAACCGCGTCCGGTGCGGGTTATTCTTCGCGATACCTGTCCAGCACCGCGCCGGCAAACGGTGTCCAAACCACGGCGGGCAGGGCGGTTTGTTTAAACTGGTTGTTGGTCCAAGTGTTGCAGGTGTTGAACAGGCTGTATCGCCCGTTTGCCTCGTAAAACGCGTCGGTATTGTGGTATGCCGCGCCCGCAATCTGCTGCGGCCTGCCGTCTGCAAGCGCGAAACTTTTGGCAATCTGGCCGGCAAGGCGGCGGTATTCGGCTTCGGAGAGCATGATGCGGGCAACATATTCCCCCGTTTGCGGCTCGGCCGGATAAAAAGTGATGTGCATGGCGGTTTCGTTGAAGCCAGACAGGGCTTTGAGGGCGGTTTGGGCGGTGAGGTCGCGCCATCGCGGCGTGTTGAGATAGAAGCCTTTTTCGCCCCAGCCGATGCCGATATAGGCAGCCTGAAACGCCGCGCGGGTGTGGCTTTCGGTTGCCCATTTGCGCCAGTTCCACTGCGGGGTGGAAACGGGCATAACGATGTCGCTGTGAACCCCGTTGCTGACGAGATAGACGGCAACGGGACGCGGTTCGGCGGGGCGCGGCGGGCGGGTGCGCCAATTGCCCAAAACCCATGCGGCGGCAAAATAAAGCGCGGCAGCGGCGGATAGGGCGGCGCAGGTTTTGCCGATGAAGGCGGCGGCACGGCGGAGCGGGTTTTTCATTGTGGTCGTGACGGAGAAGGAGGCAGCCTGAAAGCAGGGAGGGCGGACACTTGTTGCCCACGCGTTTTCAGGCTGCTTTGTTACGCAGAACGCGTGGGCAACGAGTGCCCACCCTACAAATTATCTGTTTCATGCCCCTCGGCGATAAATGCCGGTTTTATGCAACTGCCTGTGTGTCCGGCGTTTGAAGGCAGCCTGAAACGGGTTTTGGGGATTCAGGCTGCCTGATTGGCGATGCGGGCAGAAAAGTATCTTAGGCAGCCTGAAAGCAGGGGATTAAACGTGGAAGCTTTCGCCGCAGCCGCAGCTTTCCTTCACGTTCGGGTTTTCAAATTTGAAGCCTTCCTGCAAACCGTCTTTGGCATAGTCCACCTGTGTGCCGTCCAAGTAAACCAAACTTTTCGGGTCCACAAACACTTTCACGCCGTCCTGCTCGAACACTTGGTCTTCGGGTTGGATGTCGTCCACAAATTCCAGCGTGTAGGCCATGCCGGAGCAGCCGCTGGTTTTCACGCCGATGCGGATGCCTTCGCCTTTGCCGCGTTTGGCGATGAAATTGCGGATATGGTCGGCGGCGTTTGAGGTAATCGTAATCATGGTGTTTTCCTCGTGATGATGAATGAAGTTGCGGTGGGTGCAGGCTGCTTTTGGCCAAAATCGGTTATTGGGCAAAGGCAGCCTGAAAACGGTTTATTGCCCTGCCTGCTGTGCATTCAGCGGCAGATATTCGGCAGGCACCCAACGGTAAGCTCGGCCGTCGCGCACAACGTGGCCGATGCCGGGGAAAGGCAAGTGCGCGCCGCCTATCCACAGGCGGTTTTGCTGGGCAAGGCGGAAAATACGGCGGCGCGTGGCTTGGGCGGCAACTTTATCCGTATCAAATTCCAATGTAACTTCGGGATGTTGAAACTGGATGGCGTGGCTGTGTACCACATCGCCCCAAATCAGCAGGCGGTTTTCACCTGTGCCGACCAGATAGCCGCTCATGCCTGGGGTATGTCCGAATTCGTCGAGCGTTTCAGTATTCTGAATTCGTTCGCCTTTACGGAAGGTCTGAAATTTACCTGCGGCCTGATAGGGTGCAATAAATTTGGCGGCGGCCTGTTTCATTTTCACAATAAATTCAGGTGTGCCTGCTTTGGATTCAGACAAGAAGAAGTCGGCATCTTCTTTGGGCGCATACACGGTGGCGTTGGGGAACAGGCGGTTGCCGTCTTTATCAGTGAGGCCGCCCGCATGGTCGGGATGCAGGTGGGTCAGGATGACTTGGCTGATTTGTTCGGGGCGGATGCCTGCTGCGGCAAGATTGGCAGGAATTTGTCCCATGCCTTCGCCCATGTGTGTGCCTGCGCCGGTATCAATCAGGGTAAGTTGACCGTTTTGGTTGATGAGATAGGCATTGATGGCGGTTTGCACGCCGTTGTTGTCCTGCGGCACAAACAGGCTTTTCAGCAGAGCCTCACGGCTGGTGGCCGAGATGTTGCCCAAGAAATTTTTGCCGATGCTGATATGTCCGTCATATAGCGCGGTTACGGTGATGCCGTTGCCGAGTTTCATGTGGTAGTAACCCGCTGCCTGCTGCGTTGGGGCAGCGGTGGCTTGGGCGTGTGCAACGGGGGCTTCTTTGGCATATGCAGCTGGGGCGGCAAGTGCGGCGCAAAGAGCTAGGGTGCGGAATAGGGTTTTGGTGTGTGTCATGGAGTGATTTCCTTTCTAGGATTGTTAAGAAATTAAATGGTAACAGGTTTGAAAATGTGCAGGCTGCTTTTGGTCAAAATAGGTTATTGGGTAAAGGCAGCCTGAAACGGCAGTTGGTGCGTTTACAGGCTGGTAACGAATGCCACCAAGCCCAGTATCACGCCGGGGGCGTTGGCAATGGCAACGGGCAGGTCGCGCGGTTTTTTCAGCAGGCCGTATGCCACCCACAGCGTGCAGTTCACGGCGGCGGCAAGCGGCTGCCACGGCGAGCCTTTCGCGCCGGCCAGATTGGCTTGGATTTGCGGGATATAGGCCACATACATGCACACGGCGGTGATGGTGGCGACGACAGACAGGATTTTGATGGATTTTTCGTTCATGGTTTCCTTTTTGGATATTTAACAAATTGAATAATAAGGATTTGAAAGATTCAGGCTGCCTGCCGCCGTTTTGCCCAGTCCACAGCGGCCTGCATGGCGGCGCGTGCCTGCGGGCTGTTTTTCCAGCAGGTGCTGCCGGTGAGTGCCGCGCCCTGTTGCAGCATATCGTCCACATCGGCGGCGGCGAGCTTGGCCACGTCGTCCAAGCCCATTTGTTGCAGGCGTTGCAGCACGGTTTTGCCGATGCCTTTTTCGGCGAGTAGGGATTGGGTTTCTTCTGGGGTAAACATGGGTTTGTTCCGTATTGGTGTCGGCAGGTTTTTTTGAGACAGGCTGCCTGAAAACCGTCAGGCGGCGAAGCGGTCATACACGGCATCAATGTCGGCGCAGGCACGTTGAATCGCTGCTTCCCGATTATCACCCGATGTACCTTCGGCGCGGACGGTGTCCACCGAAGCGAAGCCTAAGAAGCCGCCGAGCAGGGATTTCAGGTAGCTTGAAGCGCAATCCATCTGCACCATCGGGCCTGCGGAAAAAACGCCACCGCTGGCCTGCAACAACAGCACTTTGTGCGCGCCCATCAGGCCTTGCGGTGCGCCGTTTTCGCCGAAGCGGAAGGTTTCGCCGGCCACGACCAGATTGTCCAGCCAGTCTTTCAGGCGGGCGGGAATGCTGAAGTTGTACATCGGATAGGCAATAACGAGGCGGCGGGCGGATTTCACTTGGTTCACCACCGACATCATCCGAGCAAATAACGCTGCCTGTTCCGCGTTCGGCTGCTGCCTTTGGAACACGGTGGCGATAAACATTTCTACCGCGGCCTTGTCCAACGGCTGGATGTCGGTTTCCGCCAGATTGACGGTTTGCACGCTACCTGCGGGCAGCTTGGCCAGCAGGTGGGCAACCATGCGGTTGGTGGCGGACATGGATGAATGCGGATTGGGATGGGCGTTGATAATCAGGGTATCGGTCATTTTGAAGGCCTTTCTGAAAGGAAGCTCGGTTGCTATGGATTTATCGGTTTCAGGCTGCCTATTTCAGCTGGCTGTCCTTGCTGCCGCGCCGGTTGTAGGCAGCCTGAAAACGCTGTTGTTTGTCCGCTTCTTCTTGGCAGGCGATGCACAACTGCACGCCGGGCAGGGCGCGGCGGCGGGCTTCGGGAATCGGCTCGCCGCATTCGGCGCATTCGCGTGCGCTTTCGCCGGAGGGCAGGTTTTGCCGGGCGGCAGCCAATGCGTCGTCCAAATTGGCGTCGATTTGCACCTGTTCAGCGCCATCGGGTGCCCAGCCGCCGGCCATGTTACGCGCCTTTTTTCTTTTTATAATCCGCCACGGCGGCTTTCACCGCGTCTTCTGCCAAAATCGAGCAGTGGATTTTCACGGGTGGCAGTTCCAATTCTTCTGCGATTTCGCTGTTTTTAATCGCCAGCGCGTCGTCCAAACTTTTGCCTTTCACCCATTCGGTAATCAGGCTGGATGAGGCGATGGCGGAGCCGCAGCCATAGGTTTTGAATTTGGCGTCTTCAATGATGCCTTGGTCGTTCACTTTGATTTGCAGGCGCATCACGTCGCCGCAGGCGGGCGCGCCCACCATGCCGGTGCCGACGTCGCTGTCGTCTTTGTCGAACGTGCCGACGTTGCGGGGGTTTTCGTAATGGTCAATGACTTTGTCGCTGTATGCCATGGTGTGTTTCCTTGTATTTTTAGTGGGTTAGTAAAATTTTTGGGGTGCAGGCTGCTTGTTGCGCCTACGGTTGCGGGGTAGCGATTTCCACCTTGATTTGCCCGTCCGGCTGCTTGTGCGTGCGCACATAAGGCGCGGATGATTTCTGCGCGCGGGCTTCGGGGCGCGTATCCGTGTAGTCGGGCGTGGCGCAGGCGGCCAGCGCGGTTGCGCCGATAATCGTTAAGAGCAGGTGTTTCATTTCAGGCTGCCTTTAAATTTTGCACGCGCCGCCTTCGCAGCCGTCGTCATCTTCGGAATCGACGCCGCCTTCCACGGTAACGCCGTCAAAACTGTCGAAGAGCGCGTCCAAGTTGTCGAAATCGTCTGTGGTTTGGTCGTTCATGTTGTCTTCCTTGTGTGTGCAGGCTGCTTTTGGGCGGGGCAGCCTTGCCCGCGTGGGTATCAGGATATACCGTCAGGTGCAGGCTGCTTTTATTAGCCAAACAAGTTGTTGAAATTATTCGGCTTGATTCGCCCAGCCGTTTTTGTCTTCAATATACAGCAGCACCGCCAAGCCTTGCGCGAAAATACGCTCTTGTGCGCGGGGTTTTGCACCGCCGGCATAAAACGCTTCTTCGCCGGCTTCGGCCAACTCGAGGGAGCGTTCCCGCTGCAAATTGAAGCCTCTGTACAAACCGTAGCCGTCGCCTTTGGCAGCATCTTGGCGGATGTTGAAACCGTGATAGCGGTAATTTTGGGGAATCGAGCGCCATTGTTTGGCCAGTGCCGCAAAGCTGTTGCAGGCTGCATTGCCTTTGCAGGCGGCCGTTTGGGGCGCGGCTGCGGTATTGTCGTAATACTTCATCATGTCGGGCAAGCCGTCTGCGTTCGCGGTAAACACGGCGGCGGATAGGGCGAGTGCGGTTAGGATTTTGGCGGCTTTGTGTTGCATGGCGGTTTCCTTCGTTGCTGAGGAAATGTGGGGTTTGGTAAAACAGGAAATGCTGACTCGTGGATGCAGGCTGCTTTCAGACGGCCTTAACTGACAGTCTGAAAGCATATTCAGCAAAATCAATACTTACCGTTTGCAATCGTTCGGCAGATAGCGCGCTACTTCCCGAACGCTTTTCGCGCTGGGGGTGAATACTGCCAATGTCCGGTTGCCGGATTTCACTTCAACGCGTTTGGCTCGGGAAAGTCCATTGAGCAGATTCCCCCATTGCCCGGCTACGGGACGGACGGTGTTTCTGTTGTCGATAACAAGCTGTAAATTCTCATTCGAAATGCGGCTGCGACGCATTGCATTCCAATCTTCAATATAAGAAAAGGCTGGTTCTCGGCTGGCAGGGTTGGTTTCGCCCGTATCGCCAGTGGTGCAAGAGAAAGACAATGCTTGGTTTCGGGTATTGAGCAGGTTGAATTCGGTTATGCCTGCATTGGTGTCGCTTGCCCATTCGTTTTGTTGCGCAAAGGCGGGAACGGCTGCTGCGGAAAGCATTAACATCAAAAGGTATTTTTTCATTTTTTTGCTCCAATAAGTTAGCGGTTCGTATAAATTGTTTTAAACTTAGGATTGGCCGTCTATTAATAGAAAGGCTTAATATCAAGATAAAGATTGAACGCTAGAAGATAATTCTCCTTTCAAAGTTGATTGACAAAATCAATAAAATCTTATTACTGGTACAGAACTCTCTTGTAGTTTTGTTCTTCAACAACCAAACAAGTAATGCGGCCTAGGTTCTAGGCTAACTGAAACACGAATTCCTGACATCTGCCTCCCATTCCGACAAATGCAGCAGTAGTAAGCCCCCATTTATTCTTTCCTTTCTTCAAAAATTGTTTTGTAATTGCCATCGGTTGTGACTTTTATTATTAAAGAGTGCCAACCTTTGTTTATATCAATATCAGCATCGTATTGAGTATAATACCACCTTCCACCACTTTCTGATTTTATATAGCCGCTATATTGGCAGAAATTATTTTCATTACATTTCATATTAACAAATTCTAGGCATTGTCTGAGCTGTATCACGTTGTTTAAATTTTGTATTCCTTGTCTGGTGCAGGTATTAATAATTTTTTCGGCAACCTCCTGTTTTACTTTTTGATATTCGGAACTTGCAATCGGACTAACAATAAGTCTTGATTTTGTCAGCCGCCCGACCGAATTTTTTGAACCCAGTTGGTCGTCCACATTGAATTTGAGTACAGGGCAAGCTGATAACGTAGCTGCCAATATCAAACTACAGCATAAATATTGGAATTTTTCCTTTAAGAACATAATATATTTCACTTTGAGTAGTTTCATTATTCATTTTCCAAAATGATATTATCATTGTGATCGAGTACAACAATGGCATTATGTGCCACTAAGCTGCCCAATATTGGGAGTTGTCCCTTGCAAGTTTCCTATAAAACTTCGTTAATCAATAACGCTTATTTCCAGTGATTTCCAGCCCTCGTTAATATTGATGCTGGCATTGTATTCGTAGTAAAAGGGTTTTCTGTCGGAAGTATTTTTTCTGTTGTTTGATTTGGTAGCGGGCATTGGTCGTTGAAAGCCATGATAACGGCATAACCCGTTATCATCACAGCGCATATCTATTAGTTCCATACATTGCTTTAATTCCCTCGGGGTGTTCAAACTAGTTATTCCTTGTTCGGCACACACATCCGTAATTGCTTGTATCAACTTGTATTTTTCCTGATTAAGGTCAGCAGCGCTACTAATCAGTCTGGATTGCATTATTCTTCCCATAGCGTATTTTGAACCGAATTGGTCATCTATATTTAGGTCTGGCAATGGCGTATAACAGGCGGACAAGATACCGATAAGCAGTAGCAAACAGCACCATAGATGCAGGGGTTTTTGTTTTAAAGAAATTAGCTGTTTTCTGTTCATTTCTATTTTCTTATCTGCAAGAGTGATGCAGTTATGGGTTCAAGCTACCTGAAAAGTTGTGGATGTTGGGTTACGGCTTCGCTTAACCCAACCTACGACTACTGTTTGTTTTAAGGTCGTAAAGTTGGACGGTCAAATTCCAAGCAACATTCCTCATGGCAAAAAGGACATTTTGCATATTTTTTACAGCCACCACTCCCTTTAGGTACTGGTTTAAGGAAGCTATTTCCACTTTTTTGGTATGTTGCACCACATTTCTTGCAAACAATATCGTTACCTTGGCAATTACATTTTTCATATCTACTCATAATACTTTCCTTCATCTCCAATTAGAAAATTAGAAACTAATTTCTTAGTTTACCCAAAATTTGAACGTCCAAACTCTATTACAGCATTTACTTAGTGGACAACTTTAATGCGCCGCCCATTCAATCGAGTTCAAATCAATCCCATCTTTGAACATTTCCCACAGCGGCGACAGTTCGCGCAGTTTGCCGATTTTGGATTTGATCAGTTCTGCGGCAAACTGCACTTCTTCTTCGGTGGTCATGCGGCCGAAGGTGATGCGCAGGGATGAGTGCGCCAGTTCGTCGTTGCGGCCGAGCGCGCGCAGGACGTAGCTGGGTTCGAGCGAGGCGGAGGTGCAGGCGGAGCCGCTGGATACGGCGAGTTCTTTCACTGCCATAATCAGGCTTTCGCCTTCGACGAAGTTGAAGCTGACGTTCAGGTTGTTCGGGGCGCGGTGTTCGAGGTCGCCGTTGATATAGACTTCTTCGATGCCTTCGATGCCTTTGAGGAAGATGTCGCGCAGTTTGGTGTAGTGCGCCATGTCTTGCTCGAGTTCTTCTTTGGCGATGCGGAAGGCTTCGCCCATGCCGACGATTTGGTGGGTCGGCAGGGTGCCGCTGCGGAAGCCGCGTTCGTGGCCGCCGCCGTGCATTTGGGCTTCGAGGCGGACGCGGGGTTTGCGGCGGACGTACAGTGCGCCGATGCCTTTGGGGCCGTACACTTTGTGGCCGGACATGGACAGCAGGTCGATTTTGGCGGCTTCTACGTCCACAGGCACTTTGCCGCAGGCTTGGGCGGCATCGACGTGGAAGATGATTTTGCGTTCGCGGCAGATTTCGCCGATGGCGGGAATGTCTTGCACCACGCCGATTTCGTTGTTCACCCACATTACGGAAATCAGGATGGTGTCGTCGCGGATGGCGGCTTTGAGTTCTTCCAAATCAATCAGGCCGTTTTCTTTCACGCCGAGATAGGTGACTTCAAAACCTTGGCGTTCGAGTTCGCGCATGGTGTCGAGCACGGCTTTGTGTTCGGTTTTGACGGTGATGAGGTGTTTGCCTTTGGTTTTGTAGAAGTTTGCCGCGCCTTTGATGGCGAGGTTGTCGGATTCGGTTGCGCCGCTGGTGAAGACGATTTCTTTGGCATCGGCGTTAATCAGGGCGGCGATGTCGGCGCGGGCTTTTTCGACGGCTTCTTCCGCCGCCCAGCCGAATGCGTGGCTGCTGGATGCGGGGTTGCCGAAGATGTCGCTCAAATAAGGAATCATTTTTTCGGCCACGCGTTGGTCAACGGGGGTGGTGGCGGCGTAGTCCAAATAAACGGGGGTTTTAACGGTCATGGTGGAGTCCTTGTGGTGTGTGGTTGGTTTTAGGGTTTGAAACGGTTTTCAGGCTGCCTGTGCGGGCATTAGGTTTGCAGGTGGGTTACGGTTACGATGTGTTCCACGTGCTGTTGCTGCTTGGCTTTCTGAGATTCGTGTTCCAGCAGTCCGGCGAGGGTTACGCTGCTGAGGTAGCTGTGGATGGCGTGGTTTAAGTTTTCCCAAAGATGGTGGGTGATGCAGGGTGCGCCGCTGTTGCAGTTTTCTTTGCCGCTGCACAGGGTGGCATCCAGACAGTCTTCGGCAGCGGCGATGATTTGGGCGATGTTGATTTCTGCGGGGGGGCGGCCGAGCTTGTAGCCGCCGCCCGGTCCGCGCACGCTTTCTACTAAGCCTGCGCGGCGCAGTTTGCCGAAAAGCTGTTCCAAATAGGAAAGGGAAATGTTTTGCCGCTCGCTGATGGTGTTGAGTTTGACGGCACGCTCCTGTGCGTTCATTGCCAAATCAATCATGGCGGTAACGGCGAAGCGGCCTTTGGTGGTGAGTCGCATGGCTGTGCTGCTTGGTTTGATATGGTTTGTTTTGGGCGGAATTTTCCAATATCCGAGTAAAGCAGTCAAGTTTTCTGTAAGAATGTTGCAGGGGGTTTTCAGGCAGCCTGAAACACGGTTGTGTTATGCTGCGCGCTTTTTTCAGGCTGCTTTTGTATGGCGGAAAACGATGCGGATTTGGTTGCGCGGCTTTTGGATTATTTGTGGTTGCAGGAGCGGCTGTCGCGCAATACTTTGGATGCCTACCGCCGCGATTTGGGCAAGGTGTCGGCGCGGCTGGCGGCGGCGGGGCTGGATTTTTTCCGTGCGGACGGCGTTGCTCTTGCCGCTGCGGTTTATGGTGGGAATGAGCAGCCGCGTTCGCAGGCACGGGCTTTGTCCGCCTGCAAGCGGCTCTATGGCTGGCTGGAAGAAACCGAGCAGCGTGCGGACAATCCCTGTCGGGATTTGCGTGCCGCCAAGCAGCCGCGCAGGCTGCCGCCCGTGATTACCGAGCAGGACGTTGAAAACCTGCTGAACGCACCCGATACATCAACACCGCACGGTCTGCGCGACAAAGCCTTGCTGGAACTGATATATGCCACCGGACTGCGCGTGAGCGAAGCCGTGTCGCTGCGGCTCTCCGAAATCAGCCTGCCGCAAGGCATGGTGAACACTATCGGCAAGGGGAACAAACAACGCATTGTGCCGATGGGCGAAGAAGCCGCCTATTGGTTGGACTGCTATCTGACACAATCGCGCCCGCTGCTGCTAAAAGGCAGCCGTTGCGAAGCCGTGTTTGTGTCGCAGAAGAAAACGGGCATCAGCCGCCAACTCGCGTGGCATGCGGTTTCGCGCTATGCGGAACAGGCAGGCATCGCCCATTTGTCGCCACATGCGCTGCGCCACGCCTTTGCTACCCATCTGGTGAACCACGGTGCGGATTTGCGCGTGGTACAGATGCTGCTGGGGCATGCTGATATTTCCACCACTCAGATTTACACGCACGTTGCCAACGAACGGTTGAAGTACGTTGTGGACACGTTTCACCCGCGTTCGCGGCGGTGATTTTCAGGTAATCTGAAAATTTGTGCATGCTAATTTTGTTCTAATTTAGATTTGTTTTAATGCACCCTGTCAGAAAGACAAACGCTGTTTATCCGCTTACACTGAAAGGTATCACCCCATGAAAAAATTTGTTTTAGCAGCCGCACTTGTGCTCGTATCCGCCGCGGCATCTGCCGATAATCATATAGAATACCGAATCCACAATGACAGAAATTACGAACAGAACCGCGCCAAAGCCGTGCGAATGCTGGAAAAACGTGGTTATCATGTTCGTAAAATCCAAGCAGACGATTATCGTGGCCATCCCGTTTTGGAAGCCGAGGCCTATAAAAACGGACGGGAATATGACATCAAACTGTCTTACCCCAATCTGCGCATTGTTAAAGAACGCATTGACGACTGATTTTCAGGCATCCTAAACTTTCTAAACAATCCGAATACACTTAAAAGAAATAAAACATGAAAAAAACAGTTTTTATTCTCGTAACTGCACTTGTTGCTGCAACTGCCTCCGCGAACGACTACATAGAGCAGCAAATTTACAGCGACAAAAATTTTGAGCAAAACCGCGCCAAAGCCGTGCGCATGTTGGAACAGAGAGGCTACCAAGTTCACGATATAGAAGCAGACGACAGATGGGGCAAACCCGTTTTGGAAGTGGAAGCTTACAAAAACGGTCGCGAATACGACATCACCCTGTCTTATCCCAGCCTTAAAATCATCCGCGAAAAATTGGACGACTAAATCCCGTCCGCCCGCAACAAGGCAGCCTGAAAACCGCAAAACGTTTTCAGGCTGCCGTTTGCTGTTTGCCATACAAGTTTCAGGCAGCCTGAAAATGCTATAATCGCCTCTCTTGACAAAACACCGCAACGGAGTCGCCGATGGACTTTGAAAAAGCCCGATTCAATATGGTAGAGCAACAGATACGCCCGTGGGACGTGCTGGATTTTGACGTTTTGGACGCATTGCAGGAAATCCCCCGCGAACGCTTTGTCGGCGCAGAGCAGCAGGGCTATGCCTATGCCGACATGTCCCTCCCCCTGCCAAACGGCAGCAGGATGCTCGAACCCAAAATTGTTGCCCGCATGGTGCAGGGGTTGAAGCTGAAAAATACTGACCGCGTGCTGGAAATCGGCACCGGTTCGGGTTACGCCACCGCACTGTTGGCAAAACTGTCAAAAATTGTCACAACCTGCGACATAGATGCCCATCAGCTTGCCGCAGCCCAAGCCGTTTTAGGCAGCCTGAAACAGGAAAACATCCGTTATGAAAACTTAGACGGCTTGGAAAACCTGCCCGCCGATGCCGAATTCGATGCTGTTTACATCGGCGGCAGCCTGAAAGAAATCCCCGAAAATTTGAAAAAACATCTGGCAGAGGGCGGGCGCATGGTGGTTGTGGCAGGCAGCGAACCCGTGCAACGGTGCATCCTGATTACCCGCATCGGCGACACATTTTCCTCACAAAACCTGTTTGAAACGCTTGCCGCGCCCCTGCAAGAAAAATCAGCAGAAACATGGTACAAAGCAACGGGAAAATTTCATTTTTGATGCTGCCTCATCAAGGCACTATCACATTCTAGGCAGGACGGATGTCTTTCGGCATAAATCTTGCTGGTCATACTAACATTTAATTTTTGAAATCCAATTAAATAAAGAATTTATCTTTATTATTTAATGGTTTACTACGATGCAAGGCATGTGGCAAAAAAGCTATTTGCCCTGCCGTAACTTATTGGAGGCACATGATGCGAACAAAAAACAAGTTCCTAACGCAGAAAATGAAACCGCTTGCTGCCGTTTTGGCGACAACGCTGTTTGCCGTGCCGCTTGCGCACGGTTTGGTAATTGAGGAAGATTTTACGAAAGGGCAGACAAAAAACAAATGGCTGATGCCGGATGCCAGCGGTGGGGTATCCAGTGATTCATCACGTTCTGCAACAAATAAAGCGTGTTTAACCGCAAAAACTGCCGGTGCTAAAACTGCAAGTCCTACTGTGGCAGGTACTCCGGGTAAGTGTGATGCAAAAGCAATACAAAGTTATTGGGATTCTAAATATGATTATGATCCTGATGGTAAGGGGGCATTGCGTTTGACACCTGCCGATAATGCCCAAGTGGGTGGTATCGTTTCTGATTTTACTTTTCCTACGAACGAGGGAGTAGATATTAGTTTTATCACTTATACATGGAGTGACTGGGCAAGTACGGGTGCCGATGGTATGTCATTTTATTTGGCAGATGGCAGCAGACCCGCAACTATGGGAGGGGCAGGTGGTTCATTGGGCTACACATGTTCAAATATTAACCAGATGTTTGAAAGTGTGGATGGTGGCTATCTTGGCATTGGGATTGATGAATATGGTAACTATTTAAATGGTGCTGAACCTGGTGCACCATCGGTCATACCTGGCTACATAGGTGATAATACGAATACGGGTATTCCTGACCGTCAGGCATGGGGGCCTATTGATGCGGTGGGTGGCCGTCGGGTACCAAATGTAATCGGTATTCGCGGTAAGACAAATATGTCTTATGGTTATTTGGGTAATCAGTGGTTGAAAGACGTGTATGCAGCACGGGGTTGGACGTGGGATAGCACCGCAGAGGCCAAACTTGCTGCTTATAAAAACGAATTTTGGGGTGGCGGTTCTGTAGCTAAGAGGGCAGAGCATATTAGATGGGCATGTAAAAATGGTCAGCAGAATATAGCTGCAAAATATTTACCGTCTGGTCAGGGGCCGTTAAATTTTAAAGCTGATATTGATAATGTTCGTAAAGATGCAAATGGTAAACCCTTACTTGGTGAGTTATATAATGGGAAATACTTAGCACATGCGAGAATACCTGAAACTTTATATTCAAAAGTGGATAGCCGAACTAAGGCTAAGCCGATTTCTTATCGAATAAAAATAGATAAGAATGGTGTTGGTAGCGTATGGTATGCATTTAATGGAGGAGAATATCAGCCAATTATTTTAAATAAGGATCTTGTGAAAATTAATGGTCCACTGCCAGAAACGTTCCGATTTGGTTTTGCCGGTTCTACCGGTGGTTCTGTCAATAACCACGAAGTAACCTGCTTCAAAGTAACTTCTGCAACTGAATCTCAAGGTAATGCCTCTACAAACTTGCCTAACTCAGAGATTCTTGAAAACTCCCAAGTGTATCTGTCTTTGTTTAACAATTATTATTGGACAGGTCAGGTTCAGGCCAAAAACATGGCATTGGTGAACAAAAAATTGGTTGTTAATTCCGTTGCAGAATGGGATGCCGCCTGTTTGCTAGATGGTGGTTCATATGATGACACGGCCGTAAGTGCTTTCCTGAGAGGACAATGTAAGAGCACGAACAAATCGGTTAATCCCAATCCGAACTATAACGACAGGATTACGTGGACATGGAATGGCAATGGCGGTGTAAGCATGGACTGGGGCAACTTGTCTGCCGCACAGCAGCAGGCCTTGCAGCAGACTGGTGAGCCCGTAACAACTGCACAAGCACGTTTGGAATATTTGAAGGGTGATCGCAGCAACGAGCAAACCAATGTCGGTGTCGGTCTGTTCCGTTTCCGCCGCAGCGTGATGGGTGATGTCATCAACTCATCTCCCGTTTGGGTCGGCTATCCCGACAGCAAATATGAGAACAATGACTTTACTGATAGAAGACACGGCACTCCAGGCGCAGAGAAATCCGGCGAATCTTACAGTACTTTCCGCAGCAACCACCGGACACGTAGCAGCGTGATTTATGCAGGTTCAAACGACGGCTTTATGCACGGCTTCCGTGCCGGTACGCATAAAGCGGACGGTACAATCGATTTGTCCACCAGTGATGGTCACGAAATGCTGGCTTATATGCCGGGAAGCGTTTTACAGCGCATTACCCGCCCCGAATCAAGAGGCGGCAGTGTTGTGAACGCGTTGGACTTTTCAAATACCAACTATGCCCACAACTATTACAACGATTCAACCGTAGGAATTGGCGATGTCTTCTATATGGGTAAATGGCACACGCTGTTGATGAGCGGTTTGGGTGCGGGCGGCAACTCGGTTTATATGCTGGATGTAACCGAACCCGATTCGTTTAGCAAAACCAATGCAAACAGCCGCGTTATCGGCGAGTGGTCATACAATGCTGGCGACAGTGTTTGGAAAAACCTGGGTAATACTTATGGTACGCCGGTATTTGGCCGCTTCCATGATGGTAGCTGGGGTGCGGTATTTGGTAACGGTTGGTGTAGTACTGCCGATGAGGCGAATGGCAACTGTACCGCAAACGATGGTCCTGCCGGTATTTATGTGATGACGATCGACCAAATCAATGGGCAGCCTTCCTTCCGCTTCATCAGTACAAACGTTGGTGGCACAAAAGCCGAACCGAACGGTATTGCACACGTTACTCCGTTTGATGTGGACGGCGATGCTATTTATGATTACGCCTATGCAGGTGATGTGAAAGGCAATATTTGGCGGTTTGATTTGACATCAAACGACAGAAACCAATGGGCTACTGTTGCACCGCAGAAATTGTTTACCACAAGAGCCGGACAACCGATTTCTACAAAAGTAATCGTATCTAAACACAAAAAAGTTGCAGATAACGATGTTGTGCTTACTTTTGGTACCGGTATCAAAAACAACGGCTATTTAGACCGCAAAACAACATATGCGACAGGTGTTCAAAGCCTGTATGGTTTGCGTGACCGCTCTGCCAATACGTTCGGCACGGCTACCGCTGTTGTGAACGATAGCGATCAGACAAATCCTGTGCATCTGTTGAAACAGTCAATCAGCCCTGTGGACAATAAATTGTCAACGGCCGATATTGATTGGAGCAAACATTCCGGCTGGTTTATGGATTTGGGCAGCGTTAAAAATAGCGATGGTACGACTTCTTACGAGCAGCTTATTTACGATATGCACTTGGAAAAAGAACGTTATGTGGTTGCCAATACGTTTATTGATGCCAAAACTGCTTCGCTGACTTGCGACAGTACACCGCAGACGGGTTATACCTATCCGCTGAATGTGGGATCCGGTAAGGCGATTACAGGGTTCTTTGTGGAACACGGCTCAACAGTTGCAATACGCCAGCAATATAACAATACCGGTACTTCTAAGATTCTGTACGCACAATCGGGTGATGCGTATCTTCTGAATAAGGCTATTACCGGTGAGTTGAGTACTGAGAGGGTACATCTTCCGGATGATCCTGCCGTATTGAAACGCTTGTCTTGGCGTGAAATCTTCTAATTAGTCAGGTTGTAAAAATATTCGGGTGTGGTGCATGAAATTATGCACTACACCCGAATTTGTATTTGGCAGTCGTATCTAAAGTAGGGGGGTATCGTGGATGCTTGCTGCTAAGCGGTTTCATTTTAGGCAACCTGAAACGAAATCGTGCGGACATACAACCGCTATGAGACCTTTGCAAAACCTCAGATTTGAGCGCATTTCAAAGCAATAGCATCGCATAATGCGCAGATAATATTGAAATATTTTCAAGCATTAGAGAAGCGCATTGCGAAGAAATGGGCCAAAGATGAGGATTTTGCAAAGGTCTCGCTATATGCAAATTGGTGTTGTACATAAATTTCAGGCTGCCTTTCGGGGGCAGCCTGAAATTTATGGATGAAAACCAAACAGCCAAGCTTTTAGGGCAATCCGCATTTTTCGGGGATTGGGGATGCGGATTTTGTATTTCAGTACGTTGGCGAGTCCGTCCCGCCGGATTTCCATCAGCAGGGCGTAATACACGGATGCCATTATGAGGCCTGCTTTTTGGTTTTTTCGGTCGGGCTTGGGGAGTTGGGCGACGGCTTGGCGGTATGTTTGTTGTGTGCGTTCAAATTGGAACTGCATCAGGGCGGCGAATTCGGGGGTGCTTTGTGCGGAGAGGATTTGTGTTTCGGATACGCGGAAGCGGGCGAGCTCGTCCTGCGGCAGGTAGATTCGTTCCATGCGTGCGTCTTCGCCGACATCGCGGATGATGTTGGTCAGTTGCAGGGCGAGGCCCAGTGTTTCGGCGTATTGCAGGGTGCGCTCGTCGGTGTGGCCGAGGATGCGGGCAATCAGCCGCCCGACTACGCCTGCGACGCGATAGCAGTAGTATTGCAGGTCGTTAAAGGTGGCGTAGCGGTTGTGGTGCAGGTCCATTTCCATGCCGCCGATGATGTCGGCAAGTTCGCTTTCGGGCAGCCTGAAAACGGGGATGATGGTGCGCAGGGCTTGGTTGGCGGGGTGTTCGGGCATGGTGTCGGGCCGGAAGACTTTTGCCAAATCCTGCCGCCACCATGCCAGGGTGGTACGGGCGACGGCGGGATTGCTGTTGTTATCGGCGATGTCGTCCAGTTCGCGGCAGAAGGCGTAGAGTATGGTTATGGCATCACGTTTTTCGGGGGGCAGGAAGCGGAAGCCGGCCAGAAAGCTGGATTGGCTGGCGCGGGCTTTTTCGCGGCAGTAGTCTAGGGGCTGCATGGCGGGTTCGTGTTGGGGAAAAGGTGTTATTTTATAGTCGATTAAAATAAAAATGAGACAAGGCGGCGAGCCGCAAGGCGTACAGGTAGTACGTCAAGGCGAGCCAACGACGTATCATTGCAATTTTAATCGACTATAACGGTTTCGTGTGTGCAGGGCAGCCTGAAAGCGCGTGGTTGGCGGGTGCCTGCCTGCTGGTAAACTGTGATGGAAAAGGCAGCCTGAAAACGGATTTGGTTTTCAGGCTGCCTTTTTATGCGGTGGGTTACAGCACGCTTTTGACGGCTTGGACGACGTGTTCCGCCGTTATGCCGAACAGTTTGAACAGTTCGTCTGCGGGTGCGCTTTCGCCGAAGCGGCTGATGCCGATGACTGCGCCGTTTAGTCCGACGTATTTGTACCAGCCGTCGGGTGTGCCGGCTTCCACGGCGATGCGGGGCAGGTGTTCGGGCAGTACGGCGGTGCGATAGGCGGCTTCTTGGCGGTCAAAGGCGGAGGTGCAGGGCATGGATACGACGTTGACGGGGATGCCTTGCGCCGCCAGCAGTTTTTGTGCGTCTAAGGCGAGGGCGACTTCGGAACCGGTGGCGATGATGACGGCTTTTGCATCGGCGGTTTCGTTGATGACGTAGCCGCCGCGTTTGATGTCGGTAAGCTGCTCCGCGCTGCGTGGGATAAAGGGGAGGTTTTGGCGGCTGAATATCAGGCAGCTCGGATGGTCGGCGGCTTTGGCGGCTTCTGCCCATGCGGTCAGGCTTTCGGCGGTGTCGCACGGCCGCCATACGTCCATGTTGGGTATCAGGCGCAGGGTGGCGGTTTGTTCTACGGGCTGGTGGGTGGGGCCGTCTTCGCCTAAGCCGATGGAATCGTGGGTATAGACGAATATCGGGTTGGTTTTCATCAGGGCGGCCATGCGCAGGGCGTTTCGGGCGTATTCGCTGAACATGAGGAAAGTGGCGCCGAAGGGTTTGATGCCGCCGTGCAGTGCCAATCCGTTTACGATGGCGGACATGGCGAATTCGCGTACGCCGTAGTGGATGTAGTTGCCGCCGTTGTTTTTGGTTACGGATACGCTCCCGGCCCAGTCGGTGAGGTTGGACGGGGTTAGGTCTGCCGAGCCGCCGACCAGTTCGGGCAGCAGGCTTGCCAAGACGGCGATGCTGTTTTGGCTGGCTTTGCGGGTGGCGATGTTTTCGGCTTTGGCACACACGTCGGACAGGGCAGCCTGAATTGCGGCATCAAAGTTTTCAGGCAGCCTGCCTGCTGTGCGGCGTTCGAATTCGGCGGCTTCGGCGGGATAGTGTTCTTTGTATCGTGCGAACAGTCCGTTCCATTCGGCTTGCAACTTTGCGCCTTTTTCGCGTGCGTCCCAGGCTTGGTAGATTTCTTTGGGGATTTCAAACGGGGCGTAATCCCAGCCTAAGTGTTTGCGGGTGGCGGCGATTTCGTCTGCGCCCAGCGGTGCGCCGTGGGTTTTGTGGCTGCCTTCTTTGGTGGCCGCGCCTTTGCCGATTAGGGTTTTGCAGCAGATGATGCTGGGGCGGGCGGTGTCGGCGCGGGCGGATTCTATGGCGGCGCGGACGGCATCGGCGTTGTGTCCGTCCACATTGGGAACGACGTGCCAGCCGTAGCTTTCAAAGCGTTGCGGAATGTTTTCGGAAAACCAGCCGTCCACTTTGCCGTCTATACTGATGTTGTTGTCGTCGTACAGCACAATCAGTTTGCCCAAGCCCAGCGTGCCAGCCAGCGAGCAGGCTTCGTGCGATATGCCTTCCATCAGGCAACCGTCGCCCAGTAATACATAGGTGTGGTGGTTGACGATGTCAAAGCCTTCCCGATTGAATCGGGCGGCGAGGATTTTTTCTGCCAACGCCATGCCGACTGCGTTGGCAATGCCTTGCCCCAACGGGCCGGTGGTGGTTTCCACGCCGTCGGTGTAGCCGTATTCCGGATGGCCGGGCGTTTTGCTGTGCAGTTGGCGGAAGTGCTGCAAATCTTCCGTACTCAGGTTGTAGCCGCTTAAGTGCAGCAGGCTATACAACAGCGCGGAGGCGTGTCCGTTAGACAGCACGAAGCGGTCGCGGTTGGGAAATTTGGGGTCGGCAGGATTGTGGCGCAAGAAATCGCGCCACAGTACGTCGGCCATATCGGCCATGCCCATCGGTGCGCCGGGGTGGCCGGAATTGGCTTTCTGAACCATGTCCATAGAAAGAAATCGGATTGCGTTGGCGGTTTGGGTTGCCATGTTTGCTCCTGAATGCGGGCGGAATTGGGAGGCCGATTATCGCAGTTTTACAAGGGGCTTACAAATCGGCGGCAAGGCAGCCTGAAAACGGGTTTGGCGGCGGGTGCGGCAGCGGTTTTCAGGTTGTTGTCGGATGGGAATAGGGCAGGGTGGTGTTTTAGAAAGTTTATATTATTCATTGTGATATGATTTCAGGCTGCCTGTTTTGACGCAACCGTGCCTAAATTTTATGCACGCTTGGAACGAACCTTATCGGGCAAAGGAAATCTTTTGCAGGCAACCGCTTCTCCACAGGCTTATCCACAGATATTGTGGGCGAATGTAAAGAAACGCGTGGGCAGCAAGTGCCCGTCCTACACAATTCGTGCTACAAGGCAGCCTGAAAGCAGAATGCGTCATCGGTTTCTGGCTAGGCGTTGCCTGTTATGGTTGGTTAGAATCGCATCTGTACCATTTTTATTAACCGGCTATATTTTTCTATCTGAAACCAAAGTTCCGTTCCAACAAAACCCATATCCTAAGGAAAGCTCCGTCATGATGCAGCCTGAAATCCCTAAACCGCCGAAAAAACCCATATCCGTGTTGGTGCTGCTGCACGACCATTCCGGGCAGATACTGCTGCTGGAACGCCTGAATCCGCCCGGTTTCTGGCAATCCGTAACCGGCAGCTTGGAAGAAGGTGAAACCCCGTTTCAGGCTGCCCTGCGCGAAGTACAGGAAGAGACCGGTATCAGGCTGCCTGAAAACACCCTGCGCGATTGGCGGCACAGCACCGTGTACGAAATATACGAACACTGGCGACACCGCTATGCCGAAGGCGTAACGCACAATACCGAACACTGGTTTTCCGCCGCCGTTTCCCGCAGCACGCCCATCCGCCTGAGCGAACACCGCGCATACGTATGGCTGGATGCCGAAGCCGCCGCCGAGCGCGTATTTTCGCCGTCTAACCGCGAGATTATTCTGGCTTGGCAGGATGCGGGGAAAGGGTGATGCCTATGCACGGAAATATGAGGAATGCGTTGTCTTTGGTTTGGATTCCGTTGGTAGGTCGTATTCATGGCACATTATTTGGTTGTTGGTGCAAATTGGAATAGAAACTGTCTCAGCTTTTTATGGTTGGGGCAGTTTTTTCTATGCGGCAAATGTCGGTCGGGTTGCGAACCCCAATCGTCCAAGCGATATGTAGCTCATGTGCATGAAAACAGATACGTTTGCGGGATGGATTCACGCCCGTTTTGAATCGTCAGCAAACCGTTATAATCTGAAAAGACCATAGCGGAATATGTTAAGAGCCTTTAAAATACTGCCCTTTGCCCATGTGCGCCGCCTTCGCCGCGCGGTGTGGGCGCAGCGACAGGAAAGCAGCAACACCATGAAAAACCGCGTGAAAAACATCCATTTTGTCGGTATTGGCGGCGCAGGCATGTGCGGCATTGCCGAAGTGCTGCATAACCTCGGTTTCCGCGTGTCCGGTTCCGACCAAGCGCAGGGCGCGGCAACCCGCCATCTGTCGGATTTGGGCGTGCGCGTTTTTCCCGGACACACGGCGGAACACATAGACGGCGCGGAAGTCGTGGTAACGTCCTCCGCCATAAAAGCCGATAATCCGGAGGTTCAGGCTGCCCTGTCGCAGCATATTCCCGTTATCCCGCGTGCCATGATGCTCGCCGAGCTGTTCCGCCTGCGCGACGGCATCGCCATTGCAGGCACGCACGGCAAAACCACCACCACCAGCCTCACTGCCTCCGTACTCGGCGCGGCGGGTTTTGATCCCACCTTCGTCATCGGCGGCAAACTCACCGCTGCGGGTACCAATGCCAAGCTCGGGCAGGGTACATGGCTGGTTGCCGAAGCGGATGAGAGCGATGCTTCGTTTTTATACCTGTCGCCCGTGCTGTCGGTCGTGACCAATATAGACGAAGACCACATGGATACCTACGGACATAATCCCGAAAAACTGCAACAGGCGTTTGTGGATTTTGTCCACCGCATGCCGTTTTACGGCAAAGCCTTTCTCTGTACCGACAGCGCAAACGTGCGTGCCATCCTGCCCAAAATCAAAAAAGCCTTTGCCACTTACGCAATTGGAGACGAAACCGCCGATATTTGGGCCGACAAGCTGGAAACGCGCGGCGCGCAGATGGCGTTTTGCGTCCACGCGAAAACCAAAGACGGCATACGGGAATTTGACGTATTGCTGAACCTGCCGGGCAGACACAATGTGTTGAACGCATTGGCAAGTATCGGCGTGGCATTGGAATGCGGCGCGTCCGTGGAAGCGATACAGCGCGGGCTGGCATCGTTTGGCGGCGTGGGGCGTCGTTTCCAGAGCTACGGCAAAATCAGGCTGCCCGCAGGCGGCAGCGCACTGGTGATTGACGATTACGGACACCACCCCGCCGAAATGGCGGCAACCATCGCCGCTGCGCGCGGCGCATTCCCCAGCAGCCGTTTGGTATTGGCGTTCCAGCCGCACCGCTACACCCGCACCCGCGATCTTTTTGAAGACTTTGTAAACGTGCTCGGCACGGCAGACGGCGTTGTGCTGACCGATGTCTATGCCGCAGGCGAAGAGCCGATAGTTGCCGCCGACAGCCGCTCGCTTGCCCGCGCCATCCGCGTACGCGGGCAGCTTGAACCGATTTATTGCGCCGATGTGGACGATGTGCCCGCCACCCTGTTCAACAGCGTGCTGCAAGACGGCGATGTCGTCATCACCATGGGCGCAGGCAGCATCAACCGCGTGGCACAGGCATTGCGCGCCCTGTCGCCCGAATAATTTTCAGGCAGCCTGAAAGACCCGTTTCAGGCTGCAAACCGTTTTCAGGCTGCCTTCTCCGCCGCAGCCGCCCCAACCGTAAGCAATAAGAAAGCGATTTCCAACCATGCAAGACTTCGGCAAAGTAGCCGTCCTGATGGGCGGGTTCTCGTCCGAGCGCGAAGTGTCGCTGGACAGCGGCAGAACCGTACTCGCCGCCCTGCAAAGCAAAGGCATAAACGCACACCCGTTCGATCCGGCCGAAACCGAACTTGTCGAGCTGCCCAAACAAGGTTTCCAGGCCGCCTTCAACCTGCTGCACGGCACATACGGCGAAGACGGCACCGTACAAGGCGCATTGGAAGCACTCGGCATTCCCTACACAGGCTGCGGCGTATTGGCCTCCGCGCTCGGCATGGACAAATACCGCTGCAAACTCATCTGGCAGGCACTGGGGCTGCCCGTTCCGCCCTTTGCCGTGCTGCACGATGACACCGATTTTGACGCAGTGGAACGCACCTTGGGGCTGCCCCTGTTCATCAAGCCCGCCGCCGAAGGCAGCAGCGTAGGCGTACGCAAAATCCGCCAAGCAGGCAGCCTGAAACAAGCCTATCGCGAACTGCGCGACCAAAAGCTGCACGGCGAAATCCTTGCCGAGCAATACCTTTCCGGCGGCGAATACACCTGCTGCGTATTCAACGGCCAAGCACTGCCCAGCATCCGCATCATCCCCCAAAACGATTTTTATGACTGGGAAGCCAAATACCGCCGTAACGACACCGTCTATCTCTGCCCCTCCGATTTGGATACCGCAGCCGAAGCCGGAATCCGCCAGTTGGCAGAACAAGCCTTTGCCGCCATCGGCGGCGGCAACACCTGTGGGCGCATCGATTTCCTAAAAGATGCAGACGGCCGCCTCTACATACTGGAAGCCAATACCCTGCCCGGCATGACCACACACAGCCTGATTCCCAAAGCTGCCGCCCAACAAGGCATTCCCTTCGCCGACCTGTGCGTCGCCATTCTGCAAAACGCTTTTGACAAGCGGAACATACCGTGAAACAGCTTCTGTTATGGATTGCGCTCGCCTTCCTGCTGATGACGGGCGGCATATGGATTTCCCGCCTGCCCTATTTCCAAATCGCCAGCATCAGCATCGTCAATACCGACGGCAGCGAAAACTTCCAACACGCCGACAGAGAGCGGATTTTTGAAACCGTGCGTCCCTATCTCACCGGCAGCTTTTTCAGCGTAAACCTGCACCATGCCCAACAGGCAGCGCAGCGGCTGGAATGGGTGCGCCGCATCCTGATAGACCGCATCCCGCCCGATGCCGTGAAAATCACCGCAGAAGAATACCGCCCCGCCGCCCGCTGGATGCGCAGCGGCGAGCAGGCAGGGTTAGTGTCGGACAACGGCGAAGTCTTTCAGGCTGCCTATAACGGCACGTTGCCCGAATTCGACGGCGACGTGAACGAACAAAAGCTGATGCTGCTGCAATACGAAAGTTTCAATAACCAATTGAAGCCTTTGCGTTTGAAGATTCTGCGTTTACAATATAGCCCGCGCGGCGCATGGACAATGATGCTCTCCAACGGCATAGAACTGCGTTTGGGCAAAGACAGCGCAAACGCCCGCATGGCACGCTTTGTAGAACTGTATCCGCGCGAACTTTCCGCGCAGGCGAAATATCTGGACTATGTAGATATGCGCTATCCCGATGCTTCCGCCGTTAGACGGCGGGCAGATGCCCCCGCTCCCGAACCAGCCTTGGAACAGGAAGATTTCCCCGCAGAAGAAGCGGTAAAACCCCTCCCCGCTTCGGCAAAAACAAAAGCAAGAAAAAAGTAATTTAATTTTTGGAACAACGCATATGGTTGAAAAAAAGCAATATGTCAGCGCGCTGGATGTCGGCACGTCCAAAGTCATCGCCCTGATTGGAGAAGTAGTAGATGACGAAATCAACATAGTCGGTATGGGGCTGTCCGAATCGCGCGGCCTCAAAGCCGGTATGGTTACCAACATCGACGCGACCGCACAATCCATCAGACAGGCGATGAGCGAGGCCGAGCGTATGGCAGGCTGCAAAATCAGCAGCGTGGTAACCGGCATTTCCGGCAACCATATCCGTAGCCTCAATTCCCAAGGTGTCGTCAAAATCAAAGACGGCGAAGTCAGCCGCGCCGACATAGAGCGAGCCAAAGACACCGCCAAAGCCGTCAATATCCCTCCCGACCACCAGATACTGCACACCGTGGTGCAGGAATACATCATAGACAACCAGCCCGGCGTACGCGAACCCGTAGGCATGAGCGGCGTGCGGCTGGATACCCGCGTCCACATCATCACTGGCGCGGTAACCGCCTTGCAGAACGTGCAAAAGTGCATAGAACGCTGCGGCTTGAAAGTGGACGAAATTATGTTGCAGCCTTTGGTGAGCGCGGATGCCGTGCTGACTGAAGACGAAAAAGAACTCGGCGTGTGCGTGATAGACATCGGTGGCGGCACAACCGATATTGCCGTCTATACCAACGGCGCAATCCGCTATACCGCCGTCATCCCGATTGCGGGAGACCTAATTACCCGCGACCTCGCACAAGCCCTGCGTACACCCTATGCCGCAGCCGAGCGCATCAAAATATTCCACGGTGTCGCTTTGGAAAATTTGGATGGTTTGGACGACATGGTAGAAGTGCCAAGCGTGGGCGACCGCCTGCCGCGTCAAATTTCCCGCCGCACGCTTGCCAGCGTTATCGGTCCGCGCGTGGAAGAGATTCTGGAACTTGTACTGAACGAATTGCGCCATGCGGGTTTCCCCGAAGAAGTATTGACATCAGGTATTGTTCTGACGGGCGGTGCATCATTATTGCGCGGCGTGGTGGAGTTGGCGGAAGACGTGTTCCGCCTGCCTGCACGCATCGGAGTGCCACAGGATGTCGGCACCCTGTCCGACCGCATCCGCAATCCGCGTTACGCCACCGTTATCGGTTTGCTGCACGCCGCAGCCAAGCGCGCGAAACAGAACGGCAGTAGCGCAGGCAAACCCGCCCGCCGCAACGATATCCCTGAAAAAAACACCGTTAAAGGCAGAGCAGAACCGGCAGGTCGCCGCCGAGATGAAGACGATGACGATGAAGACGGTCTGCTGCTGCCCGAACCCAAACCGCGCAAGCCCGGCATGTTCGGCAAAATTGCACGCTGGATGAAAGAAAACCTGTAACTTTCCGCACGGCCTGAGCCTTTTCAGGCTGCCTGAAAACCACTTATCCCCGAACAATGCTTGCATGAGAGCATGAGGAGCCCGAATATTATGGACAACAATCCCGTTTACAATTTCACGGAAAACGCCGTAGGCCCCGCCGTTATTAAAGTTATCGGCGTGGGCGGCGGCGGCTGTAACGCCATCAACAACATGATTGACAACCCGATTCAGGGCGTGGAATACATCAGTGCAAATACAGATGCGCAGTCGCTTGCAAACAATGCCGCGCCAACCAAAATCCAGCTTGGTGCAAGCCTGACTCGCGGTTTGGGTGCGGGGGCGAATCCCGATGTCGGGCGTGATGCGGCCATGGAAGACCGTGAAGCCATCTCCACCGCCATCAGCGGTGCGAACATGTTGTTCATCACAACCGGCATGGGCGGCGGCACGGGTACGGGTGCAGCCCCCGTGATTGCAGAAATTGCCAAAGAAATGGGAATTTTGACCGTTGCCGTGGTTACCCGCCCGTTTAAACACGAAGGCAAACGCTGCGTGGTGGCGCAACAAGGCATAGAACAGCTGAAACAACATGTGGATTCGCTCATCGTTGTGCCGAACGACAAACTGCTGGGCGCGCTGGGCAAAGGTGTAACCGTGCGCGAAGCGTTCCGTGCGGCGAACAATGTACTGCGAAACGGCGTGGCGGGCATTTCCGAAATCATCACCAGCCCCGGTCTCATCAATTTGGATTTTGCCGACGTGAAAAACATGATGAGCATCACCGGCATGGCCATGATGGGCATTGGCGAATCCAAAGGTACCGACCGTGCCCGCATTGCCGTGGAGCAGGCAATTTCCAGCCCGCTGTTGGACGATGTGAGCCTGAGCGGCGCGCGCGGCGTATTGGTAAACATTACCACCGCGCCCGACTGCTTCATTTTGGACGAATACGAAGAAATCATGGCCGTAGTGAGCGAATATGCTTCGCCCGATGCCGAACTGAAATTCGGCACGGCAGAAGACGAAACCATGCCCGAAGAATCCATCCGCATCACCATTATCGCCACCGGTTTAAAAGAGAAAAACGAAAGCCAATCCGCATACGGCTCGCGCCACACCGTTGCGCCGACAGAAGCCGCACACCGCAGCCCGATGCACAATATTTTCCGTTCTGCCCGCGATGTCCGCAGCGCAAATTTGGTTGCCGAAGATTTTGTGGCGGCGGATTTCGCCAGCCAAAAGGTAATTGACGATTTTGAAACGCCTGCGGTGCTGCGCCGTCGTGGCGGAGGCGGACACTCGGAATAACTGGCAAGGCAGCCTGAAAGGTTTTCAGGCTGCCTGTTTTTTCACGCGACAAGGAGCGTCATCATGCAAGACAACCAATCCATAGACAAATACCAAGCTATGAAGCTTGCCGCCATTCTGCTTTCTGCGCGGGCGGACGGCGACAATGAAACGCTTGCCGACCAAATGCTGGCCTTGGCAGACGTTATCCGCAGAAAAGACCAAGAGCGCGTTCGCGAACGCATCGGCAATCCCAAGCTGGGGTGTTGACCGCACGCAAAACAGGCAGCCTGAAAACAATAAACGGTTTTCAGGCTGCCTTTGTTTATCCGTAATACAAGGAAAACGATGGTTATGGTTTTGCCGATTACGCCGTTTTTCGGCGGCGACCTATGGCGGCTTGAGAAAAAGAGAGGGCAGACAGGTTTTGAACGGGTAGGGCGGACACTGGCTGTCCACGCGTTCTGCATCCGATGGCAGCCTGAAACAATATAGTGGATTATAGTGGATTAAAATCGCAATGATACGGCGTTGGCTCGCCTTGACGTACTACCTGTACGCCTTGCGGCTCGCCGCCTTGTCTCATTTTTATAGTAAATTAAAAACAAAATAGTACAATACTCAACTTTGAAGGTCTAACCA
>CAUQSD010000003.1:0-72987 GCA_963520685.1 uncultured Kingella sp. | reverse complement strand
GCAGCCGCACCGAACTGCATCTTTACAACGCCGAAACCCTGCGTGCCCAAACCAAGCTCGAATACTTCGCCGTAGACAGGCACAGCAAAAAACTCCTCATCAAACCCCAAACCAACGCCTTTGAAGCCGCCTACAAAGAAAACTACGCCCTCTGGATGGGCCCCTATAAAGTCAGCAAAAACATCAAACCCACCGAAGGGCTGATGGTGGACTTTTCCGGCATAGAACCCTACGGCGGCCAAACAGCCGACACCGCCCCCGCCGTTGAAAACCGCAACAGCGACACCCCGCCCCACAGCAGCGAAACCGTCCGCAAACGCCGGCAGGCGCAGCAAGGGCAATAACCCCACACCCGCAAATCCTTTCAGGCTGCCTTCGGCGGCAGCCGGAACAGACGCGTGGGCAACAAGTGTCCACCCTACCGTGCCGCGTTTGCCCCAAACCCAAACCGATACGCACAACGCCGTTTCCCGTAGGGTAGACACTTGCTGCCCACGCGTTCCCTGCCCTAAGGCAGCCTGAAAGCCCTCCATCCCGTCTCCCGTCCCCCAACCACCCAAGACAACGCAATGAAACACCCCGTCAAACAAGCCCTCGCCCTCCTTGCCGCCGCAGCCGCCCTCTGGCAACCCGCCCAAGCACAAGACATAGACCCCAACCTGCGCGACGCCATGCAGGTAAACCACTACCTGCCCGGCGGCGACCGGCATCTGTTCGGCGCGGCACGCGGCAGCGTAAAAAACATCGACTACCGGATACACCCCTTTTCCGCCACCGCAACCGGTCCGGTTCTGCCCTTAATGCACGAGCGCACAGGGTTTGATGCCGATTTAAAATACGAAACCCACTTCTCCAACCACGGATACGAAGTCCACGCCCCGTTCGACAACCACAATTCCCGCAGCGAAGAAAAACACTACGGCGGCGTCACAGACGGCTTCACCGTCTACACCCTAAAATACACCGGCCACGAACACCACCCCACTGACGGCTACGACGGCCCGCAGGGCGGCGGCTATCCCGCCCCCAAAGGCGCGCGCGACATCTATACCTATAAAATCAGCGGCACCGCCACCAAAACCAAAATCATCCCCCCTTCTAACGACAGCTTCGTACAGCGTTATTGGCAGGACAACGCCCAAGTCATCCCCAACGGCATCCAACGCCACGAAGAAGCCGGCAAACTGCTGACCGACTTTGACAACAACAAAGGCTTATTCGGCAACACCATGCAGGCCATACGCGGCGGCCTGATAGCCGGCACCAATTTCCTGACAACCGGATTAAACGGCGCATCCACCGCAATCGGCATCAATACCGCAACAGACATAGGCGGCGAATACGGCGGCTACTATGCCGCCCGCAGCTATTTTGCCGCCCGCAGCCTGATGGGCGGGCAGGAAGGGCTCGCCTCCGCCGTAAAAAGCATGCAGGAGAGCGCGTTTGCCGTGCAGGGGTTAAAATCGCGCGCATCGGAATGGGCAAAAAACAACCCCGCCACCGCCGAAACGCTGAAAGCGGCCGCATCGGTTGCCGAAACCGCCGCCTTGGCGGCAGGACGCAAGATAGAAATTCCGAATCCGTTTGGCAGAGGCAAAACCAACATAGCGCCACCCCCGTCCGTACCGCATCCCGCCCATCCCGACAACAACATCGGCATGAACAATGCGAACCACAATGCGGAACTGCAACAGAAGATTAGTAATAATAATGGGACGCCGAAAACTGCGCCGAGTGGGGAAAGTAAGACTGGCACAGCCAATACTGAATGGGGGCAGCCCTATATAGGACCAAAAGGCGGAACGGCAACAGGAACAGGCATTTATGATATAGGCAGCAGAAGCGAGATTTATAAGCGCGAAAGCGGCGGCTATTTCACAATAGATGCCAATGGTAAACAACGGAGTGTCAATTCACCTTATGCACATGGTAATACGCTGAATAACGAACCGACTACGATTTATAGGAAAGTAGATGAAAATGGTAATCTACAAAAATATAGAATTAGTAAAAACCCTGATACACGTTATACGAAAGACGAAGTAGGAAAAGGGAATGTAATACCTATTGGCAAGCGACCTAGAAATAAAGCGGCAGAAATTGAACGCAATTTAGTTGAACGTAATCCTGGTCCAGAAAATAAAGAACCATGGGCAGGCAAACGAAAGCTTGGACATCCAAATTATGACCCTAACTACGTACCACATCATATGCGTAGTAAAAATAGTAAAAAAGGAAAATAACCAATGTTTATTGGAATTAGAATGCAATGTGGCTATAAAACTGATAAACGGTTTTGGCAATATCATATTTTATTAAATAGAATATTTAATAAAAATAAAGACAAACCATGTTCCCATTTTAAAACCCTACACGAATTTTCTATTATATTTAGAGTGGCAGGTGGAGAGATTGACTTTGATGGTGGTGAGGGTCCCGAACGTTTAAGGAAAGGACGCAATCAGCCTTACTATACAATAGATTTGGTTGTTCCCGAAAAGAATTGGGCTGAAAAAACCGAAACCGAACTGCGTGAATATGTCGCACAAGGCGTTCGGGACTGCTTTGCCTTGTTGCGGGATAAAGCGGTTAAAGCCGGCGAAGTCAAAGATTTGGCAAAGTTAGATGCCGATTTTGAACAAGGCATGGCGCAGTTTTTAACCCTGCCCTTACCCGAACTGCCTAAGCATTAACCAGCAAGCGTAGGGTGGGCACTTGTTGCCCACGCGTTCCATGTCTCCCTAAGGCAGCCTGAAACCCATTCAGGCTGCCTTAAAATCAGCAGTAACAACAGTAAGCCAAGCCTTCGCCGAGTGCGGAAAGCAAAAGCAAACAGCCACCTACGGGCAGACAAAAAACCAGCGGTGGCAAGCCTGCGCTCAATGGCGACCCTTATAGCCCGAGTAGTATCCAAACTCGAATTGATGCTAGAACTACTAATAAACCACAATCCAAAGTAGAATCCAAGCCTAAAAGAAATACTGCTCCGGAACATAATGTGGGAGAACTGACAAAGCAACAATTTGATGAAAATGTCAAAAAATATTTAGGCGAGGGTTATGAAGATAAAGGTAAAGGTAGATTTTTATCTAAAGATGGAATGAGGCAAACTCGTTATGGCGACCATGAGACGAGAAATCCAAATGACCATCATGGACATTTTGAGGCATATGATAAAAGTGCACATGAAGGCGGTGAAGTTATTGAAAATAGCAGAGTAGTTATTAAACCTTAATTTTGCGAGAAAATATATGGAAGAAAGAATTTTATACCATGTTATTTTAAATAAAGATAGACATGTAATGGAAAATACTAAGCATTATTCAAATGGTAATTTACTCCCTCGCCCTACTGCTTTAAGTATTGCAGAGTACACAGGTGGAAGTGGTGGGTTTTACCTATTTTATTTAGATGAGACAGGAAAGGAGCAAACAGATACTTTTCATGATACGCTTGAACAAGCATTTAATCAGGCAGAATTTGAATTTAATATAAAAAAGAATGAGTGGGAAAAACTTGCAGAAAGTTATCAAGTAAGCGCATAACCCGCGTAGGGTGGGCACTTGTTGCCCACGCGTTCTATTCCAAAGGCAGCCTGAAACCCATTCAGTCTGCCTTTGGGTTTTTGTTTTTACCCGAAGCTGAAAAGTCTAAAACATAACCCGACCTGCGTTTGCTTTCAGGCTGCCTTCGGCGGCAGCCGGAACAGACGCGTGGGCAACAAGTGCCCACCCTACCTCACTGATGCCGATGGTACAATTAGGGGAAAATTACCTGACGGACGTGATGTTAATGTCCGCAACCATAGTTCAAGAGATAATGCTCCCACACTAGAAATTCAGCGGAAAAGTAAAGATGGCAAGAAAGTCGTAGAGTGAACAAAAATCCGATATAACAAATAGGAAATAATCATGATTGACAAATTGAAATCCATTGATGGTCCAATAGGCGGATTTTATTTTGAAGTCGCCTGTGTAGATGAAGGGCAAATACATTTTTTGGTTTCATCTGAAAAAAAGGCGATTTATTTAAAATTTCGGTAGATGACCCTATTCATTTCCAGCATACAGAAGATTGTTCAATGTGGGCGACATTTGATGATTTAGCCACTCCAAATGGAAACCTTCATCCTTTATTTGCAAAGAATGAGCGATTTTTTGAAGTTACCGACAGAAAATATGTTGAATGGCTTGCCAAAGAACGTTACCGTACGATGGATGAAATCAGCGAATACGAAAAACTCTATATTTTCTTTTGTATAGATTCAGTTGTAGAAATCATCAGCTTTGACCCGCCTATATTCACCAGGGTAAGCAGCAAAGAAGAGTTTTATGAAAGCATTAAAGAAAGGGTTTGCTGGTATCCCAAAGAAGAAACCGATGAGCAAGAGTAGCAAGCGTAGGGTGGGCACTTGTTGCCCACGCGTTCCATGTCTTCCTAAGGCAGCCTGAAACCCGTTCAGACTGCCTTTGGGTTTTGTTTTTACCCGAAGCTGAAAAGCCTAAGACATAACCCGACCTGCGTTTGCTTTCAGGCTGCCTTCGGCGACAGCTGGAACAGACGCGTGGGCAGCAAGTGCCCACCCTACCTTACTGCTGTATTTGTTTTCAGCCTGCCTTACGTGTGGGGCGTAAATATTCACCCCACCTTGCTTTAAAAATATCCGGCTTATTAGACAAATCTATTGTTGCTTGTTAAATCAGGAAATTTATTATGTATCCACAACGATGCGTATTCTAAAATAATAGCTAAATTATCAAGCCCGCCATATCCATAAAATTTTCTATCATCTGCTTTAATACAAAACCAATCTTCATCAGAATTTTCAATAAATATATTGAATGTTTTTTTATTATTTTCTCCAGAAAGCCCCACTTCCCAACCGGGGTTGTCTAATGTTTTAATTTTTAGACCATATTCATGTTCCCATTCACCATTGCAATTAGATTTGTACCATTCTTGTAATTCAATAAGGTTTCTCATGCTCATTTTATCCATTCTTTTAATCTGGTAAGCAAGCGTAGGGTGGGAACTTGCTGCCCACGTGTTCCATTCCTAAGGCAGCCTGAAATCCGTTCAGGCTGCCTTAGCGACTGTCGGAACACAGACGCGTGGGCAACGAGTGCCCACACTACCTTGTCATGTTTGTCTCAAACAAAAACCGATATGCGCAATGCCGTTCCCCGCGAGCTGGATACTCACTGCCAGCGCGCTCTATACCCAAAGGCAGCCTGAAATCTGTTCAGGCTGCCTTTGGCGACCGTCGGAACATAGACGCGCGGGCAGCAAGTGCCCACCCTACTTTGCCGGCGGACGGCGATGGCATGGCGGTATATGCGAAAGGCAGCCTGAAAGCCGGCAAAACCGCTGCTCAGAGCCGTTTGAACGGCGGCAGGCAGGCGAGCATCTGTTGGCCGTAGCGTTGGGAAACGATGCGGTTGTCCAAAATGGTGATGCGGCCGTAGTCGCTTTCGGTGCGGATGAGCCGGCCGACTGCCTGCACGAGTTTGATGCTGGCTTCGGGGACGGTGATTTCCATGAACGGGCGGCCGCCGCGTTTTTCTATCCAGCGGCTTTGTGTTTTTTCTATCGGGTTGTCGGGCATGGAAAAGGGGAGCTTGGCGATGATGACGTGTACGCAGGCTTCGTGCGGCAAATCAAGCCCTTCGGCGAAGCTGTCGAGCCCGAAGATGATGCTGGGGCTGCCGCTTTCCAGTGCCTGATAATGCTGTTGCAGCAGCTTGGCTTTTGAGGTTTCGCCCTGCATGAGCACCAGCGGCAGGTAGTTTTCAGGCAGCCTTAATGCGACTTCCTGCATCTGCCTGCGTGAGGCGAACAACACCAATGTGCCGACGGGGGCGGTGTCGCTGATGAGCTTGGGCAGCCATTGGACGATTTCGGCGGTGTGGGCGGCGGGGTCTTTGGGATTGGCGGCGAGCGGGGGGATATACAGTTCGCCCTGTGCGGCGAAGTCAAACGGGCTTTTGAGGGCGAGTGTCTGCGTTTCGGGCAGCCATGCCAAACCGGTTTGGTTGAGCAGCAGCCTGAAACTGCCGAGGCTTTGCAGGGTGGCGGAGGTGAGCAGTGCGCCTGCTGCGCGTTTGAACAGGCGGTTGGCGAGCATGGCGGCGGCGGAAATGGGGCTGGCGCAGAACTGCCAGTCGGTTTTGTCGGGTAGGCGGGCAATCCATTTGGCCAGGGGTTCTTTGTCGGCTTCGGTTTCGGCGGCAAGAAGCTGCCACACTTCGGCAATCTGCCCGCTGCGGGCAACGAAGATGCCGAAGTCGGCACTGGTGCGGTCTATTTGTGCGCTGTCTTGGTCTTTGTCGCGGCGGGCGGCGGCGAGGGCGGTGGCAAGCTGGGCGGTGTGGTTGGCGAGGGCTTGCGCGGTGGTGCTGGTGTTGCGGACGAGTTCGGCAAGCGTGTCGGGGATAACGCCGTCCTGCCACAGCCAGATGCTTTCGCGCCCGTCTTCGGCGGCTTGCAGCTCGGGGGTGTCTTGCAGGTGGAACTGCCATTCGTTCAGGCATTCCAACAGCCCTGCGGCGGCTTCGTCGGCCAGATTGGCGAGTTCGGCTTTGTCGCACAGCATGGCGATTTTCTGCGTTTGTGCGGGCAGTTTTTCAACCGTCCAAACGGCTTGCAGCCACGAATGTTCGGCGGCGAACTGGCTGAGAGCTTTTTTGGGCAGGTGGTGGGCTTCGTCTATGCAGTAGAAGCTGTGTTCGGGCGCGGGCAGGATGACGCCGCCGCCCATGCCGATGTCGGCAAGCAGCAGGTCGTGGTTGGCCACGATGACATCGGTGTTTTCCAATGTTTCGCGGGCAAGATAAAACGGGCATTCGGGGCGGTTGGGACAGGCGGATTTCAGGCAGCCGTGACGGTCGTTGGTTACGCGCTGCCACAGGGTATCGTCTGTTTTGTCGCCCCATGTGTCGCGGTCGCCGTCCCATGTGCGGGCGGCGAAGCGTTCCGCCATGTGGTGAAGGGTGTCCAATTCTTCCTGACGCGGTTTTTTGTCCCACAGCACTTCGGGCGGCCCGATGCCTTCTAGACTCTGCTGGGCGTTGCGCTGGGTGAGCTGGTAGAGCTTGTAGGGACAGAGATAGCGGCTGCGTCCTTTTGCCAGTGCGAAGCTGATGTCCAGCCCGCTGTTGGCGGCAAGAAACGGTAAATCGCGCCCGACAAGCTGCTCTTGCAGGGCAACGGTTGCGCTGGACACGATTAGCCGTTTGCCGCGCGATTGCGCCATGATGCTGCCGGCCAAAAGATAGGCGAGGCTTTTGCCGACTCCGGTTGGGCCTTCTATGACGACGATGCTTTCGCCTTGGCGGTTGGGGATTTCGCCGTCCGCTCCGGTGAGGGTGCGGGAAAAGGCGTTGGCGACGGCGGCAATCATTTCACGTTGGGCGGCACGCGGGCGGAAATGGGGCAGGTTTTCGGAAAGGGCGCGGTAGTGGTTGCGGATGGCGTCTTTTTCTTGGTCGGTGAGCATGGCGGGGAAAGGGGAGCGGTTTTGACGGAAACGGAGTGGAAAGGCAGCCTGAAACGCTGTGCGGACGGCTTTCAGGCTGCCCTGCCGCCCTGCCGTTTTTGCAGCACGGTTTTCCAGTCGTTGCCCATCTGTTCGGCGGACACAACCTGCCACACGGAGGGTCTTTCGGGCGCATCGGCGGTTTCGGGCAGCCTGAAAGCGGCGCGGGCGGCTTCGCCCAAGATTTTCGGCGATTGGTAATACACGATTTCGTCGGCCAAATCTGCCGCCAAAAAAGCAGCGGCAAGCGTTCCGCCTGTTTCCGCCATCAGCTCGCCAATGCCGTTTTCTGCGAAATACGCCAGCAGCGCGTGCAGATGCAGCCGCCCGCCGCCGCCAAGGCTTTCAGGTTGCCTGAAAACCCGCACGTTGGGGTGGGCGGCAAAGGGGTTGCCTTCGGCAAGGGTACACACCAGCGTTGCGCCGCCGTCCTGCACGATACGGCTGTGCGGCGGCAGGCGCAGGCGGCTGTCCAACACAATGCGCAGCGGCTGGCGGATGCTGCCGGTGCGGACGGTGAGCGCGGGGTCGTCTGCCAGCACGGTGCCGATGCCGGTCAGCACGGCACAGCTTTCCGCACGCTGTATCTGCACATCGGCGCGGGCGGCTTCGCCCGTTATCCATTTGCTGCGGCCGTCTGCCAGCGCGGTTCTGCCGTCCAAACTGGCGGCAATTTTCAGTTTGACAAACGGGCGGCCGCGTTCCATGCGCGACAAAAAACCGCGGTTGAGCGCGCGTGCTTCGGTTTCCAACAGCCCGCTCTGCGCGTTGATACCCGCTTGGCGCAGCAAGTCCAGCCCTTTGCCCGACACCTGCGGGTTCGGGTCGCGCATGGCGGCCACAACGCGGGACACGCCTGCGCGTATCAGCGCCTCGGCACAAGGCGGCGTGCGCCCGAAATGCGCACAGGGTTCCAGCGTGACATAAGCCGTTGCGCCGCGCGCCAGCTCCCCCGCCTGTGCAAGCGCGTGCACTTCGGCGTGGGGCGCGCCTGCCTGCACGTGGAATCCCTGCCCGACAATCTGCGTGCCGCGCACGACAACGCAGCCTACGCGCGGATTGGGGCTGGTTGAAAACCTCCCCAGCCATGCCAGCGACAGGGCTTGGCGCATGAAATCGCGGTCTTGTTCGGAAAATGTCCGGGTTTCCATTTCAGGCTGCCTTTCGGATGGTTCGGGCGGCAAAAGGCAGCCTGAAAACCGGTTTTCCCGCTTTCAGGCTGCCTTGCCGCATATTCGGTTAATTATGGTTGGTTGAAATAAGGATGGGACAAGGCGACAACGCCTGCTGTGTACGGACAGTACATAAAGGCGTTGGCAACGCCGTATCGTTGCAATTTTAATCCGCCATAAATTTCACGCCGCTTTGCAGCTCTTTGAGCAGCTCTTCGGAAGAAACGCTGCGGCTGACGGCGCACACGGTCGCCACGTCTTTTTCGGCGGAAACGCGGGTGATGCAGGCTTCGTTTGCCGCATCTTCGCCGTTGGCGTGGGTGAAGCGGTATGCCAGCACACCGTTTTCAGGGGCGGCGGCGTGGACGTCTTTAACGCTCTCGTCGCCTTCAATGGCGGCTTTGAGTTCGCTCAGAAGCTTGTCTGCGTCTTTATCGGCCTTGCCTGCGGACACGGCGGACACGGTGATGTCGGCGGCATCGTCGCGCTGCAACAGCACAATCTGCTCGGCCGCCACGCCTTCGGGGGCGTATTCGGCATCGCCCGTTTTGTCCTGATAGACACCGTTGAGCGAAATCTGGATTTTGCCGTCTTTGCTGGATACGGCGGCAGAGGCTGCCTGCGGGGCGGCTTCGGATGCGGCGGCAGGTGCGCTTGCGGCAGAGGCGGGGGCGGGAACAGACGCGGCGGTCTGTCCGGTGCTGCTTCCCGTTTGGTTTTCGCCGCAGGCGGCCAGCGCAACGGCGGCGGCAAGTAGCAACATTTTGGTTTTCAATGACATATCGTATTCCCGTTAAGGTTGGTGTGTTTCAGGCTGTCAGTCAAATTGCAGCACGGCGGAGGTATAGACGTTCTGCACGTCGTCCAAGTCTTCCAGCGCGTCTATCAGCTTCTGCATTTTTTCGGCATCTTGACCCGAAAGTTCGGTGGTGTTCTGCGCGCGCATGGTTACGTCGCCGTCTTCGGATTTGAAGCCTGCGGCTTCCAGTTTGGCTTTGATTTCCGCCCAGTCGGCAGGGGCGGTGATGACTTCAATGATGCCTTCTTCGTCTGCCAGCACGTCTTCCGCGCCGGCTTCCAAGGCCGCTTCCATCAGTGCGTCTTCGTCTGCGCCGGCGAACACCAGATAGCCTTGGTGCACGAAGTTGAAGGCAACGCAGCCGTCTGTGCCGAGGTTGCCGCCGTTTTTGGTGAAGGCGTGGCGCACATCGGCAACGGTGCGGGTTTTGTTGTCGGTCATGCAGTCCACCATCAGGGCTGCACCGCCGATGCCGTAGCCTTCATAGCGCAGTTCTACATAATCCACGCCTTCCAGATTGCCGGTGCCTTTGTCTATGGCGCGCTGGACGTTGTCTTTGGGCATGTTGTTGTCAAATGCTTTGTCCATCGCCAAACGCAGGCGGGGGTTGGATGCGGGGTCGCCGCCGCCGAGTCTGGCGGCGATGGTGATTTCTTTGATGAGTTTGGTGAAGATTTTGCCGCGTTTGGCATCCTGCCGCGCTTTCTTGTGCTGGATATTCGCCCACTTGCTGTGTCCGGCCATAATCGCTTCCCTTTCAAAAACAAAATATTGAAGACAGCCCGCGATTCTAACATATTTCGGCCCGGCGTTCGTTTGGCACGTTTTGCTCCATAGAACGGGCTTTTGCGCGCCCATGTGTTGTTCCAAGGCAGCCTGAAACGGCGTAGGCACAAGTGTCCGCCCCACGGAAAACGGCCTTGTGCGTCTCCGTTCAGCCGAAGCGGGTTTTGACGTTTTCTTCGCCCAAAAGCTGCACCAAGTCGGCAAGAAGCTGCGTGCTCGGGCTGATGCGCCAGGCGGCAGCAGGCATCATCTCGCCACGGGCGGCCTGATTTTCGTAATACAGGCGCAGCGGGATGCGCCGGCCTTCTTTTTGGGTGTACGGGCGCAGCAGGGCGGCCAGCGCGGCGATGTCGTGATTGGGGTTCAGATGCAGGTGCAAGGTGTCGGCATAAGCACAGCGGGCTTCGTTGAGCGTGTGGATTTTGGCGGACAGGACGCGTCCTTCCTCGTCTGTTTCGCCCAATACGTTTACGCGCAGCCCGCCGTCGGGGTTGAAGCGGTCTTCACGCACGGTGCAGTCGCAAATCAGGATTTGGTCGGCGCGCAGGGTGGCGCGCGGCACGGCGTCCAAGATGTCGCCGCGTATGATGACTTCCTGCTTGGCGGTGTCGTCTTCCAGCAGCACGGCAACCATTTTGCCGTTTTTGGTCATGATGCTGCGAACGGAGGTGGCGAAACCGGCCAGCCGCACGCTGCGCTCGCTGGGTTTCAGGCTGCCCAAAGGGGTTTGGGCAAAGGGGCGCACTTCGGCGGCATAGGGGGCAAACGGGTGTCCGCTCAGATAAAAGCCGACGGCCTGTTTTTCTTCCGCGAGTTTGACGGCATCGTTCCACGGCTCTACGTATTGCAACGGCACGGCTTCCAGTTCTTCTTCCATTGCGTCAAACAACCCGCCTTGGTTGGCGTTCTGTTCTTTCTGGTCGGCGTGTCCCATCGCCAAATCAATGTTGGCCAGCAGCATGGCGCGGTTGGGCTCTATGCTGTCGAACGCGCCTCCGCGAATCAGCGCTTCCAGCACGCGGCGGTTGGCGTGCTGCTTGCCGACGCGTTCGCAAAAATCGAACAGGCTGGCGAATTTGCCGCCGCTTTCGCGTGCCGCCACAATGGCGTTCACCGCCGCTTCGCCCGTGCCTTTAATCGCGCCCAAGGCATACCGTATCTGCTTGTTTTGGTTGGGGACGAACCGGTAGAACGATTCGTTCACATCGGGCGGCAGAAAGGAAATGCCGTTCAGGCTGCTTTGTGCGTCGTCAAAGAACACTTTGAGCTGGTCGGTGTTGTCCAACTCGCTGGACATGGTTGCCGCCATGAATTCGGCGGGATAGTGCGCTTTGAGCCATGCGGTTTGGTAGGACACGTAGGCATAGGCGGCAGCATGGGATTTGTTGAAGCCGTATCCGGCGAATTTTTCCATGTAGTCGAAGATTTCGTCCGCCTTTTCGCGGGCGATGCCCTGCTTTTGCGCGCCTTCGGCAAAGATTTCGCGGTGTTTGGCCATTTCTTCGGGCTTTTTCTTGCCCATGGCTCGGCGCAGCAAATCCGCCCCGCCCAGCGAATAGCCGCCAATCACCTGCGCCGCCTGCATCACCTGCTCCTGATACACCATGATGCCGTAGGTCGGTTCCAGCACAGGTTCAAGCAGCGGGTGCATATATTCGAACTTTGCGCCTTTCATGCGGGCGATGAAGTCGGGAATCAAATCCATGGGGCCGGGCCGGTAAAGCGACACGAACGCGATGATTTCTTCCAGATTGGTGGTGTTGGCCTGCGAAAGCATTTTCTTCATACCGCTGGATTCAAACTGGAACACGGCAGTGGTGTTGGCATCGCGGAAGATTTGGTAGGCCTTTTGGTCGTCCAGCGGGATTTTGCCGATGTCCACCACATCGCCCGTGGTCTGTTTGATGAAGTCCTGCGCCATTTCAATGATGGTCAGGTTGCGCAGCCCCAAAAAGTCAAATTTCACCAGCCCGATTTCTTCCACGTCGCCTTTGTCGAACATGGACACGGGCGACGAGTGTTCGTCGGCCTGATACACGCCGCAAAAATCGGAAATTTTGCCGGGAGAAATCAGCACGCCGCCCGCGTGCATACCCAGATTGCGCGTCAAATCTTCCAGTTTCAGGGCAAGGTCGAGCAGCTCTTCGGCTTCTTCTTCCCTGATGATTTGTTCGATTTCGGGTTCGGCGGCCAAGGCGTCTTTGAGGTGCAGCGGTTTGTTGGCTTCCAGCGGAATCAGTTTGGAGAGGCGGTCGCACAGCGCGAACGGCAGTTGCAGCACGCGCCCTACGTCCCGAATCACGGCTTTGGACGACATCGCACCGAAGGTAACGATTTGGCTGACCGCCTCCCTGCCGTATTTGGCGCGGACGTATTCGATGACGCGCCCCCGGTTGGCCTGGCAGAAGTCGATATCAAAATCGGGCATGGACACGCGTTCGGGATTGAGGAAACGCTCGAACAGCAGCGCGTATTTGAGCGGGTCGAGGTCGGTGATTTTGAGCGAATACGCCACCAGCGAGCCTGCGCCCGAACCGCGCCCCGGCCCTACGGGGCAGCCGTTGTTTTTCGCCCAGTTGATGAAGTCCTGCACGATGAGGAAATAACCGGGAAACTGCATCTTGATGATGATGTCCAGCTCAAAATCCAGCCGCTTTTGGTATTCGGGCAGTTTGGCGGCGCGCTGCGCTTCGTCGGGATAAAGCACGGCCAGCCGTTCACGCAGCCCTTCGTTGGCAAGGTGGCGCAGATAGTCGTCCAAATCCATGCCTTCGGGCGTGGGGAACAGCGGCAGAAAGTTTTTGCCCAGTGTGAGCGTGAGGTTGCAGCGTTTGGCGATTTCCGCGCTGTTGGCCAGTGCGCTGGGAATATCGGCAAAGCGGCTTTGGATTTCTTCGGGGGCGGCAAGATACTGGCCGGGCACGAAATCGTGCGGACGTTTGGCATCGTTCAGCGTCCAACCGCCCGCAATGCACACGCGGACATCGTGCGCCTGATAATCTTCGCGCCGCAAAAACTGCACGGGATGGGTGGCGACGACGGGCAGATTCTGCGCGGCGGCAATTTTCAGGCTGCCTGAAACGGCGGTTTCCCATTCGGGCTTTTCAGGCAGCCTTTGCAATTCCAGATAAAAGGCATCGGGAAACCATGCGGCGTATTTTTCGGCGGCGGCAGCGGCCTGTTCGTATGCGCCGCGCATCAGGTGCGTGCCGACTTCGCCCAAATGCGCGCCGGACAGACACACAAGCCCGCCGTTGTCGCCCGCCGCCAGCCATGCTTGGCGTAACTGCGGGGTGTGCGGGTCGCGGTCTGGGGCTTCGTAGGCTGCGGTTAAAAGTTCGTTCAGGCGGATATAGCCGGCGTGGTTGCGGACGAGCAGCAGGGCGCGGTAGGGCGTGTCGGGGTTATCGGGGTTTTCCACGCGTACGTCTGCGCCGCAGATGGGTTTGATGCCTGCGCTGCGGCAGACTTTATAGAATTTCAGCAGCCCGAAGGTGTTCATCAAATCGGTGAGCGCGAGCGCGGGAACGCCCTGCTCTTTGGCAAGGGCAACGTAGTCTTTGATGCGGATGATGCTGTCGGTGATGGAATATTCGGAGTGGGCGCGCAGGGGAACGTAGGCGGGATTCATGTTTTCAGGCTGCCTGAAAGGCGGTGAGGGTTAGTTGTCGGCGGCGTGCCAAGGTTTTTCCGCACCGGAGTGGAACGAGGGTTTTTCGCCGCCCCATAAGGCTTCAATGTTGTAGTAGTCGCGCACGGCGGGCAGCATCACGTGTACCACCAAATCGTCTGCGTCCACCAGTGCCCATTCGCCGCTCTCCTGCCCTTCGCTGCCCAGAATAGTGAAGCCCGCGGCTTTCAAATCCACGGCGACATTGTTCGCCAGTGCTTTGACTTGGCGTGTGGAATCGCCGCTGGCGATAATCATGCGGGCAAACAGGGAAGTTTTGGCACTGGTGTCCAGCACGGTGATGTCTTTGGCTTTGATGTCTTCCAGCGCATTCACGGCGGTGTCTACCATTTTTTGCAGTTCTTGTTCGGTCATGGGATTGGTTTTATTTAATGAAAATAACGTTTGCGATTATACCTTCGTTTGCCTGTTTCAGGCAGCCTGAAAGCCTTTGCCAAACTTTGCAAATGTTATAGTGTAACAATAAATCTTTTGTGTTTCATCAAGTTATATTGTAAAGATGCTTGCCGTTTTCCGCCGGTGGGGGTATGCTGGCAATATTGTAATTCGGTGTAGTTTTATCGCGGCGTACGCAGACCGTGCGCCTTAATCCAACCTGCTTTATACGTGAAGGAGACCGTATCATGGCAAAAATGAAAGCTGCCGTTGTCAATTCCAAAGTAAACGGCTTTGTGGAAGTGGTTGAACGGGACATCCGCCCGCTCGCAAACGGCGAAGCGTTGGTGGAAGTGGAATATTGCGGCGTGTGCCATACCGATTTGCACGTTGCCGCCGGCGATTACGGCAACAAAGAAGGCGTGGTGCTGGGGCATGAAGGCATCGGTATCGTGAAAGAGGTGGCACCCGATGTGCAAAGTCTGAAACCGGGCGACCGCGTCAGCATCGCATGGATGTACAAAAGCTGCGGCAACTGCGAATACTGCAATACGGGCCGCGAGACTTTCTGCCGCGATGTGGTGAATGCCGGATATTCTGTGGACGGCGGCATGGCAACACACTGCATCGTGGATGCGGATTACGCCGTGAAAGTGCCTGACGGTCTGAACCCTGCGCAGGCTTCCAGCATCACCTGCGCCGGCGTTACCACATACAAAGGCGTGAAAGTGTCCGGCGTGCAGCCGGGGCAGTGGATTGCCGTGTTCGGCGCGGGCGGCTTGGGCAACTTGGGCGTGCAGTATGCCAAAAAAGTGTTCAACGCCCACGTGATTGCAATAGATGTGAATGACGAAAAACTGGCGTTTGCCAAAGAATGCGGTGCGGATTTTGCGGTGAACCCGAATAAAGAAGACGCAGTGGCGTTCATCAAAGAAAAAACGGGCGGCGGTGCGCATGCTGCGATTGTTACTGCCGTATCCAAAGCCGCCTTTAATTCGGCAGTGAACTGTGTGCGCGCAGGCGGACGCGTGGTCGCCATCGGTCTGCCGCCCGAAAGCATGGACTTGTCCATCCCGCGTTTGGTGTTTGACGGGATTGAAGTGGTCGGCTCGCTGGTCGGCACGCGCAAAGATTTGGAAGAAGCGTTCCAGTTTGGCGCAGAAGGCTTGGTGGTACCCAAAGTTCAGCTCCGCAGCTTGGACGAAGCCCCCGCTATTTTTGACGAAATGCGCGACGGCAAAATCACCGGCCGCATGGTTATCGATATGCACAAAAGCGGCAGCGGCTGCTGCGGCGCGTGCGGCGGATAATCAAGCGTTTTGAAGTTCAGGCAGCCTGAAAGCATCTTTTCAGGCTGCCTTTTTAAGGCCTTTGCAAACCTCAGATTGGGGCATCGTTCAAAGCAACAGCATCGCAATACACTTTGCAAAGCAATGTGCCCCAAATAAGGCGTTTGCCAAGGTCTCTTTTGAATAGAAAGCATCATGCCCGCCTTCGTTTGGCGGAACAGGGCAGCCTGAAAACCAGTTCATCGTTTCAGGCTGCCTTTCCTATGCCCCAACAGCCATCTCTGCCATATTTCGCATGCTATGTTGTGATAAAATAGCACGTTTTTATTTTTACCGATGAATGACAGTCCAACCATGACCGACTCCACCCGCGATTCCCGGTTTGCCAAAGAAACCATCCCCGTCAGCCTTGAAGACGAGATGAAAAAGTCCTATCTGGACTACGCCATGTCCGTCATCGTCGGGCGCGCGCTGCCCGATGTGCGCGACGGCCTGAAACCCGTGCACCGCCGCGTGCTTTACGCCATGCACGAGCTAAAAAACAACTGGAACAGCGCATACAAAAAATCCGCCCGCGTGGTCGGCGACGTTATCGGTAAATACCACCCGCACGGCGATTCCGCGGTATATCAAACCATCGTCCGCATGGCGCAGCCGTTTTCCATGCGCTATATGCTGGTGGACGGGCAGGGCAACTTCGGCTCGGTGGACGGCGATGCCGCCGCAGCCATGCGTTACACCGAAATCCGCATGGCGAAAATCGCCCACGAAATGCTGGCCGACATTGAAGAAGAAACCGTCAATTTCGGCGACAACTACGACGGCAGCGAACGCGAACCGCTGGTGCTGCCCACACGTTTCCCCGCCCTGTTGGTGAACGGCTCTGAAGGCATTGCCGTGGGCATGGCCACCAGCATTCCGCCGCATAACCTGCGCGACACGCTTGCAGGCTGCCTGAAACTCCTGAACGACCCGGACACCGGCATCGACGAACTCATCGACATCGTCAAAGCCCCAGATTTCCCCACCGGCGCCACCATTTACGGCTTAACCGGCATCCGTGCGGGCTACCAGACCGGCCGCGGCCGCGTGGTCATCCGCAGCAAATCGCACATCGAACCCATCGGCAAAAACGGCGAGCGCGAAGCGATTGTGGTCGATGAAATCCCGTATCAGGTGAACAAATCCAAGCTGGTGGAAAAAATCGGCGAGTTGGTGCGCGAAAAAACCGTGGAAGGCATTGCCGAACTGCGCGACGAATCCGACAAAGACGGCACGCGCATCGTCATCGAGCTCAAACGCGGCGAAAACGCCGAAGTGGTGCTGAACCAGCTGTACAAACTCACGCAGTTGCAAGACACGTTCAGCATCAACATGGTTGCGCTGGTGGACGGTCAGCCGCGCCTGCTGAATTTGAAGCAGATTTTGAACGAATTTTTGCGCCACCGCCGCGAAGTCGTCACACGCCGCACCCTGTTCCGCCTGAAAAAAGCACGCGCCGAAGGACATATTGCCGAAGGCAAGGCCGTTGCGCTGTCCAATATTGACGAAATGATTGCGCTGATTAAGGCCTCGGCAGACGTGGATACCGCGCGCGAAGCCCTGATGGGGCGTGCATGGCAGTCTGCTTTGGTGAGTGAAATGTTGAGCCGCAGCGACTTGGATTTGACTTTGGCCCGCCCCGAATGGCTGCCTGAAAGCAGGGGACTGAAAAAAGACGGCTATTGGCTGTCGGACGAACAGGCGCGCGCCATCCTGCGTATGAGCCTGCGCAACCTGACCGGCTTGGACCAAGACGAAATTGTGAAAGAATACAAGTCTTTAATGGATATTATTATGGACTTGCTGGACATTCTGGCCAAACCCGAACGCGTGCGCCAAATCATCGAGAGCGAACTGGTGGAAATGCAAACCCAGTTCGGCGACGAACGGCGCAGCGAAATCAACCCGTTCGGCGGCGGCGACATTGCCGACGAAGACCTGATTCCGCCGCGCGAAATGGTGGTGACGCTCACCCACGGCGGCTACATCAAAACCCAGCCCACCAGCGATTACCAAGCGCAAAAACGCGGCGGGCGCGGCAAACAGGCAGCCGCCACCAAAGACGAAGACTTCATTGAAACCCTGTTTGTGGCGAACACGCACGACTATTTGATGTGCTTCACCAATTTGGGCCGTTGCCACTGGATTAAGGTGTACCGCCTGCCCGAAGGCGGCCGCAACTCGCGTGGACGGCCGATTAATAACGTCATCCAGTTGGACGAAGGCGAAAAAGTCTCCGCCATCCTGCCGGTGCGCGAATTTCCTGAAGACGAATACGTCTTCTTCGCCACCGCGATGGGCGTGGTGAAAAAAGTGCAGCTGTCCGCGTTTAAAAACGTCAGCGTCAAAGGCATCAAAGCCATCGCCCTCAAAGAAGGCGACAGCCTGGTGGGTGTGGCGAAAACCAGCGGCAGCAGCGACATCATGTTGTTCAGCAACTTGGGCAAAGCCATCCGCTTCAACGAATATTGGACGGGTGGCGCAGGCGATGAAGACGAAGCCGAAAACGACGTTTCAGGCAGCCTGCACGACGAAGAAGACGGCGGCGAAACCGAATTCAACCTGCAAACCAACAAAGGCGTGCGCCCCAGCGGACGCGGCAGCGGCGGCCTGCGCGGCATGAGGCTACCTGAAAACGGCCGCATCGTCAGCCTGCTCACCGCCGAAATCGGCAGCGATTTGCAAGTGCTCACCGCCACCCAAAACGGCTACGGCAAACGCACGCCGATTGCCGATTACACGCGCAAAGGCAAAGGCGGCCAAGGCATCATCGCCATCGACACCGGCGAGCGCAACGGCGAACTCATCGGCGCGGTACTCGTTTCCCCAACGGATGATTTGATGCTCATCACCTCGGGCGGCGTGCTCATCCGCACCAAAGTGGAACAGGTGCGCGAAACCGGCCGTGCCGCCGCCGGTGTCCGCCTGATTAATCTGGACGAAGGCACCACGCTGGTATCGCTGGAACGCGTGGCCGAAAGCGAAGAAGACGAAGCGGAAGCCGCAGAGGGCGAAGCATAAGGCAAGGAAAGCAGCCTGCACTTTGATTTTCCAAGGTGCAGGCTGTTTTATTTCCGTAGGGCGGACACCCGTTCGTGCGGTTTCAGGCAGCCTGAAAGCCTCATTCGGTTTAAACGGTTAGGCCGTTTTGTTCTGCGGCTTCAGTTCCGAATTCATGTTGCAAAATATAGTCGATTAAAATAAAAATGAGACGAGGCGGCGAGCCGCAAGGCGTACAGATAGTACGTCAAGGCGAGCCAACGCCGTATCATTGCAATTTTAATCGACTATAGTGTCGCAAGGCGGATTAACGCAGTAGCATCGCAGCTTTAACTAACTATACAATTCAACTCTTTCCAACACTCCCGGCAACTGCGCAAGGAATCTTCATGCACCCGCAAAATCCCCTAAAACTCAACATTATCGGCACGGGCAAAGGGCTGCCCTCCCAACGGGTTACGTCCGCCCAAATCGATGCGGAACTCGGCCTCAAAGCAGGGCGCACCAAAAAACTCGGCGGTTTGGCGCAACGCTGGTTTCTTGCCGAAGGCGAGTCTGCCGATGCCATGCAGTTGCAGGCGGTTCGCGGAGCTTTGGCGGATGCGGGCATCACGATGGACGAAGTGGACTGCATCATCAACGCATCGGGAACGCCGCGCCAGGCCATTCCGTTCAATGCGGCGCACACCGTGCGGCTGCTGCGCCCCAAGCGTCCGGTTGCCGCATTCGACGTGGGCATGACCTGCCTGTCGTTTCTGCGCGCCCTAGATGTGGCCGCCTCGCTGCTGCACCAATATCCCACCATTCTGCTGGTGAGCTGTGACGTTGCTTCGGCCGGCTTGGATTGGGGCGATTTCCACAGCTCCGCCATTTTCGGCGACGGCGCGGCGGCAGCGGTCGTCAGGCGCGGGGAGCGGGGCGGCATTCTGGCGCACGGGTTCGAGGTTTATCCCGAAGGCTACGAATTCTGCACCATTCCGGCGGGCGGCTACGAAAACCATCCCGCCAAAAATCCCGAAAACTATCTTGCCCAAGCCTGTTTCCACATGGACGGCAAAAAGCTCTACAAACTGGTGGCCGATGCCATGCCCGCCTTTTTGGACAGGGTGCTGGGCTCGGCGGGGCTGACGCTGGACGATATGGACTGGGTGGTGCCGCATCAGGCGAGCCGAGGCGCGTTGCAGCACATCACCGCCCGCCTGAATATCCCGCCCGAGAAAACCGTCGATATTTTCAACAGCCACGGCAACCAAATCGCCGCCTCCATCCCCACCGCGCTGCACCACCTGCTGACGGAGTTTCCCGTCCGTTCGGGCGACAGGGTGCTGCTGTGCGGCACGTCGGCCGGCGTGGGCTTGGGCGCGCTGGTGTGGGAGAAACCATGAAAAAGGCGGTGGTTACCGGCGCAACGGGCGGCTTGGGGCGCAACCTGGTCAAACGCCTGCTGGACGAAGGCTGGCAGGTGGCCGCCTGCGGGCGCAATGCCGGCATCGGGAAAACGCTGGGCACGGAATTTTACGCGTTCGACCTGGCCGACTGGGAACAGACCCTGAACGCGTTTTCCCCGGCGGATGCCGTGTTCCACTGCGCCGCGCTTTCTTCGCCGTGGGGGCGTTATCAGGATTTTTACCGCGCCAATGTCGCCGCCACGCAGAACGTGCTGGCGGCCGTCCGGCGGCACGGTGCGGGCAGGCTGGTGCACGTTTCCACGCCCAGCATTTATTTTGACTACGCCGACCGGCGCAACGTACCCGAAACCTTTGTCAGCCGCTGTTTCGCCAACCATTATGCCTACACCAAATTTTTGGCCGAGCAGGAAGTGGCGGCCGCGGCGGACGTATCCAGCGTCATCATCCGCCCGAGGGGCATTTTCGGCGAACACGACACCGCCCTGCTGCCGCGCCTGCTCAAAATCGCGCAAAAAGGCTTTCTGCCGCTGATTCGGCGTGCGGGGCGGGAAGCGGGCGGCGCGGTGGCGGACGTTACCTATGTCGGCAACGTCGTCCACGCGCTGGTGCTGGCCGCCGGAGCGGACGTGCCGCGCGCCATGCCGTTCAACATCACCAACGGCGAACCGCAAACCGTTGCCGTCCTGTACCGCCGAATCATCGACGCCCTGCATTTGGAATGCAGCCTGAAAACCGTTCCCTATTTCCTGATAGACGGCCTTGCCCGAATGCTCGAAGCGCGCGCGGCATGGTCGCGCACCGCCGCCGAACCGCTGATGACGCGCTACAGCATCGGCACGGTTGCCTTCGACCAGACTTTGGACATCACCCGCGCCCGCACCCTGCTGGGCTACGAACCGCAAACAAGTATTGCGGACGGGCTGCGGCAGTATGCCCGCAGCCTGAAAGGCTGACGCTATGGACATCCGCTTCTACCACACCGGCTTCTGCACCCACCCCGAATGCATGGTTGAACGCGGCGGCAGCCTGCGTAAGGCCGCCTTCCCCGCCATGGCCGCGCACATCCGCCACAGCGGCGGCAGTCTGGTTTTTGACACCGGCTATGCCCCGCGCTTTTTTGAAGCCTGCCGCCGTTTTCCCGAAAAACTCTATGCCCTGACCACCCCCGTTACCCTCAACCGCCCCAGCTTGCGCGCGCATTTGGGCGACGCGGCGGACGAAGTCGGGCAGGTGTTCCTGTCGCACCTGCATGCCGACCACATTGCGGGGCTGCGCGACTTTCCCGCCGCGCAAATCATCCTTTCCCGCGCCGCCTATGATTTTGTATACCGCACGGACAGGCCGGGCAGCCTGAAAAACCGTATTGCCGAAGTCCGCCAAGGCTTCCTGCGCGCCCTGCTGCCCCCGAACCTGCCTGAACGCGTCCGCTTTATCGAGGATTTTCCCACCGTGCGGCTGGATGCGGCGTTTCATCCGTTTGTGCAGGGCTACCGCATCGGGGCGGAGCTTACCGCCGTCGCCCTGCCCGGCCACGCGGTCGGGCAATACGGCCTGCTGGCAGGGGAATTTTTCCTAGTGGCCGACGCAGTTTGGCGTTTTGCCGCCATCCGCCACAACCGCCGCCCCCACCCGCTTACCGCGCTGATTGCCGACAGCCGCACCGCCGCGCGGGACACCATAGACCGCCTGCAGCAGCTCCACCGGCACAACCGCGATATCGTGTTCGTGCCCAGCCACTGCGAAAAAACCCTGCGCCGTGTGGGCATGGTCGGGCTGGACGGATAGGCGGATTTTGCCTGCGCGTTTTCCGTTTTCAGGTAGCCTGAAAACGCGGACACATCAAAAACTGTCCCCACCGCTTAATCCGAAAAGAAAGGCAAACATGGGTGCACCGTACCTCAACAGCCTGCCGCAATATTGGCATATCGGCGGCAGCCTTGACGAATTCCGCCGCGACTTGCCCCGCCACATCGCCAAAATCGGCGAACTGGACCGCATCCAGCTAAACGAATATGCGGACTTGAAAGCAATTCTGCCCGTTTTGTGGGAAGAGGTGCTGCAACACCATCCTTCCACCCGTTTGCGCTTTTACGGGCATCGGGATTTCGATGTGGATTGGATTGCCGGTTTTACCGGATTGGAAAACCTTGCCGTTGAGGTCTACGACGGCACCATCCGCAATTTGGAGAAACTGGCCGGGTTTCCAAACCTGCAACACCTGATGCTGAATGTTAGCGACGGCTTGGGCAGCCTGAATTTCCTGAACGGCGTGAATCCGCAGCTGCAAGAGCTGTATCTGTGCGCCGAAACGAAATCCGCCAAATCGGATTTAAGCGTTTTAACCCGCTTCCGGCATCTGAAAACGCTGTCGCTGCTCAAACTGGAAAAAAATCTGGACAAAGCCTTTTCTGGCTTGGACGAACTGGAAACGCTCATGCTGCGCAGCATCTCCAAGCCGCAGCATATCGATTTCATCGGCGGCTTGAAAAACCTGCAATTCCTTACCCTGCAACTGTGCGGTTTTGAAAACATGGATGCCGCCGCACAGGCGCCCAAATTGAAATATTTGGAAATGTGGCGGCTGCCCAAGCTGAAAAATCTGGATTTCGTGTCGCGGATGCAGGCTTTGCAGTTTCTGTCTGTCGAAACCCTGAACGGCGTTACCCGTTTTCCCGAAGTGTCCGGTTTGACGAAACTGCGAAGGGTGGAAATCGACTTGTGCAAAAACCTGACCGACTTCGGCGAAGTGGCTCACAGCCGCTCCATACGCGAATTTTCCGTTCAAAACACCGTTTGGCCGGATTTGGATATCTATCTCCCGATTATCGGAAACCGGCACATCGAAAAATTGGGCATCGGCCACACAAAAGCGGTCATGCGGAAGGCAATAACGGCACTTGCACAACAACACGGACGCGGACAAATCGCGGTGTGCAAATACCCAGGATTCGGACAGTTCGTATTCGAGTAACACCGTTGCCCAGCCCCCGTTTTCAGGCAGCCTGAAAACGCAGTTCCAATAAAATCAAAACCGCCGCACGCCCAAAAAGAAACCGCACCATGACCCCTTCTAAACTGAAAATCCTCCAATCCTTCTTACGCACCCGCGACTTCACGGACAAAGCCGAACTGGACGCGCACCGGCAGCGGTGCCTGCACCGCCTGCTGTCCGGCCACAACAGCCGTTTTTATCCGCACAGCACCAGCCTGGACGACTATCCCGTTATCGACAAACGCATCTTCATGCAGCATTTTGAAGACATCAACGCCTACGGAATCGGCAGGGAGAAAGCCTTGGCGGTGGCACTTAAAGCGGAAGAGAGCCGCGATTTCAGCCCCGTTTTGCGGACGGCTTCGGGCAGGGAAATCACAGTGGGGCTCTCTTCCGGCACGAGCGGCAGTCGGGGGATTTTCCTCGTGTCCCCCGAAGAATCCGCCCTGTGGGCGGGCTATATGCTGCGGCGCATGCTGCCGCGCCCCTATCTTGCCCGCCACAGCATCGCCTTTTTCCTGCGCGCCAACAGCAATCTTTACACCGCCGTCAGAAACCCGCTGATACGCTTTGAGTTTTACGACCTGATGCGCGGGCTGGACGAACACATCCCCCGCCTTAACGCGCAAAACCCGAGCATTCTGATTGCGCCCGCCCAAGTGCTGCAACAGCTTGCGCTGCGTGCCGACGTGTCCGTCCGCCCCAAAAGGACCGTTTCCGTGGCCGAAGTGCTGGAACCGCAGGTCAGGACACTTGTCGAGCAGCGTTTCGGCAGCCCCGTCCACCAAATCTACCAGTGCACGGAAGGTTTTTTGGCGCACACCTGCCGATACGGCAGCCTGCATCTGAACGAAGACATGGTCTATATAGAGAAAGACTGGATAGACGAAGGCAGCGGCCGCTTCGCCCCCGTCATCACCGACTTCAACCGCAAAAGCCAGCCCGTTATCCGCTACCGGCTGGACGACGTGCTGGTGGCGGACGGCACGCCCTGCCCCTGCGGCAGCGCGTTCGCCCGCATCGCCGCCATAGAGGGACGCTGCGACGACATTCTCGACGCGCGCACCGCAGACGGAAAGCCTTACGCCCTGTATGCCGACTTTGTCCGCCGCGCCCTGATTGCGGACGACGCGGTGAGGGAATACCGCGTGGAACAGCACGGCCGCACCCTGCACCTGTTCCTGACTCCCGATACCGAACAGACGCGCCGTGCCGCCGAATCCGCCCTGCAACGGCTCTGGCAGACGCTGGGGCTGCGGCCGTTCGGCTGCGTTTTCAGGCGGGAGGGGGACAGGCCGCTTTCCCGAAAGCTGCGGCGGGTGGAAAAAGTGTCGCCGTACGGGGACGGGTAAGCCGCTTTCAGGCAGCCTGAAAGCGCAAATCCGCGATAAAACCCGCACCCCGCCCGCATCCCAAAGATTTTCGCATTATCCTGCCGCATACCCGTTTTCAGGCAGCCTGAAACCCTGCCGCCAAACCAAACTCCCGCCGCAAAAGGAAACCCCGCATTGAACTTCCTCATCACCTCCCCCCGCGCCCCTGCCGCCTTGGAATGGGCGCACTTCGCCCGCAGCGGCGGCCACCGCGTCGTGTTTTGCGACAGCCTGCGCTTTCCCGTGGGCGCGTTTGCCGGATTGGGCGAATACCGCCGCATCCCGCCGCCGCGCCTCGATTTTTCGGGCTACGCGCAGGCGGTGGCGGAACTGGCGGCGCAGGCGGACTGCGTCATCCCCACCTGCGAGGATATTTTCTATCTCGCCAAACTGGATTTGCCCGCCGCCGAACGGGCGAAATGCTGGATGCCCGACAACGAAACCCTGTTCGCCCTGCACGACAAATTCCGCTTTTTCGAACGGATGCCGCAGGACACGGAGGTGCGCTTTCCCGCCACGCGGCGCGTGGCATCGCCCGACGAAGTGCAGCTTGACAGCAGCACGCGCAAAACGGTGCTGAAACCCGTGCATTCCCGCTTCGGGCGTTCGGTGGTGCGCGGCGTGCGGGAAGGCAGCCTGAACAACCTCCGCATCGGCGCGGATTATCCCTGGGTGCAGCAGGAATTCATCGCTGGGCAGGGCGTGTGCAACTATGCCGTGTGCAGGCACGGCAAGGTGCTGGCACACGCCGCCTACCGCCCGCGCTACCTGCTCAACGGCGCGGCGTCCACCTATTTCGAGCCGCTGCACGACCCGCGTCTGGAAGATTTTGTTGCCCGGTTCGCCGCCCAAAACGTCTACCACGGGCAGGCGGCGTTCGACTTTATCGACGACGGGATCGACCTGTGGCTCATCGAATGCAACCCCCGCGCCACCAGCGGGCTGCACCTGCTGCGCGGCCGTTTGGCGTTTGATGCGGCAGGCAGCCTGATACCGCAGGAAAACCCCAATCCGCCCAAGCCCCTGCGCGTGGGCGCGAGCCTGCCGCTGCTGTTCGGCGTGCAGGCTTGGAAACGCGGGCAATGGGCGGAGCTTTGGCGGGATTTCCGCCGGGCGGAAGACGTGATTGCCGACCTGCCCGCGCGTGCGCAGTGGCTGGCCTTCGGCGAAATGCTGTGGCGCAGCGTGAAATACCGCAAGCCGCTTACCAGCGCAAGCACTTTCGATATCGAATTCGACGGCGATGGAAACTGATTTGTCCCGCACCTTTGCCGCGCTGTTTCGCGACGTGCCGCTGCACGGGCTGTTTGCCAATATCCGCGCCCGCGCCGAAGAGCTGGACACAGGCAGCCTGAAAATCCCCTGCACCGTCGTCGGCCGCATCACGCCCAACTGCTACACCGTTTCGCCGCATGCCGCCATTGCCGGTTATGCCCGCGACGAGCTGGTGAAGCTGCCGTTTCTGCGGCGCATGGCGGCGGCGGGGCTGCTGGCGGGCTTGGACGGCATATTGCGGGCCGCACGCATCGAGCGCATGGCCGCGCTCAACAACTACTGCCTTTCCACCAACAGTTTTTCGCACCGTTTTCAGGCAGCCCCTATGGCGGATTTGACCGATGCCGCCGTGCAGAAATGGCCGCACCACGCCCTGTCCGTCCGCTCGCTCAACGCGCGCCAGCACGCGGATTGGATTGCCCGTTTGGATCGGCTCGGCTGGCAGACGGTGGTGTCGCGCCAAGTCTATATCATCGACGACTGGCCGCATGCCTCCGCCAAAGCCAACACCTGGCGCGACCGCAAACTGCTGCACGACGGGCGTTATGTGTTCGAACGCTTGGGCGCGGACAGCCCCGAAGCCGATTTTCAGGCAGCCCTATACTGCTACAACCGGCTGTATCTGCACAAATATTCCGAACAGAACGTGCAGTTCACCGCCCGCTTCCTGCGCGAAGCCGCCGCACGCGGCATCCTGACCCTGTTTTTGCTGCGCGATGCGGAAACGGGCAAAGGAACCGGCGTATGCGGCATCGTGGCGGACAGCAACACCGCCACCGTCCCCATCGTGGGCTACGACGATGCCGTGCCGCAGGGCGCGGGGCTGTACCGCCGCTGCATGGCGCAGGCGATGCAGACCGTGCGCGAAATGGGGCTGGTGCTGAATTTCAGTTCGGGCGCACCCGGGTTCAAAAAAATACGCGGAGCCGCGTCCGCCATCGAATACACGGCGGTCTATACCCGCCACCTGCCGCCCGAACGCCGCGCGGTTTGGACGCTGCTGCACAAAACCAGCCATGCGTACTACAAAAAAATTCTTTTGAAATACGGGCTGTGAAAGACGGGGCAGCCTGAAACCCGCACATGCCCTTATGTACTTATATATTTCAGGCTGCCTGAAAAAACAACGGGAACACCGCATGAACATCGCCAAAATGAAACGCGCCTGGTATCCGCTGGTGCCTTCCGCCAAACTCAAAAACAAACCGCTTGCCCGCAAACTGCTGGGGCAGCCGCTGGTGCTGGCACGCCTTGGCGGGCAGGCGGTGTGTTTCGACGACTGCTGCCCGCACCGCCATGTGCCGCTGAGCGCGGGCAAAATCGTGTCGGGCAGGCTGCAATGCGGCTACCACGGCTGGCAGTTCGACGCGGCGGGCAGCGTGTGCGCCGTGCCCGGCGGAATGTGTGCCTGCGAAGCCGCCGCAGCCGTGCCCGCCTATCCCTGCCGCGAACACGGCGGCTGGGTGTGGGTGTGCCTTGCGCCTGATGTGCCGTTTGCACCCTATGCCGATTTCGAGGCACTGCCCGGTTTTGAAACCGTGAACGCCGTCAAAGAGATGGAAGGGGACTTTATCCACGCCATAGAAAATTTTCTCGACCCCACCCACACGCCCTATATCCACCGCGGCCTGCTGCGCAATGCGGGCCGGCAGGGCATGACCGTGAGCCAGAGCCGCCGCGCAGACGGCTTCGCCACCCGTTATGTCCTCCACGAACGGCAGAACGGGCTTATCAGCAAACTATTCGACAGGGGCATCACCGTAAACGATGCCGCCTTTACCTTTCCCGGGCTGGCGCGCATCGACTATCTTTCGCCAAGCCGCTGCGAATACCGCATTTCCATTTTCTTTATCCCGCAGGACAAAGGCAGGGTGGGGCTGGGCGTGCGCGTGCATTTTCCCGAAAGCCGCCTGCCGCTCGCCGTGAAAGCCCTGCTGTTCCGCCCCTTTGTCGAATGCCTGCTGCGGCAGGACGCCGCCGTCATCAAACGGCAATACCGCCACCACAGCCGATACTTCGCCCGACGCCCCTATTGCAGCACGCCCAACGATTTGGTTATCGACCACCTGCTGCACCTCCTGCTGGAAAACGCGCCCGAGGGCACGGAGAAGGCGGGGGATATGGTGCTGCACGGCGGATAACCCGTCCGAAGGCACAAACCGTTTTCAGGCAGCCTGAAAAACCGTTACGGAAGACAAACAGCCATGACCCCAATCCTACAGAAATACGCCCGCAGCCTGCACGCCCCCATCAGCTTGGGCACAACCTCAGACGACCGCTTTATGCCGCGCGGCTACCTCGCGCATTTCGCCGCCCTGCCGCAATTGGTACTGACCGAAAAACTGGACGGGCAGAACAACTGCTTCGCCGCCCACGGCCTCTATGCCCGCAGCCATGCCGCCCCCACCCAACATCCGTGGGACAAACCGCTGCTGCAACGCTGGCAGCACATCAAAAACGACTTGGGTGACCTCGAACTTTTCGGCGAAAACATGTACGGCATCCACTCCATCGCCTATTCGCAGTTGGAAAGCTATTTTTACCTGTTTGCCGTCCGACGCGGCGGACATTGGCTGTCGTGGGAAGAAGTTAAATTCTATGCCCAGCTGTTCGACTTTCCCACAGTTCCCGAACTTCCCATCGTGCATCCGCTTGCCGACTTCACCCAAAAATACACCGACGAAGACATCGCTTTGGAGCAATGGCTGCTCGCCAATTTAGGTGCAACATGGACAGACAGCGTGCAAACCGCAGGCAAACTCGGCGGCTACGACCCGAAAACAGGCGAAGCATGCAGCGAAGGCTTCGTCATCCGCAACGCCGCTGGTTTCGCCACCAACAACGGCAACCTGCCAGTACAGGCCAACGAGTTTGACAACCTCTTTAAACTTGTTCGCGCCAAACACGTCAAAACCGATGTGCATTGGACGAAAACTTGGAAACCCGCCCGCCTTATCGACTACGACAAATACCATTGGCAAAGCTGGCAGTTTCAGGCAGCCTGAAGTCAAATCATCCAATAACTAAGAAAGACCATCATGTGGATATTCCCACACTACACACCCGACACACTTCCCGACTGGCAAGCCTTGGAACACCGTTTCAGCTGGTTTGCCGACATGAAAAGCGTACCGCAGGATTCTGAATGGCACGCCGAGGGCGATGTGTTCGTCCATACCAAAATGGTGTGCGAAGCCCTGCTGCAACTGCCCGAATTCCAAGCACTCGGCGAGCAGGAGCAGCATTTCCTGTTTGCCGCCGCCATGCTGCACGACGTAGAAAAACGCAGCACCACTAAACGTGAAATCCAAGACGGCAAAGAGCGGATTGTGTCGCCGAACCATGCCAAAAAAGGCGAATACACCGCCCGCACCCTGCTGTATACCGAACTTGCCGCGCCGTTTGCCGTGCGCGAAGCGATAGCCAAACTCGTGCGCCTGCACGGGCTGCCGCTGTGGGCAATCGACAAACCGAATCCGGAACGCGCCGTCATCGCCGCTTCTTTGCAGGCCAATACCGCCCACCTCGCCATGCTTGCCAAAGCCGACGTGCTGGGCCGCATCTGCCGCGACCAACAAGATATCCTGCTGCGCATCGACTTGTTCCGCGAGCTGTGCGAAGAAAACAGCTGCTGGGGCAAAGCGCGCGATTTCGCCAGCGATTACGGCCGCTATCTCTACCTCAACGGCCGCAGCGAAATGCCCGATTACCGGCCGTTTGACGACCGAACCTTTGACGTATACGCCATGTGCGGCATTGCGGGCAGCGGCAAAGACAGCTATATCCGGAGACACCTTGCCCATCTGCCCATGCTGTCGCTGGACGACATCCGCCGCGAGCGCAAACTCGACCCTGCCGATCCAAAACACACCGCCGAAGCCGTGCGCTTGGGTAAAGAGCAGGCAAAAGAATATCTGCGCGCCCGCACGTCATTTGTCTTCAACGCCACCAACCTTACCCGCGACATCCGCAGCAAATGGCTGCCTATGTTTGCCGATTATGGTGCGCGCGTGCATCTGGTCTATGTGGAAGTGCCCTACACGCAACTGCTGGTACAGAACCGCAACCGCGAATATTCCGTGCCGGAAGACGTGCTGCATCGCATGGTTGCCAAGCTGGAAATCCCGGATTGCAGCGAAGCGCATACCGTGGATTTTGCAGTGGCGGACGGGCTGGGGCAGCCTGAAAAGTTCCGTCCTGCCCGCTAAATCGCCCTATAATCCCGCCTTGTCTCTTTTTCTTCATTCTGCCGGTTCTGCTTTATGGAATTTCCCCGAATTACTCCCAAATTTCCCGCCGCGCTGCTGCTGGCCGGCGTGCTGGCCGGTATGGTGGGCATAGCATTCACACACCTGCTGCATTTTATCCAGCAGATGGTTTTTTCAGGCAGCCCCGTAGCGGGGCATATATCGTTTGTTGGACGTAAAAGACGCAGTCAGACAGCCTGAAAAAATAGGGGCTAACCGTAGATTAGCCCTAAATTCCACACCAATCCCGCAGGATTTAAAGCTGCTGGGACGGTGTGCCGAAGTTAAATCGGAATTCACATTCGTTCAAAAACAGTGGGAAAGATTTGCGATCGATTCCGTTGTATTTGCGTAAGACGCGTTTTGCCTGATTCCAAAAATTCTCAATTCTGTTGATGTGGTTCTGACGGTCAGTCGGCAAACGCTTTGGAATGGTTGATGCGGTGATGGATAAAACCGCTTACGTCCAGAGCTTGTCATAGCTGCTTAATTTCGTTGTTACCCTGCATTCAGGTAGCCTGAAGCCATTTTTATTCAAATTGGTCATTTGAATTTTGAATTAACGATTTGCTTATAGGAGTATTAACAAACGCGCGGGTGAAGGCATCCACGTTACCAATAGGTTGCCACACTACACTTGGAGCCAGATAGATGAAAGATTATCTATTAATTTCATTAATTATGTTTTTTTCATCGCTGTGGGGGTATTCTCATGTTTGGAACTTTAGCATATGGGATGAACCTACTTTTATAAAAATAAAACATATCCAAATTTTGGAAAGAACCAATGTAACGATTCAGCATGAAAAATACGGAAATTATCTAGTTTTAGATATTCAAGATAGAAAAGCAAAAGCAGAATGTAATGGAATTAGTTTCCAATCTCCTGAATATGATGAGATTTGTAAACTTCAAGTTGGCACCAAAATACAGGCCACTAATGTTCAATTCTTAGACTTTAATAGTCCAAGATTAGATGGCATATTACTTGGAGGGGAGGTTATTCTCAACGATAAAGTAATTAATTTTGATATATCAAAAAAGCAAGATGCAATTACTCACTTTTTATGGTACAGGAGGATAGAGATATGGTTAATTCATACAATGATAATTGTATCATTTTGTTTTTCAATTTATTTTTTTATTTCCATGTTAAGGAGTTATAAGAATGGCTAAAATATCGGCATCAGATTATTGAATGGTGGGCGATGCCATAAATACTAATGCTGCTAGTAATCCAGTTCAAAAGTCTGTACTTACAACAGCAGCTGCGTCAGGACTTACTGGCACAGCTAGAGACGCAAAATCTGCCGAATTGCAAAGGAAGCAAATTCAGCATTTTCTCCACCATCTCTTAATTTTGGTAAAACTAATCCAAATAATGTATTCCAATTCACAATCACCAAATTCGGAATAATTACCGTTTTCTTGTTTAACAAAAGCGGCCTCCGTACTAAATATTGGTTCAGTTGTGTATGGATTTACCAAGGATTATCTTGAAAAAACAAGACAGTTGCTCAAGCATTTCTAGATATACCAATGAGTGATTGGTTAGCACTAGCTTCAGGTACTACTACTGGAATCTCACCGATAAAACACCGGCTCTTCACCCTGCCTATTTCTCTCTTTTATAAAACGCACTACCCAAATAAGCCTGCGTTCCTTCACGAATCAGAACAAGGCACACAGCCGCCAATGGCAACGCAGCCAGCATCCCTACAAAACCAAGTAACTGGCCAAACGCCATCAGCGAAAAGATTACCCAAAACGGTGACAAACCGATGCGGTCGCCCACAATCTGCGGGGTAACGAAAAAGCTCTCCAAAAACTGCCCCGCACCAAACACTGCCCACACAATCAAAAGATTGTGCCACGAACCAAATTGAAGCACTGCCGCCAACGTTGCCAGCAGCAATCCGGTAAACGCCCCCAAATAGGGAATAAACACTAGCAGCCCCGCCACCATGCCGATGGCAAAACCCGATTCCAATCCCGTCAGCATTAATCCCGTACCGTACACCAAGCCCATAATAAGCATCACCACCAGCTGTCCCCGCATAAATTCGCCCAGCACCGTATTGATGCTGCCTGAAATACGCAGGTAAACAGACAAATAACGTCTGGGCACAAGGCGTTCGATGCCCAATGCCCAGCGTTGCCAATCCAGCAGAAAGTAATACAGCAACAGCGGCAATAGCACAATATTGCTTAAACCCGAAGCCAGCGCACCGCCCTGCTGCATCAGCATGGGCATGGTCTTTTGCAGGCTCTGTTGGATGCTTTGGGTATTGTTTCTAAGCCATGCGGCAGCGGTGTCGCTGTTGAGCATAAGATATTCGCCGAATCGGGCATTGAACCAAGGCAAAAGCCGCGTCTGCACGAAATCAGCCAAAGCAGGCAACTTGCGGATGATGCTCTGCAACTGCCCCGCCAGCATCGGCACAATCACCAGCAGCAACGCAATAAGCACAAACAATGCGGCCAACATCACCCACATGGCAGCGCGTCCGCGCCCAATACCGTGTTTTTCCAACTTAGAAACTAGCGGGTTGAGAATATAGGCAAGCACTGCTGCAATCAGAAAGGGAGTAAGCATCCCGCCTAACAGATGAAACGCCAGCACGACTGCGCCGACAAATAGAAAGCCTGCCAACCACGGCAGCCATGCGCGTTTTTTGTTGGGAAGATACATAGATGTGTCTGAATCTAATATGAAAGATTGGGATTGTAATGGCTTTAAGGCAGCCTGAAAACACGAAAACCTGCTTCACGAAGAAGCAGGTTTTTCAAAACTTGGCACGCCCAGGGGGAATCGAACCCCCGTTACCGCCGTGAAAGGGCGATGTCCTAACCGCTAGACGATGGGCGCGTCTTAAAAAATTTCTTGGCGCACCCGGAGCGATTCGAACGCCCGACCCTTTGGTTCGTAGCCAAATACTCTATCCAACTGAGCTACGGGTGCTGGGATTTGCATAGCACTTGCGCAAATCAAGAAAAGTGGAATGATACGAGCAATCGTCTTGTGTGTAAAGCACTATTTTTCAGTTATTGCCCACGCCGATGTTTCTTATGGAAATATTCTTACATCATACTCACGCCCGACAATTCCTGCGCGGTCTGCGCGGCATAGTTATCGGTCATGCCGCCGACAAAATCCAGTATTTTCATGTAGGCGAGATAAAGACTGTCTTCTTTTGTTATCGGATTGTTGTCCAACAAGTTGAGCGCGAGACGATGCCGTTTTTTCAGGCTGCCTGAAACCATGTATTCGTGGGCAGCAGGTATCAGCACATCCAGCAGCAACCCGATACAGGAAAAGGAGGCCAGTTCGTGTACTACTTTGCTGCGGTGGCTGAATATGCGTTCGCGCGCCAGCATTTTCGCTTGCTGCAAGGCCGTTCCCACGGCTTCTGAGCTGTGCGAAATCAAATCTTTGGCGGGGAAGATGCCATTCAGCAGTTCTTGCTGGTACGCCACAAAAGTTTGTGCAATGCCGTCTATCGCTTTGCCGATGGCAATACCGCGCATCATGGCAGTACGCTCGCGCGGACTGGCCGCACGCTGCACATCATCGGCAGAAACAAGCGGGGCAAGAATTTCGGCAATTTCTTCATGACGGAGCAGTTCCAATCCGACGGCGTCTTCCAAATCCATCAGCGCGTAACAAATATCGTCCGCCGCTTCCATCAGATAGGAAAGCGGATGACGCGCCCAATGGTTCTCTGCGATTTCAGGCAGCCCCAATTCTTCGGCAATACGGCGCATCAGCGGCAGCTCGGTCTGGTAGATATTGAATTTACGTATGCCTTGCGGACTGCTGCTTGTCCACGGATATTTGAGTAGCGCGCCATATGCAGCGGCAGTCAGGCGCATTCCGCCCCGACTTCCATACATCTCTATACCGGCGGTTTGCCGCAGACTGTGGGCGTTGCCTTCATAGGTTTCGATGTCGCGGCGTTCGGCAGACTCAAGCATTTCCAGATAACGGGTGTTTTCAGGCTGCCTGAACCAATCGCGTAGAGCCTCTTCGCCTGTGTGTCCGAAAGGTGGATTACCAATATCGTGTGCCAAACAGGCAGTCTGCACCACAACCGCCAAATCATTAGGCGAAATTTTTTCAGGCAGCAGAGATTGCGCGCGCAACATCTCACCCGCCATATTGCCTAAACTTCGCCCCACGCTGGCCACCTCCACACTATGCGTCAAGCGGTTGTGCGTATGGTCGTTCTTAGCAAGCGGGTGAACTTGGGTTTTGCGCCCCAAACGGCGGAATGCATTGGAAAACACCACACGATCATAATCAGTATGATAAGGCGTACGGTATGGCGTTTCAGTTTTTGGTGCAACAGACAGGATTTCACCGCCCTCACTCACCTTGAAACGCACAGGCGACATTAGTTGCCCCCAATTCATCACCTGCTTCATAAATCCTCCTTTGCCAGACAGTATGGCTTTTCAGGCTGCCTAAAAAATTTCAACATAATAAACATCCAGTTACCGAAGAAAACTGATTGTATTGGAACAGAGGCAGCCTGAAAAGGCTTTTTATGATACGCTTGCAACCTTCGCAAACAAACAGAAGGAAAATATATGAGCCTGATTATAGAAGATTTGCACGAAGGCACTGGTAAAGAAGCCCAAAAGGGCAAACGGATTACCGTGCATTACACCGGCAGACTGGAAGACGGCACAAAATTTGATTCCAGCCTAGACAGAGGACAGCCATTCACATTAATACTCGGCGCAGGCCAAGTCATCGAAGGCTGGGACAAAGGTTTTGACGGTATGAAAGAAGGTGGCAAACGCAAACTGACCATCCCGCCCGAAATGGGTTACGGTACACACGGCGCAGGCGGCGTTATTCCCCCCAATGCCACATTGATTTTTGAAGTAGAACTACTGCGCGTGCAAGATTAATTAAGGCAGCCTGAAAAACAAACGGTGCGGATTGGCGCACCGTTTCCCGTTTTCAGGCTGGCCCAACAGGTATTAGCCCACCTAGAATAAAACCAATACACAAAATCAAAACAATCCCCGCGAACATAACAAACACCCAAGCCACCGGCTGCATCCAGCCTTTCGGCAAATAACCGCCAACCGCCGTTCGTACAAAAACAATCTGCCGCCACCCCAGCCACACAAACCAAACCGCCCACAATACCAACCAGAAAGGCAAATAGATGTACCCAAACAATACCAACAATACGTTTGTTACTACGCAAACCGCAGTTGCCCACAGCATGCAGATATTCTGTTGTGCCCGCTTTTCATTGCCCAAAATCCGCCAGTTTTCAGCGTGTATCCAAGCCCCAAACGCCGGCGACAACACAAGCGACAGCATAGCAGCCGTCTGAGGATTCCATAATTCGGGCGGCTGTGGCGTTCTAATTTCAGGCAGCCTGAAAAACTCTGGAAATCTCCTTCTCAAGGCAGCATCATAACGGGGACGTACCGTTTCCACCAACAGCCATTTATTGACAGCATCAATCGTTTCTCTATCCAAAAACTCTTTCTTACCCAACAAAGCAGACCGAATCTCTCCTTCCGATGCCGAATAAGACAGATTTAAAATCTGATAAAGATTAACCATATCGGCACCTATGCATACATAACAATAAAAAACCGAACTGCTCAAAAAACAGTCCGGTTCTTTATCTACCTAGTCCTACTCAGTGGCTGCTTTATCTACCAATTCAACCAAAGCCAAGGGCGCATTATCACCGTCACGAAAACCGTATTTCAAAATACGGATATAACCGCCATTACGGGAAGCAAAGCGCACACCCAAATCATCAAACAGTTTAACGACCACCTTACGGTCACGAGTACGGTCAAATGCCAAACGGCGGTTTGCCAATGAAGGTTTTTTACCCAAGGTAATCAAAGGCTCAACCACACGACGCAATTCCTTAGCTTTCGGCACGGTTGTAACGATAGTTTCATGAGTAAGCAAAGAATTTGCCATATTTCGTAACATAGCAGCACGATGACTACTGGTACGGTTTAATTTACGGTTACCATTGCGATGGCGCATATCATTATCCTTTAATCAAAAAAGCTTAGAGCTTTTCCAAACCAACAGGCGGCCAAGATTCCAGCTTAGAGCCAAGTGTCAAGCCCTTAGAAGCCAAAACCTCTTTAATCTCATTCAAAGATTTGCGCCCCAAATTTGGTGTTTTCAACAATTCAGTTTCTGTTCGCTGAATTAGATCACCGATATAATAAATATCTTCAGCTTTTAAGCAGTTCGCCGAACGGACGGTTAACTCTAAATCATCTACAGGTCTTAATAAAACAGGATCAATCGGTGGTGTCTTTTCTTCTTCCACCTCGGCAGGAGTACCTTCCAAATTAGCGAATATAGACATTTGATCAATTAAAATCCGCGCAGCAGCACGCACAGCTTCTTCCGGATCAATAGAACCGTTTGTTTCGACATCCAAAACCAAACTATCCAAGTCTGTTCGTTGTTCTACACGAGCCGCCTCAACATCAAAACTAACACGACTAATAGGTGAGAAACTTGCATCAAGCTGGATTGCGCCTATTTTATTTTGATCTTTTATTAAACGACGACCGGAAACAGACTGATAACCGCGCCCCTGTTCAACTCTGACCTCCATCTCAATATTACCATTCCCATCCAAATGACAAATTACTTGCTCTGGATTAATAATTTCCACATTATGTGGAAGGTCAAAATCAGCTGCAGTTACAACACCATAACCCGATTTTTTTAAAGAAATGGTCACTTCTTGGTGGATACCTTGCACTTTAAATACAACACTCTTAATATTTAAGAGAATATCGACGACATCCTCTTGAACACCATCAATTGTTGAATACTCATGCAAAACACCTGAAATAGAAACCTCTGTTGGTGCAAAGCCACTCATAGATGACAGTAAGATTCGGCGCAAAGCATTACCCAGTGTGTACCCGAAACCACGCTCAAATGGCTGCATAGAAACTTTGGCACGAGTCGATGACAAAGTTTCCACATCAATTTGGCGAGGCTTCAAAAGCTCTGAAGTGCTATTTTGCATTTAACTGTCCTTATTATGCTAGCAAATTATTTAGAATAAAACTCTACCACTAGCTGTTCATTAATATCACCATACAACTCAGCACGCTCCGGTACATTCTTAAAAGTACCCTCTAACTTGCTAGTATCAACAGCAACCCAATTTGGCAAGCCAATTTGCGCTGCTAAAGCTAATGCTTCTTGAATACGAACCTGTTTCTTGGCCTTTTCACGTATGGTAACGACATCACCAGCTTTAACCCGAAATGATGGTATATTTACAACTTGACCATTCACCATTAATGCTTTATGTGCCACCAACTGACGGGCTTCTGCACGAGTGGAAGCAAAACCCATACGATAAACGACATTATCCAGTCGGGATTCAAGAAGCTGAAGCAGTAATTCACCCGTAGAACCTTTTTTTCGATCTGCTTCTGCAAAATATCGCCTAAATTGACGTTCCAACACACCATAAATACGACGGATTTTCTGCTTCTCTCTTAGTTGCAATCCATAACCAGATAAACGCGGTTTTTTAGCTCCATGTTGACCAGGTGCTGATTCCATTTTACACTTTGAATCCAAAGAACGTCGCGCACTCTTTAAGAACAGATCTGTTCCTTCGCGACGAGCTAATTTACATTTAGGACCTGTATAACGTGCCATATTTGATTATTCCTTTATCTTTAAACGCGACGCCTTTTGGGAGGACGACAACCGTTATGTGGTAGCGGAGTAACATCGGTAATGCTTGTAATCTTAAACCCTAAAGTATTAAGTGCACGAACAGAAGACTCACGACCTGGCCCTGGTCCCTTAATGCGAACTTCTAAGTTTTTAACGCCATATTCTTGGGCAACCTTACCAGCACTTTCTGCCGCCACCTGAGCTGCAAATGGTGTACTTTTACGAGACCCCTTAAAACCCGCACCTCCTGAAGTAGCCCAAGAAAGTGCGTTACCTTGACGATCAGTAATCGTAATAATAGTATTATTAAAAGATGCATGCACATGCACAACACCTTCATTCACGGTTTTCCGTATTTTTTTACGTATACGCGAAGTTGCGTTTGCTTTAGCCATTATAAATCCTCAAACTTTATTTCTTACCTGCAATTGCCTTGCGCGGACCTTTTCGAGTGCGTGCATTTGTTCTCGTTCGCTGACCTCTACAAGGCAACCCACGACGATGCCTAAAACCTCGATAGCAACCCATATCAATTAGACGTTTAATATTCATAGTCACTATACGTCGTAAATCACCTTCAATTTCATATTTGGCAACTTGCTCACGCAAAGATTCTAATTGTGACTCATCAAGATCTTTAACTTTAACACTACCAGAAACATTAGCAGCTTCACAAATCTGCCTAGCACGAGTCAAACCGATACCATAAATAGCTTGAAGCCCAATTACGACATGAGCATTATTTGGGATATTTACCCCAGCAATACGAGCCATATTTATTTTTCCTAATTAATAAAATTTAAAAGCGATATCATCGTTCAGCTTCCCTAAACTCACCCTTGCCGCTGTTTATGGCGGGCATCGCTACAAATAACACGAACCACACGATTACGACGAATAACCTTACATTTTCGACAAATTGGTTTCACTGAAGGCTGTACACGCATAATATTTTCCTTAATAAATTACTGTACTTAACGGGTTCTAAATATAATTCTAGCTCGAGATAAATCATATGGAGTCATCTCTACTGTCACTTTATCACCAGGTAATATTCTAATATAATGCATCCGCATTTTGCCAGAGATATGCCCGATAACTTCATGATCATTCTCGAGTCTAACCTTAAAAGTCGCATTCGGTAAAGTCTCTAAGATTTCACCTTGCATTTGAATTGTATCTTCTTTAGCCATAAGTAATCCAAACCTAATTAATCAGATTTGAGCTGACTAATGATTCATATTGTTGAGTAAGTTTATATGACATTATTTGCACTCTAAAATCCATAATAACAACAATTAAAATCAGTAGAGAGGTGCCACCAAAATAAAATGGCAAATTCATAATTGCTGATAACAATTCAGGAATCAAACAAATGGTAGTTATATAAATAGCCCCAAACAAAGTTAAATGTAAAATAACACCCTCAATATACAAAGCGGTTTGAGTGCCAGGCCTAATACCAGGTATAAAAGCCCCCCCCTTCTTCAGATTATCTGCCATTTCCTTTGGATTAAAAGCCAATGCCGTATAAAAATAACAAAAGAAAACTATCGCAATAGAAAATAGTATCAAATATACTGGCTGACCATGTTGAACAAGAGAAAGCAAACGTCCTAAAATAGCATTGTTTTGATTTGGAAATGAACTTAGAAATAATGTAGGCAACATTATTATGCTAGAAGCAAATATAGGAGGTATAACACCTGCCATATTTAATTTAAATGGCAAATGTGAATTACCTTTAACACCCAAGACTCCACTACCAATAAAACGTTTCGCATAGTGAATAGGTACTTTCCTCAAACCACTCTCAAAAAACACAATTAGGTAAGTTAACGAGAGAATTCCAGTAGCCAAGAAAATGGCAAATAAAGGCCTATTCACGACTAATGAATTTAACTGAATCAAAGAAACTGGAATTCCAGATATAATACCTGCAGATATAAGCAATGAGATACCATTACCAATACCTCGCTCAGTTATTTGCTCACCTAACCACATTAAAAACATCGTCCCACCAACAAGACAAGCCATCGTGGAGACATAAAATTCAAATCTACTAATAACCACAATACCCTGGCTGAGAACAAAAGATGCAGCTCCAATGCTTTGAATACCCGCCAATAGCACTGTTCCTACTCTCGTATATCTAGTAATAACCTTCCTTCCCGAATCACCATCTTTTTTTAGACTTTTCAAAGAAGGAACAATCTCAGCAGCCAGTTGCATAACAATTGATGCGGAAATATATGGCATAATGCCAATAGCAAATACGCTAAAACGCTCCAATGAACCACCTGAGAACATATTAAACATATTCAATATGCCAGTATTGACATTTCTTTGATATAAGTCTGCAAGGGCAGACGCATCTACTCCTGGCACTGGCACATGAGCACCAATTCTAAATATAATGAGCGCACCGAGTAAAAAAAAGAATCTCTTCCTGAACTCAGGGTTCAGAATTAAATTAATACCTATACTCGTATCTGACTCTTTCCTCTTTATCACTTTCAATTATCCCATTATTCAACATGACCACCTGCCTCTATAATAGCAGCGTAAGCACCACGTGTAACAGCGATATTTCTTAAGGTAATTGGTTTCTCTATAGAGCCAAACAAAATTACCTTCACTTCTCTTGCATCTTGACTAACTAAACCCAACTCCTTCAAAACTAATATATCCAATTCAGCGACCTGCAGATTATTTAAATCCCCCAATCTAATAACTTCTTTACGCGAAGAAGCTAATGATCGAAAACCGCGCTTAGGTAGGCGACGCTGTAATGGCATTTGCCCCCCCTCAAATCCCACTTTATGGTAACCACCAGTTCGACTTTTTTGACCCTTATGACCACGTCCTCCTGTCTTACCTAAAGTACTACCAATTCCTCTTCCAACTCGGCGAGGTTGCTGCCGCGAACCAGCAACAGATTGAATTTTATTCAAAAACATTTTAAGACTCAACCCTCAGCAAATAACAAACCTTCTTAATCATACCCATATTCTCTTGGGTATTAGGAATACAAACAGTATGTCCACGCCGATGCAATCCTAATCCGAATACACAGGCTTTATGCTCCCTAATAACACCAATCAAGCTCTTTATTAAAGTAACTCTAACACTATTCTGCCTATTCATCATCTCTCCACATTTTCTCAATGGTTAATCCTCGTTTAGCAGCAACTTCTGCCGGAGTATGCAATTTAGATAAAGCATCAAGGGTTGCACGCACAATGTTGTATGGATTAGTTGAACCATGGACTTTAGCAGAAATATTATGAACACCCAACGCATCAAATATAAGGCGCATGGGACCACCTGCTTTCACACCACTACCTAATTTAGCCGGCTGCATGAATACACGTGTCGCACCATGTCTGCCTATCACTTCATGATGAATTGTACCCTTTCTAAGTGGAATTTGAACTAAATTCCTACGAGCCTGATCCATCGCTTTCTGAACAGCAACAGGAACTTCCTTTGACTTTCCCTTTCCCATGCCAATTCGCCCATTCCCATCTCCAACAATCGTAAGAGCTGAAAAAGCCATGATCCGTCCACCCTTAACAACTTTAGTTACTCGATTGACTGAAATCATTTTTTCAATCAATCCATCTCCATGTTCTTCAATCTCATGTTTTGACATTTTTAAACCCATATCGATATAAATTAAAAATTCAATCCATTTTCTCTTGCAGCATCAGCCAATGCCTTGACTCGACCATGATATTGGAAGCCTGAACGATCAAATGAAATTCGTTCAATGCCAACCATTTTGGCTTTTTCAGCAATCCTTTTACCAATTACTGCTGCAGCAGAAATATTACTTCCTGACTTAATAGATTTTCTAACTTCTGCTTCTACAGTAGAGGCAGAGACCAATACTTTACCACCACTAGCGTCTATTATCTGAGCATAAATATGGCTGTTACTCCGAAATACGCAAAGTCGATTTTGCCCCAAATTAAATATACGAACACGCGTTTTACGTGCACGACGCAATCTTGCTAATCGTTTATTCATAACTGGACTACCTAATTACTTTTTCTTGGTTTCTTTAATAAGAACGATTTCATCAACATATCTAACACCCTTACCTTTGTAAGGTTCAGGTGACCGAAACCCACGAATCTCAGCAGCAACTTGACCAATTATCTGCTTATCAGGCCCGGTGAGAATAATCTCTGTTTGCGACGGAGTTTTCACTAAAACGCTATCAGGCATCTCATAACTTACCGGATGAGAAAAGCCTAATGATAAATTCAATATGTTGCCTTGAGCCTGAGCCCGATAGCCAACGCCTACCAATTGCAGCCTCTTTTCGAAACCATCAGAAATACCCTTGATCATATTGGCAACTAATGCACGCATAGTACCTGACATAGCATTAGCTTGCTTACTGCTATTAGATGGAACAAAAACTAATTGTTCTTTATCTTTTATGACATTAACTAATTTACTTATTGAGAGAGATAAAGAACCTTGTTTGCCACTAACTCTTAATAAACCACCATCAATCCCAACTTCTACATCAACTGGAATTATAATTGGATTTTTTGCTACTCTAGACATATTCAATTACTCGCTCAAGCAACAATACACAATAGTTCACCACCAATACTCTCTGCACGAGCTTGGCGATCAGTAATTACACCTCTGGAAGTACTAAGTATAGCAATACCTAAACCATTCATTATGGACGGAATATCCTTTACACCAACATAGACGCGCAATCCTGGGCGGGAAACTCGCTTTATCTTCTCAATCACTGGACTGTTAGCATAATACTTCAATTTAATTGTCAATACAGGTTTAATGCTTTGCGACAGAGAAAAATCTTCTATATACCCTTCATTTTTCAAAACTTTCGCAATTGCACACTTTAATTTTGAAGAAGGCATATCCACACTAACCTTCATAGATTGCTGCGCATTACGAATTCGAGTTAACATATCAGAAATAGGATCGTGCATACTCATATTCTTAATCTCACTACCAAGAAGCCTTAATAACACCAGGAATATCACCACGCATAGCAATTTCTCGGATTTTGATGCGGCCTAAACCAAATTTTCTAAACACACCACGAGGTCTACCCGTAATTGCACATCGCCTGCGTTGCCTAACTGGCATAGCATTACGCGGAATAGATTGAAATTTTAAGCGAGCTTGGAATTTTTCCTCATCACCAATACTTGAATTATGTATTATAGAAAGAATTTGAGCACGTTTTGCCGCATATTTTTTAGCCAAAATAACTCGCTTTTTCTCTCTATTAATTAGAGCCTTCTTAGCCATACTTATCCTTTAAAGGGGAATTTAAAAAGTGATAACAAAAACCTAGCTTCTTCATCAGTTTTTGCGGTAGTAGTAATTGTAATATTCAGACCACGAATTGAATCTATCTTATCATACTCCACCTCAGGAAATATAATCTGCTCTTTAATACCCATATTATAGTTCCCACATCCATCAAACGACTTAACATCAATACCGCGAAAATCCCTAACACGAGGTAGAGATATCGTTATTAACCGATCCAAAAACTCAAACATCTTTTCACGACGTAAGGTTACTTTGCATCCAACCGGATAATTATCACGAATTTTAAATCCTGCTATAGACTTACGCGCAACGGTAACCACAGGTTTTTGCCCAGATATTTTCCTCAAATCTTCAATAGCGTGATCTATTACCTTTTTATCTGCTACAGCCTCCCCAACACCCATATTCAATGTTATTTTCTCTATCCTAGGAACTTCCATAACTGACTTGTAACCAAATTGCTTGATTAACTCCGGAACTATATTACTATTATAGTATTTTTTTAAACGCGCCATAGCAGCCACCCCAAATTATCAAATTTCAACACCAGTACTCTTATATACCCTAATACGCTTTAGCTTATTCCCAACATTTTTTGAGACAATACTTACCTTGTCAATCTTTTGCGTATGTATATTAAAAATTGCAACATTAGAAATATCGATCACAGTCTCTCTAATAATCACTCCACCCACAATACCCCTCGATTGGTTCGGCTTCTCATGACGTTTAGCAAGACTAATACCACTTACAACAACTCTCTGTCCTATTTTTTTTACAACGGAACCAACCTTGCCTTTATCTCTACCAGAAATAGAGATAACGGTATCGCCCTTAATAATTTTATCCATCACAATACTTCCAAAATTCACAAAACTTCAGGAGCTAGCGAGACAATTTTCATAAATCTCTCGGAACGCAATTCCCTAGTTACTGGACCAAATATCCTAGTACCCATAGGCTCTAGTTTACTATTCAACAAAACAGCTGCATTATTATCAAATTTAATTAATGCACCATCTAATCGACGTATGCCCTTAGCAGTGCGTACGACTACGGCGTTATATACATCGCCTTTTTTCACGCGTCCACGCGCTGCTGCATCCTTAACAGCAACTTTTATAATATCACCAACGTTTGCATATCGGCGCTTAGATCCACCGACAACTTTAATGCACATAACCTTACGCGCACCAGAATTATCAGCAACATCCAAAATCGTTTGCATTTGAATCATTTTTTAACCTTGACTTAAAGTACCAACTTAATTCATTAAATTGAATTAGTTTTGGCCACCGCTAGATTGGGTGAGACTACATCTTACGGTATTCTACAGGAATGTACAGAATCAAGCAAGTGCTTGCTTTAAATTAGGGTAGAATCATAACCCTTAATTTAAGAAATACCATCTGTTTACTGTTTTTCAACCACTTCCACCACTATCCAATTTTTTGTTTTGGACAAAGGGCGCGTCTCCTGAACCAATACAATATCAGAAATATTACATTGATTTTCACTATCATGAGCGTGAACCTTTGTAGATTTCCGAATAATTTTACCATATAACGGATGCTTCACCTTACGTTCAATTAGCACTGTAACCGTCTTATCCATTTTATTGCTAACGACTTGTCCTCGCAATAAATGGGCTGCTTTATTAGATACCATAATTAATTACCTTTTATAGCAAGAATAGTTTTTACTCTAGCAATATTTCGACGAACTTGTCTAACTGCACAGCTATTTCCTAATTGCCCTGTAGCATGCTGCATTCTTAAACCAAATTGCTGCTTAAGCAAATCAACTAAAATTGCTTTAAGTTCATCTACAGATTTTCCTTGTAATTCCATTGCTTTCATTATTTACCAACCTGTCTTCTCGTAAACATAGTTTGAATAGGTAATTTTGCAGAAGCTAAAGCAAAAGCCTCTCTCGCCAAAACCTCATCAACCCCATCCATTTCATATAATATCTTACCAGGTTGAATTTCGGCAACATAGTACTCTACAGATCCTTTACCCCCACCCATACGAACCTGAATCGGTTTTTCCGTTATAGGTTTATCAGGAAATATTCGTATCCAAATACGTCCACCACGTTTGATATGTCTCGTCATTGCACGACGAGCTGCTTCAATTTGACGAGCAGTCAATCTACCACGTTCAATGGCTTTTAACCCAAAATTCCCAAAACTTACAACGTTACCTCGGGTTGCAATACCAGTATTTCTACCTTTATGCTGTTTACGATATTTTAGTCTAGTTGGTTGGAGCATTTCTAACACCCTTTCTGCTACGACGTTTATCTTGATCAGGCTTCATTTGATCTCTCTGACCACCCTCACCTTTATAAACCCAAACTTTTAAGCCAATAATACCATATGTTGTTAACGCCTCACTGGTAGCATAGTCCACAGCAGCACGCAATGTATGCAATGGAACTCTACCTTCTCGATACCATTCGCTGCGTGCTATATCTGCGCCATTTAAACGACCAGATGTCATAATCTTTATGCCTTTTGCACCGGCGCGCATGGCATTTTGCATTGCACGCTTCATTGCCCTTCGAAACTGAACGCGTTTTTCCAATTGCTGTGCAATACCATCTGCAATAATCTGGGCATCTAATTCTGGTTTACGAATTTCTTCGATATTAACATGAACAGAGACACCCATTAATTTTTCCAAATCGCGCTTTAAAATATCGATGTCTTCACCCTTTTTACCAATTACCACGCCTGGTCGAGCAGAGTAAATTGTAACCTTAGCTGATTTTGCTGGGCGTTCGATCGTGATTCGACCAACGGAAGCATTTGCTAAGCGTTCTTGCAAATATTCGCGCACATCAATATCTTGTTTCAAGATCACAGAAAAATCAGTGCTTTTTGCAAACCATCTTGAAGACCAGTCCTTATTTACAGCTAAGCGAAAGCCAACTGGATGAATTTTTTGTCCCATTGCTGTTCTCTCAATCCCCAACAGTTATGTGAATGTGGCAAGTTTGTTTCTCAATGCGATTTCCACGTCCTTTCGCACGAGCTTGGAAGCGTTTCAAGCTTGGGCCCTTATCTACGAAAATTGTTATAACTTTCAGCTCATCAATGTCAGCATTATTATTATGCTCTGCATTGGCGATGGCAGACTCCAAAACTTTCTTTATCAGTTCAGCACCTTTTTTAGGGCTAAATGTCAAGATATTCAGAGCCTGAGCGATACTCTTCCCTCGAATCGTATCCGCAACTAGGCGTGCCTTTTGTGCGGAAATTCGTGCGTTATTATGTTGTGCAGATACCTTCATGCCTCACCTTACTTTTTCTTAGCTTTCTTATCAGCCAAATGACCTTTAAAGGTACGGGTCAATGAGAATTCACCCAATTTATGACCCACCATATTATCACTAATAAAAACTGGAACATGTATGCGGCCATTATGTACAGCAATTGTTAGACCGATAAAATCAGGGAGAATTGTTGAACGACGCGACCATGTTTTAATAGGCCGCTTATCGTTTGTAGCACGAGCAGCATCTATTTTTTTCAAGAGATGAAGATCTACATATGGACCTTTTTTCAATGAGCGAGCCATATTAATTAACCTTTGTTAGAATAACGACGACGTACAATCATATTGTCTGTCCGTTTATTGTTACGTGTACGGTAACCCTTAGCAGGAGTACCCCATGGGCTAACAGGTTCACGAGCCTCACCAGTGCGACCCTCACCCCCCCCATGCGGGTGATCCACAGGATTCATTACTACACCACGTACAGTGGGGCGAATACCTCGCCAACGATTTGCACCAGCCTTACCAATCTTTCTCAGACTTTGCTCTTCGTTACCAACCTCACCGACAGTGGCGCGACAATCAACGTGAATACGACGAACTTCTCCAGAACGCAAACGCACTTGAGCATAAATGCTTTCTTTTGCCAAAAGAATAGCAGAAACACCAGCAGAACGTGCAATCTGGGCACCCTTACCTGGCTTCATTTCAATACAATGAATGGTTGTACCAACTGGAATGTTACGAATCGGCAGGGCATTACCCGCCTTAATCGCAGCTTCTGACCCAGATACCAATATTGTCCCAACTTGAACCCCACGTGGAGAAATAATATAACGGCGCTCACCGTCTGCATAACATAACAATGCAATATGTGCGGTTCGGTTTGGATCGTACTCGATACGTTCAACTCTCGCAGGGATGCCATCTTTATTACGCTTGAAATCAATCACACGATAATGATGTTTATGCCCACCACCTTTATGCCGTGTAGTAATATGTCCGTTATTGTTACGTCCTGCTGTGGATTTCTGCTTTTCCAACAAAGGAGCATATGCACCTCCCTTATATAATCCCTCTGTTACTACGCGAACCATGCCGCGCCGCCCTGCGGAAGTAGGCTTCATTTTTACAATAGCCATTGCTTACTCCTTATTTGCAGCTGCGGCTGCAGCTTCCAAATCTAGTTCTTGACCAGAAATCAGACTGACATAAGCTTTTTTAACATCACTACGCCGGCCAAACGAACGACCAAAACGTTTGGTTTTGCCTTTGGTAGTTGTTGTGGTTACAGCAGCCACTTTTACATTAAACAACAATTCGACAGCAGCCTTAATTTCTGTTTTGGTTGCGTTTTTCAGTACTTTAAAAACCATTTGATTGCGTTTTTCTGCAACTAAATTACTTTTTTCAGTCACTACTGGAGCCAAAACGACCTTCATCAAATACTCTTGATTCATACCCATTGCTCCTCTAATTGCGCAACCGCATCCTTAGTCAGAATAATCTTTTTAAAGCGTAACAAATCATATGGATTGGTTTGAGTTGCTTCTAACACCAGCACATTTGGCAAATTCCGAGAAGACAGGTATACATTCTCATCCAACTGTTTGGTGATAAACAACACTTGATCCATACCCAAATTTTTAACTTGTTTGGCAAACTCTTTGGTTTTAGGCGTTGCAGCAGACAATTCTTCCACAACAAACAGACGCTCATCACGAACCAATTGAGACAAAATTGTCGCCATACCGGCACGATACATTTTCCGATTTACTTTTTGTGTGAAGTTTTCATCAGGTTTATTCGGAAATGCGCGCCCACCTTTTCTCCACAATGGAGACGAAGTCATGCCGGATCTAGCACGCCCAGTACCTTTTTGTCTCCAAGGTTTTTTGGTAGAGTGTTTAACTTCTGCACGGGTTTTCTGGGCACGATTTCCTGAACGGGCGTTTGCTAAAAACGCAACAACAAGCTGATGAACCAAACCTTCGTTGTATTCACGGGCAAATAAGACATCAGAAGCAGTTACGCTACCTGAAACCTGCCCCTTGGCATCAATTAATTTCAATTCCATCACGCACCTGCTTTCTTAACGCTATGGCGAACAACAATGCTGCTATCTGCCGCACCAGGAACTGCACCTTTAACCAACAGCAGATTACGCTCCACATCCACACGTACAATTTCCAAATGCTGCACAGTGGATTTGGTGTTGCCATACTGACCCGCCATGCGCTTACCCTTAAATACACGACCCGGATCTTGTGCCATACCAATAGAACCCGGCACGCGGTGGGAACGGGAGTTACCGTGTGAGGTACGCTGCGCACCGAAATTATGGCGCTTGATTGTACCCGAGAAGCCTTTGCCCTTAGAGGTGCCGGTTACGTCGACCAACTGACCTGCTTCAAACAGGGACACGGTCACGACATCACCTGCCTTCAACTCTGCGGCTTTTTCTTCGGAAACAACAAATTCATGCAAGCCACGACCAGCTTCTACACCGGCTTTCGCAAAATGACCGGCCTCAGCTTTATTTACATGGTTTGCTTTCTTTTCGCCAAAAGCGACTTGGACGGCTGTGTAGCCGTCGGTCTCTTTGGTTTTGATTTGGGTAACGCGGTTTGCGGGGATTTCCAACACAGTTACGGGGACTGATACACCCTGCTCCGTAAACACGCGGGTCATACCCACCTTGCGCCCAACCAGACCTAATGCCATGATTTTTCCTTAATTTATAAAAAGACTGCTTGCGATTGAGCAATCTTGTATGGGCAAAAAATAAACTTGGCACATCTGCCAAGCCGTGCACTATACCACAGTCTGCCATGTGGTTTCAACAACTTAATTGGTATTTTTTTGACTGGCCCGTTTTCAGGCTGCCTAAAAATGAATGCGTTGGATTTTCAGGTGAAGGCGGGTTACAATCGCAGCCATTGTTTAACCCTATAACAATGAAGGAATGACTGATGGATACGGATATTGTGGTGGTGGGCGGCGGACCTGCCGGACTGGCTTTCGCGCGGCAGTTGAAAGACAACCGCCTGCGCGTAACCGTGTTGGAAAAAGCACCTTTGGAAACGCTGCAAAACCCGCCTTATGACGGGCGCGAAATCGCTTTGACGCATCTTTCGCGCGAAATTATGCAGCGGCTGGGGATGTGGCAGCGCATTCCTGAAAACGAGATTTACCGCCTGCGCGATGCCAAGGTATTCAACGGCACTTCGGATTACACGCTGTATTTTCCCGAACCGGTTAAGGCGCGCGGCGGGCCGACCGACCGTTTGGGCAACCTAATTTCCAACCACAATATCCGCCGTGCGGCATACGAGGAAGTGGCGCAATGCGATAATGTTGAGCTGCGTTGCGGCGTGGGCGTGAAGAGTGTGGAGACCGATGAAAACCGCGCACTGGTGGAGCTAGAAAACGGCGATTTGATTACAGCGCGCCTGTTGGTGGCTGCCGACAGCCGTTTTTCGCAGACGCGCCGCCAGCTCGGCATTTCGGCGGACATGCACGATTTCGGACGCACGGTTATCGTGTTCCGTACCAAACACACGCTTTCCAACGAACACACTGCCAGCGAGTGTTTTTTCTACGGACGAACGCTCGCGCTGCTGCCTTTGGAAGAACACCTGACCAACTGCGTCATCACCATCAGCAACACTAAGGCGCACGAACTTTTGGATTTGTCGCCGGAAGATTTAACGCGTGAGGCGCAGAAAATGCTGAACGCCCGTTTGGGCGAAATGGAAATTGCGGGCACGGTGCATACTTATCCGCTGGTCGGCGTGCATGCTTCCACGTTCTACGGCACGCGCTGCGCACTGATTGGCGATGCGGCGGTGGGCATGCACCCGGTAACCGCACACGGCTACAACTTGGGCTTGGAAAGCACGGAAATTTTGGCCGCACAGATTCTGCGGGCGACGGCCAAGGGCAGGGATTTCGCGTCAAAAGACGTGTTGGAAATGTACAACCTGAAACACCAGATGCACACGCGCCCGCTCTATCACGGCACGAATGCGATGGTTACTTTCTTCACCACCGAATCCGCGCCGGTGAAACTGCTGCGCGGTGCGGTTTTACGCGTGAGCAACAATTTGCCGCCGCTGAAAAAACTCATCAGCAAACAGCTTACGGGCTGAACGGCGGTTTCAGGCTGCCTTCAAATGTGGAAGGCACGGACAAGGCAGCCTGAAAGCGGAAACACGGGCGGGACATCCCCGCCTTTTTTGCTGCGCGGCGGTTTCAGGCTGAAACCTTTTCAAACGCCTCGTTTCAGGCTCATTTTTTTTGCGCCGCGCTTCTCTGCGTGTTCTGCATACCAACATACATAAAAAACGCCGTTTCCCGTGGGATGGCATTTATGCCCACACGTTTCAGGCTGCCTTTGAGGGAGGCATAGAACGCGTAAGCAACGAGCGCCACCCTGCAAACTGAATTAAATTCAGAGCGATATGTATGTAAATAATGTTTACGCAGATGCCGCCCTGCTGCCCGTTTTCAGGCTGCCTGAAACCCGAAATCCCTGCCAAAATCATTTAAAATGCACGCCAATCCGATTCCGACTGATTTGGAACCCCCATGTCCAAACCCCTGACCATTGCCCTGTGTGCGGGCGAAGCCTCCGGCGACCTGCTCGGCGCGCATCTGATTGAAGCGATAAAAGCCCGCCGCTCTGACACGAAATTCATCGGCATCGGCGGCGCGCGCATGACCGCCGCAGGCTGCCAAAGCCTGTTCGACCAAGAACGCCTTGCCGTGCGCGGCTACACCGAAGTCTTAAAAAGGCTGCCTGAAATCCTGAAAATCCGCCGCCAACTGATTGCGCAACTGAAACAAATCCGCCCCGATGTGTTTGTCGGCATTGATGCGCCCGATTTCAATCTCGGCGTGGAAGAGGCGCTCAAAGCGGCAGGCATCCCTACCGTGCATTACGTCTCTCCCTCGGTGTGGGCTTGGAAGCGCGAGCGCGTAAACAAAATCGTGCGGCAGGCAAACCAAGTGCTGTGCCTGTTTCCCATGGAACCGCCGCTGTATCAGGCTGCCGGCGGCAAAGCCCTGTTTGTGGGACACCCGCTCGCGCAAACCCTGCCGATGGCCGCCGACCGCGCCGCCGCGCGCGAACGCCTGAAACTCGGGGCGGACACACCTGTTTTCGCAATACTGGCGGGCAGCCGCATCAGCGAAATCGACTACATGGCTCCGATTTTTTTCCGCACCGCGCAACGCGTGTTGCAGGAACTGCCAAACGCGCAGTTCGTCTCACCCTATCCCACCGCCGCCGCACGGGAGCGTTTGCAGCATTATCTGTCGCAGCCGGAATTTGAAAAACTGCCCGTCCGCCTGCAAGCCGCGCGCACCGAACTGGCCTGCACCGCCGCCGACGCCGTGCTGGTTACCAGCGGCACGGCCACGCTGGAAGTGGCGCTGTGCAAGCGCCCTATGGTCATCAGCTACAAGATTTCGCCGCTCACCTATTTTCTGGTGAAACGCAAAATCCGCGTGCCGTATGTGGGGCTGCCCAACATCCTGCTGGACAAGCCTGCCGTGCCGGAGCTGTTGCAGGGCGAGGCCGTGCCGGAAAAACTCGCCGCCGCGCTGCTGGACTGGTACAGGCAGCCTGAAAAAACGGCCGAGCTGGAACGCGATTTTGCCAAGCTGCACGAAATGCTGAAACAGGACACCGACAAGCTGGCGGCGGAAGCGGTGCTGGCGGAATGCGGGGCAGCCTGAAAACGGACGAAAGAAAGGCCTGTGCTTTGATTATTTCAAAGTACAGGCCGTTTTTTTGCGGTTTCAGGCTGCCTTCGGAACGCGGAATGCGCGGACAGTATAGTGGATTAAAATAAAAATGAGACAAGGCGGCGAGCCGCAAGGCGTACAGGTAGTACGTCAAGGCGAGCCAACGCCGTATCATTGCAATTTTAATCCACTATAAAACCAGCCCCGCCCCCAACACCACCCGACAAAAGGCAGCCTGAAACGGCAAACGGTGAAACGCGTGGGCATAAATGCCCACCCTACCAAACGGCGGCACGCACTGGGGAATTGGGTTGGCAATCAATCCGTGTGTTGTGTTCAGCCGTAGGGTGGGCACTTGCTGCCCACGCGTTCCGTGTCCCAAGGCAGCCTGAAACGGCAAACCGAACGGGCATACCGGTTCAAAATCCGTCATTCCAGCCAACCGGTGTGCGTGCCCGTGGTGCCGCCGTTGGCATTCACCGCTCCGTAAACCCGTGAAACCGGTTTATCTCTTTCTGAATATCGGCAACGGCTTGCAGGCAGCGGGCGGTTTCGCGGCGGAAGGCGGTGCGCTGTTCTTCGGTTTGGGCGCGGTTGAATCTGGCGTTCCACGCGCACAATTGGCGTTCCAAGGCGGCCATCCGTTCATGTGGGCAGCTGCCGAAAAAGGCGCGCCGCTCTTGCTGGTATTGCTGCATAACCACCTGCAACTGCCGCCATGCGTATTTGTGCCGTTTGGGCGGAATGGCGAGTTTGTAGGTAACGAAGGTGCAGCATTGACCGCATTCGGGGCAGTCCGGCGCGGGAGGTTTCTTCCTGCCGTATACGTGCGGACGGCGCAGGGCGGTGCGGCATTCAAAACAGACGTAATAATGGTTGGACATGGGGACTCCTTATCGGTAGGGCGGCCGTTTTCAGGCTGCCTGAAAACGCTATTTCCTTTGCCCCAGCAGGGATTCTGCTTCGGGATAGTCTTTCAAATCAAACGGATTGTCTTGCCAGAAGCCGTTTCTCTGCCGTTCGGGCTGTTCGGCAAGTATGGTGCGGATTTCGCGGCGCAGGTGGGTTTCCAGCGGCTGCGGCGCGTCTTCCCAAAACGTCAGGGCATAGAGCCGTTTGCCGTCCGCGCCGGCGAGAAAGTGTTTGTTGGACACGGTTCGTCCCGAGCCGTCGAACAGGGCAATCTCGTAATACGGGAAACCCTGCACGGGACGGGACACGATTTCAAAGCGGTAGGCAGCGCGTTCTTCGGCGGTTTTGCGCGGCGAATGGAAAACCAGTTCCAAGCCGACAATCAGGTTTTTATAGCGGCTGATGCGTTGCAGGATGCCGCGCTCGGCGGCGGTGTAGGCAAACGGGTGCGGATAAAATTGGCCGTTCTGTTCGATGTCGCTTTCGGCGCGGCGGACGGGGCCGGGCGGGACGGGATTGCCGCGTGCGTCCATCACGCCCCAAGTGCCGCCCCGCACGGCGGTGTGCTCTTCGTCCACGCGCACTTCGCGGCAGCCATCACAAAATGCGGCGTATCCGTATTCAAACTGCCCCGCCCAATCGTGGGCTGCGGGGATAATCAGGCTGCCCGCGCGGTCGGCAAAACCGACTTTGCCGTCTTCGGCGACATAACGGCGTTTGCCTTCGGAAAAATCGTCCGCGGCCAGGTCGTACATCATCGGCCGATACAGCAGCCTGCCTTGCCGGGAATATAAGAAAAACGGTGAATAGGCGGCTTTGCCCCGAACGGCGCGGCCCATGTCCATAAACAGCAATTCGCCCTGCGCGGTTTCGCCGTGTTCGCGGATAAGGCCGCTGTCGTATCGGGCAGGGACGATGATTCTGCCGCCTGCGGTTTTTGCGCCGAATTTGCCGTTTTGCTCAAAATAGACGATTTTTTCGGCGGACGGTGGTTTCAGGCTGCCTGAATGTTTGGGCGCGGCAAGGGTGGCGGCGGAGAGAAGGGTTGCGGCAAGGAGGGTTGAGGAATTCATATTGCGGGGTTTCCGTACATAAGAATATTGAGATACACGATGCGGGGTGGGTGTTTGCTGCCCGCGCGTTCCGTGTTCAAAGGCAGCCTGAAACCGCAAATGGTGAAACGCGTGGGCATAAATGCCCACCCTACCAAACGGCGGCATGCGCTGGGGAATTGGGGTGGCAATCAATCCGCGTGTTGTTCAGCCGTAGGGTGGGCACTTGCTGCCCACGCGTTCCGTGTCCCAAGGCAGCCTGAAACGGCAAACCGTGCGGATGGCGGCATTTGCGTTTTCAGGCTGCCCCCATCCCCCGTTTAATCTGCGAGGTAATCGTGCCGTCGGTAATCTTGTCGTCTTCCGCCAGCAGCATGGCTTTGGAGAGGACGACCGAGAGTGTGTTGTCGCCCTCAAACGGGATAAACAGCTTGTCGGATGCGTCTTTTTTGCGGCTGTCGGGCACGATGCAGAGGTATTGGTCGTCCGGCAGCATCAGGATGTTGCTGCTGCCGATGTGGATTTTGTAGGTGCGCAGTTTGCCCTGTACGACGAGGAAGTTGCCGTCTATGTGGGCAACCTTGGCGATTTTCAGGCGCGGCAGCAGGGTTTCCAATACGGCTTTGCGGGTTTTGGCGACTTCGCCCAAATCGCCGAAGGAATAGCTCTGCCAGTAGCTGTAAAAACGCGTCTCTCCACCGTTGTCTTCCCAAGTCGGGTCGTTGCCCACGCTTGCCACGCCGACAAACAAATCGACATCGCGCAGCACTTCGGAAAACACGCGCGGCGGAATATCAATTAAGTCCAGCGCGGCGGCATTGTAACCGTCGTCCAACCGGTGAAAGCGCACTTGGTCGGTGCTGACATACTGCCAGATGCCGCTTTCCGTCCATGCTTCTTCGCTGTCCACCGCGTTTGTCCAAAATTCGGCGCGCAGGTTGTATTCGGGCAAATCCAACGATACGGTTGCGTCGTCGCCGCCGTCCCACGCGCCGGCCAGCGAGCCTTTCCAGCCGCGCCCTTTGGCAAGCGTCATGTATTGGTGTTGTTTCAGGATGTGGGCGGCAAAGCGGTTGCTGTATGTTTTGGTGTTGATTTCGGCTTCGGTGAGCAGATAGATTTCACGGTATGCCTGTTTCAGCGGCTGGCGGATTTCTTTGTCCAACAGCAGTTTGCGCCACTGGGCGATGCTTTGCTGTGTGGCAAGCGCGGGATGCCACAGGCCGACTTTCAGGCTGCCTGAAACATCGGTTTGCGCGCCTGTTTCGTCCACCCATGTTCCGTCCAGCCACAGCGCGGATTTGCCCTGCGTGTCGTTTTCGTCGCGGAAAAACTGCCATATTAACGGGCGCGTGAGGCAGGACATCAGCCCGTGCTGCCAGTAATACTGTTCGGCGTGTTCCAGCGGAACGCGGTGTTCGGAGCGCATCATTTGGTCCAAGCGGTCGCGTTGGGCGGTGAGCGTGGTGTTGAGGTTTTTTTGTGCGGCTTTGAGTTTTTTCAGTTTGTCGGCATGGTCGGTTTTCACGAAGGCGGGTACGGTTTTCTGCGGCGAGCCGTCGGGTTTGAACCAGCGCAGTTCGGATTTTCCTACGCCCGTTACCGCTAGACGGCAGGTGTAGCCGCCGAAGTCGTAGTCGCGGCAGCCTTCCTGCAAGCCGAAATCGTCCACCGCCATGTCTTCAATTTCGTTGCGGGACACGCCCCGCTGTGCGGCGGCTTCGTCCAGATATTTGGTATCGGCAGGGCTTTGCGGGCAACGGCGCGTGCAAGTGCCACGGCAACATTTTCCGCACCGCCGCGCACGCGTTCCAACAGATACGCCAGCAGGGCAAGACGGTATTCGGGCGATGCCGTTTCCACGGCGGCATAGCTGGGGCAGCCCTTAAAGCTCATGTTTTCATGGATATAGTGGTTGTTTGGCTGCGCCCGCCATTCCCTGCTTAATGCGGAAAGAAGTTGCTTGAACTCGGTGCGTTGGGCGGCGGTGGGTTGGATGGTTTGGTTTTGGGTCATGGGGATTTCCTTATGTGTCGGGGATTGGGTCATTTCGCCGCAAAGGCGGACAACGTCGGCCAGCGTTTTCTTGTCCGCGCTGTTCAGGCTGTATCGGGTGGCTTCGGCAAAGGCGCGGTAGCGTTCTGCGGCGGTTTTCAGGCTGCCTGAAAGTGCGGCGGAGACGGCGTTGCCGTGCTGTTTTTGGATTTGGCGCAGCACGGCGGCAACGGGGTAAAACAGAAACGCCGCTTCGGTGAGCAGGCCGTTGTCGGCAAACATCGCATCCAAAATACGCACGGCCTGCGCTTCGGCCATCGGCAGGTTTTTGCGGGCAAGGGTGGCGGCCACGGCAGCCTGAACGGAACGGTAAATCTTGGGATAGTTGTCCGTTTCGTCCGCCAGCCATTCGGGATTGTCCGCACCGCGTATTTTTTCCACCGCCATGACCAGCACGTCCACGCGGAAATCAGATGCGGCGTTTTCTATTTCGGCGGCATAGGCCGGGATTTTCTTGGTGTCCGCGCGTTCGTTGGAGGATGCTTTCTGCCTGTGCCATTCGGCCCGGCAGGTGTCAAAAATGCGGTTGATTTGTTCGCGCCGTTCTGCGCTGATGGCGGGGTCGGGTCGGTAAGATTGGGGCATGGGGACTCCCTGGGGATTGGAGGAACGGGCAATTTCCACGGGTTGGGTGGCTTTTCAAAGCAGAATTTTGCGTAGGGTGGGCACTTGTTGCCCACGCGGTTTCAGGCTGCCTTGGCATGTGGAACGCGGGGGCGGCGAGTGCCCACCCTACAAATACCTTTTGGGTATTGGCTGCGGTTTTCAGGCTGCCTATCCGCCCACCAGCGGCGTGAGTTTGATGAAATTGACAACCAGCCCGTCGTGCAGGTACACCGTGTCGTCCAGCGTTTCCAGTTGGCGGTTGTCGGCAAGGATGAAAAACGCGTTCTGCTCAAAAGCGTTCAGGGCGACGGCGATTTGCTTTTCCGCGTCCACAGGCTGCGGGCGCGCGCCCTTTTTTCCGTGCGCTTCCCGAATCACGATGTCGCCGCGCTCGGTGGGAATCACGAGGCTGTGGCGCAGCAGGGCATCGGCGGCGCGACCGTTGTAGGCGGCGACCTCCTGCCGCACGCGTTCGGCAATCAGCTCCGCCGCGCTGATGCGGTTGGTTTGGAACTTCAAAAACAGCTCGTGCAGCACTTTGCCGCCGAGGTTTTGGTCTTGGATGGTGATGGTGGCTGCGGTCATGGATGGGTCCTCCAAACAGAAAACAGACGAATCATACTGTTTTTTCAGCATTTCAGGCAGCCTGAGGCCTTTGCAAAATCCCCATCTTTGGCACATTTCTTCGCAACGCGCTTCTCGAACGCTTGAAAATATTTCAATATTCTCTGCGCGTTCTGCGATGCTGTTGCATTGAACTGTGCTCAAATCTGGGGTTTTGCAAAGGCCTCAGCCTGAAAACGTGCCGCGCGGTACAATACCCGTTTTGACCGATTCCGCCGAAATATGCCCGACACCCCAAAAACCGTCAAATGTCCCACCTGCGGCGCGCCCGTTGCATGGCAGCCTGAAAACCGATTCCGCCCGTTCTGCTCCGAACGCTGCAAGCTGATTGATTTTGGCGAATGGGCGGACGAAAAGCGCGCCATCGCCGCCGCGCCCAGCCTGTCCGATTACGAAGAAGAATATTCCCATGACTGACTATCCCGTGCTGCCCTGCCATGCGGGCGTGGACGAGGCGGGACGCGGCTGTTTGGTCGGCAGCGTGTTTGCCGCCGCCGTGATGCTGCCCGAAGACTTCTGCCTGCCCGGTTTGGACGACTCCAAAAAACTCAGCGAAAAAAAGCGCGACCTGCTGGCCGCGCAAATCAAAGAGCAGGCAACGGCGTGGTGCGTCGCCTTTGCCACGCCCGCCGAAATTGCCGAACTCAATATCCTGCACGCCGCCCTGCTGGCCATGTCCCGCGCGGTGCGGGGGCTGGCAAGGCAGCCTGAAAAAGCGTGGATAGACGGCAACCGCATCCCTCCCAATTTAGGCATGGCCGCCGAAGCGGTGGTGAAGGGCGATGCCAAAATCCCCGCCATATCCGCCGCCGCCATTCTCGCCAAAACCGCGCGCGATGCGGAAATGTATGCATTGCACGAACGGCATCCGCAATACGGATTCGCACAACACAAAGGCTACGGCACGGCCGCCCATTTGGCCGCGCTGCAACGCTTCGGCGCACTGCCCGAACACCGTCGGGATTTTGCCCCCGTTAAGGCCGTTATCGCGCAAGGCCGCCTGTTCGGCTGAACACGGTTTCAGGCTGCCTCCGCTGCCGCCCCTCCCCGCAACACCACACCAAGGAACACGTCATGACCCCGCACCAAATCCTCACCGCCGCCCCCGTGCTGCCCGTCATCACTCTCACCGACCTTGCCGCCGCCGCCGATTTGGCACGCGCACTGGTATCAGGTGGCATCCGCACGCTGGAAATCACCCTGCGCACGCCTGCCGCGCTGGACGCGCTTGCCCTTATCCGCCGCGAAGTGCCGCAAGCCGTTGTCGGCGCAGGCACGGTCACTTCGTCCGCCCTGCTGCGCGAAGCCACCGATGCGGGCGCGCAATTTGCCATCAGCCCCGGCCTGCACGAAAACCTTGCCCGCGCAGCCGCCGAAGCATCCATCCCGCTGATTCCCGGCGTGGCAACCGCCGGCGAAGTGCAGCTTGCATTGGAATACGGCATGGACACGCTCAAACTGTTCCCCGCCGAAGCCGTTGGCGGCCGCACCCTGCTGCGCGCCCTGCACGGTCCTTTTCCACAGGTACGCTTCTGCCCCACCGGCGGCATCACGCCGCAGTCCGCTCCCGAATACCTTGCCCTACCCAATGTACTGTGCGTGGGCGGCTCGTGGCTTGCACCCGCAGCCGCACAACAACAGCGCGACTGGGCAGCCGTTACCCGCCTTGCCAAAGAAGCCGCCGCACTCGCCGCCGCCTGATTTCAGGCTGAGACCTTTGCAAAACCTCAGCTTTGAGCACAGTTCAAAGCAATAGCATCGCAGAATGCGCAGATAATATTGAAATATTTTCAAGCGTTAGAGAAGCGCATTGCGCAGAAATGGGCCAAAGATGGGGATTTTGCAAAGGTCTCAGGCTGCCTGAAAAGCAAAAAACCGATTGGTAACACACCAATCGGTTTTTTATATATGGATACGCAGTTGTCGGCTTGCGTAGGAAAACTTGCTGCCCACGCGTTGTTCCCCAACGCGCCGAAACAATCAATCCCGATTCGCCATGCCTTCCAGCACGCTTTCCGCCGGAATATTGTGCTTCGCCATAAAGGCGTTGAGCGCATTGTTCCATTCATCCGTCAAAGCGGTGTTTTCGCGGTTGAAGGCTTCCTGTGCCGCTTCAATTTCAGGCGTTTTTTCGCCATTGCTTGCGCGATACAGTTCAATGATTTTGCGTAAAGACGGCAGCAGCTTGGCAAAGGCCTCGGCGTGAGCCTTGGCAGCCTGAACCAAAGTCATGTCTCCGCCCATGTCTTCGTCCGGCTCTTCTTCGCGCATCTCTTGGATAAAGTCGCGGCAGCTTTCTTCCAAGCCTTCCATGTTGTAAACCGCATAGTCGTAATCTTTTTTGAGCAACGCTTCCTGCACATACTCCAAATTCAGGTCGGCCACCTGCCAAGCAATTTTGGATGTGTACTGCTGCGCCGAATAGGCATCCAGCATATCTTCGTTTTCGGCAGCCTGACGACTTGCCGAAACGGACTGCATAATGCCGCCCACCGCTGCCTGCGTGGCGGAATCCGCACCGGCCAGCCCCAACAGTTTTTTCACTACATCAATAATAGACATTCTTCATTTCCCAAATAAAAACAACACAAAATACTTTTCAGGCTGCCTAAAATCCCAAGGCAGCCTGAAAAGACCGGATTACGCCTGCGGCGTATCGTCCCCTGCCGACTCACCGTCTGCGGACACGGCCACCCGTGCATCGGCGGCAGCACCGGTGCGGGCGGCAGCGCGCTGGTTTGCCCATTGCGCGCGGCGCGTACGGTGGTAGCTTAACCCCGTTCCGGCAGGAATCAGGCGGCCGACAATCACGTTTTCCTTCAAGCCGCGCAAATCATCCCTGCGCCCCATAATCGCGGCTTCGGTTAGCACGCGCGTGGTTTCTTGGAACGAAGCGGCGGAAATAAAGCTGTCGGTAGAAAGCGAAGCTTTGGTAATACCCAGCAGCACGTTTTCAAAGTGCGCAGGCTCCTTGCCCTCGGCCTCCATCCGTTCGTTTGCCATCATCACTTCGGCGCGTTCCACCTGTTCGCCGGGGATAAAGCCGGTATCGCCTGGGTCAACGATGTTCACGCGGCGCAGCATCTGGCGGATGATAACCTCAATGTGCTTGTCGGAAATTTTCACGCCTTGCAAGCGGTAAACCTCCTGCACTTCCTGCACGATATAGCGGGTAAACGCCTCAATGCCTTGCAGGCGCAGGATGTCGTGCGGATCAACCGCACCATCCACGATGGTTTCACCACGGTTAACCACTTGGCCGTCGTGCACCAAAAGCTGTTTCTCTTTGGAAATCAGGGTTTCGTGCGCCACGCCGTCCATATCGGTAATCACCAGTCGCTGTTTGCCTTTGGTTTCCTTACCGAAAGACACGGTTCCGGTAACTTCCGCGAGCATACCCGCATCTTTGGGGACGCGCGCTTCAAACAGTTCGGCCACGCGCGGCAGACCGCCGGTAATGTCGCGGGTTTTGGTAGAAGCCTGCGGAATACGCGCCAACACATCGCCCTTGCCGACTTCCTGACCTTCGCGCACCTGGATAATCGCGCCCACTTGGAAAGTCATGGTAACCGGTGTTTCCGTTCCGGCGATTTTGACGGGGTCGCCATTCTCGTCCAGCAGTTTCACGGTCGGACGCAGCAATTTGCTGGTGCTGCTTCGGCGTTTGCCGTCAATCACCACCAAGGTGGACAGACCGGTGGTTTCATCCGTCTGGCGGGTTACGGTTACACCCTCTTCCACGTTTTCAAATTCAACCCGACCGGCGTATTCGGTAATCATCGGATGGGTATGCGGGTCCCAAGTTGCCAGCGTCTGCCCTGCTTTCAAGGCATCGCCGTCCTGCACTTTCAGCGTTGCGCCGTAAGGAATTTTGTGCAGTTCGCGCTCACGACCCGCTGCATCCAAAATCATGATTTCGCAGGAGCGGCCGATAACAATCAGCTCGCCTTTATTGTTGGAAATGTAACGCATTTGGCTGCTAAAACGCACCGTACCGTTGGACTTGGCCTCCACTTGGCTGGCGGCTGCCGCACGGGACGCCGCACCACCGATGTGGAAGGTACGCATCGTCAATTGCGTACCCGGTTCGCCGATGGACTGCGCGGCAATCACGCCGACTGCTTCACCGGCATTCACCAGTTTGCCGCGTGCCAAATCACGGCCATAGCATTTCGCGCACAGGCCATAGCGGGTTTGACAGGTGATCGGTGTGCGAACCTTCACTTCGTCCACACCCGCACCGTCTATCATATCCACCAGTTTTTCATCCAGCAGCGTGCCGGCCTCAATGAGAGTTGCACCTGATGTCGGATCAACCACATCAGTCGCGGTTACACGTCCCAAAATACGGTCGCGCAGCGGTTCGATGATGTCGCCGCCCTGCACCACGGCTTTCATGCTGAAGCCTTCGCTGGTGCCGCAGTCGTCTTCCACCACCACCAAGTCTTGGGTAACGTCCACCAGACGGCGTGTCAGATAACCGGAGTTGGCGGTTTTCAGCGCGGTATCCGCCAAGCCTTTACGCGCACCGTGGGTCGCAATAAAGTATTGCAATACGGTCAGGCCTTCACGGAAGTTCGCGGTAATCGGCGTTTCGATAATCGAACCGTCCGGTTTCGCCATCAGGCCGCGCATACCGGAAAGCTGCTTAATCTGAGCCGCCGAACCACGCGCACCAGAATCCGCCATCATATAGATGGAGTTGAACGACTCTTGGTTCACTTCTTTGCCTTCGCGGTCAATCACTTTTTGAGTGGACAGGTTGTCCATCATCGCTTTGGCAATCTTATCGCCCGCACGCCCCCAAATATCGACCACTTTGTTGTAGCGTTCGCCATTGGTGACCAAACCTTGGCGGTATTGGTCTTCGATTTCCTTCACTTCGGCATTGGCTTCGGCCAGCAGCTTCGGTTTCTCTTTCGGGATTTCCATATCGTCCACGCAAATGGAGATGCCGCCTTTGGCCGCAAAAGCGAAGCCGGTATACATTAGGTGGTCGGCAAAAATCACGGTATCACGCAGACCGCACAGGCGGAACGATGCATTAATCAAACGAGAAATTTCTTTTTTCTTCAACGCTTTGTTGATGTATTCAAACGGCAGGCCTTTGGGCAGGATTTCGCTCAGCAGCGCACGTCCCACCGTGGTTTCGTAGCGTTTGACAACGGGTTGCAGTTCGCCCTCTTCGTCGCGTTCCCATTCGCGCAGGCGCACGGTAATTTTCGTGCCTAGTTCCACTTGTTTGGTGTGGTAGGCGCGGTGCACTTCTTTCACGTCAGAGAACAGCGTACCTTCGCCTTTGCCGTTGATTTTGTCGCGCGTCATGTAGTACAGACCCAACACGATGTCTTGGGATGGCACGATAATCGGCTCGCCGTTGGCAGGTGCCAGCACGTTGTTGGATGCCAGCATCAGCGTGCGCGCTTCCATTTGCGCTTCTAAGCTCAACGGAACGTGAACCGCCATTTGGTCACCGTCAAAGTCGGCGTTGAACGCGGCACACACCAAGGGATGCAGCTGGATGGCTTTGCCTTCAATCAAAATCGGCTCAAACGCCTGAATACCCAAGCGGTGCAGGGTGGGCGCACGGTTCAGCAGAATCGGGTGTTCGCGGATGACTTCTTCCAGAATATCCCAAACTTCCGGCACTTCCTGCTCAACCAGTTTTTTGGCTGCCTTTACGGTAGTGGCCAGTTCGCGCTGTTCCAACTTGTGGAAAATAAACGGTTTGAACAGTTCCAACGCCATTTTTTTCGGCAGGCCGCATTGGTGCAGGCGCAGGTATGGGCCCACGGTAATCACGGAACGGCCGGAATAGTCCACGCGCTTACCCAGCAGGTTTTGGCGGAAACGGCCGCTCTTACCTTTAATCATATCGGACAGCGATTTCAGAGGACGTTTGTTCGCGCCGGTCATGGCTTTGCCGCGGCGGCCGTTGTCCAGCAGGCTGTCCACCGCTTCCTGCAACATGCGTTTTTCGTTGCGGACGATGATGTCGGGGGCGCGCAGTTCCAGCAGGCGTTTCAAGCGGTTGTTACGGTTGATAACGCGACGGTACAAATCGTTCAAATCGGAAGTGGCGAAACGGCCGCCGTCCAACGGTACCAACGGACGCAAATCGGGCGGCAGCACGGGCAGCACGTCCATAATCATCCATTCCAGCTTCATGCCACTGCGTTGGAACGCTTCCAGCACTTTCAGGCGTTTGGCGATTTTTTTGATTTTGGTTTCGCTGCTGGTGCTTTGCAATTCTTGGCGCAGGATTTCGATTTCCTGTTCCACGTTCAGGCTGCGCAATAGTTCGCGCACCCCTTCCGCGCCCATGTGTGCATCAAACTCTTCGCCATATTCTTCCAATTTGGCGTAGTAGTCTTCTTCGGTCAGCAGTTGGCGGCGTTGCAGCGGGGTCAGACCGGGGTCGGTCACCACAAACGCTTCAAAATACAGCACGCGCTCGATGTCGCGCAGGGTCATGTCCAACACCATGCCCAAGCGGGACGGCAGCGATTTCAGGAACCAGATGTGGGCAACGGGTGCGGCCAATTCGATGTGACCCATGCGCTCGCGGCGTACTTTGGTCAGCGTGACTTCTACACCGCATTTTTCACAGGTTACACCTTTGAATTTCAAACGTTTGTATTTGCCGCACAAGCACTCGTAGTCTTTCACGGGGCCGAAGATTTTGGCGCAGAACAAACCGTCGCGCTCGGGTTTGAAGGTGCGGTAGTTGATGGTTTCGGGTTTTTTCACTTCGCCGTATGACCACGAACGGATGGTCTCGGGCGAGGCGATGCCGATTTTGATGGCATCAAATTCTTCAGAGCCTGCTTGTTGCAGAGGTGCGAACAGGTCGGTTAAGTTCATTTTTTGCTCCTGTTGAGAGAATTTTTTCGAGTGCTTGGGTTTTTGGGGGTGCGGGCTGTTTTTTAGGTTTCAGGCAGCCTGAAACTTATTTGCACACGGCAACAGCTTTATCCATACGTTGTTCCATATCTTTAGGCTCGCTGCCTTTGGACAGTGCAATAACTTCATCATTGCTTAATCCCTTATCCAATGCTGTCATCATGCACCCACACCGTTGCCGTGCTTTCTCGCCCTGCCCGGAACTTTGCATACACGATTTCACACCATCTTCCACAAAACCTTTGCGGAAACTGGCAATAAACGCGCTGTCATAAGCGGTTTTAGCTTTATCCGACGCGGCAGAAGAGGCCGCTGTCGCAGTGGGATTGGGCGCTACCTCCTGTTCTCCGCAGGCAGCAAGCGCAAATATGAAACAAAAAACAATGAATTTTTTATTCATGGAAGCATTCCTTGCAGGGATTGGATTTCAGGCTGCCTGAAACGTCAGGCAATCATCATAAAGCCGCCCATAATCACAACCACGGCCACGACAAAAATCGCCACACCGAGCACGCCGCGCTGCCAGCCCTGCAATTCGTCCCATGCTTCACTAAACCGCGAAAAGGGGACACCGGACGAGGTTTCCAAAAACCCCATCATCGCCACCACCAAAGGTAAGGCGAACGAAATCAGTTTGAACGAACCGTCCGATGCGGAAGGCTTGCCGGACATCAGCCACAACAGCATCAGCACACTGGCCGCGCCGCCTACTATCAATTTTTTCAATCCAAGGCTGCGGACTTCCTGTCTTTGCTTGGCCAATTTACGTTCTGTTCTGGGCATTGCTGTTTCTGTTATATGGTTGAACCCTATGATTTATCCTGATGTGCAGGCTGCCTGAAAAGCAGCCTGCACCCTGCTAGTTCTGTTCCAAATCGATATCCAGACCCAGCGAGCGGATTTCCTTGACAATCACATTGAACGATTCAGGCATGCCCGCATCGATTTTGTGTTCGCCTTTGACGATGTTTTCGTACATTTTGGTACGGCCGGTAACGTCGTCGGATTTCACGGTCAGCATTTCCTGCAAGGTATATGCCGCACCGTAGGCTTCCAACGCCCACACCTCCATCTCACCGAAACGCTGGCCGCCGAACTGGGCTTTACCGCCGAGCGGCTGCTGGGTAACGAGCGAGTACGGACCGGTTGAACGGGCGTGCATTTTTTCGTCCACCAAGTGGTGCAGTTTCAGATAGTGCATCACACCCACGGTAACTTTGCGGTCGAACGGTTCGCCGGAGCGTCCGTCGTACAGGGTGATTTGGGTTTTGGTGTCATTAAAGCCCAATTTCTGGACATCGGGATCATCGCTCGGATACGCGAGTTCCAGCATCTCGAAGATTTCTTTTTCTTTTGCACCGTCAAACACAGGAGAAGCGAAAGTTACGCCGTCGCGCAGATTGGCAGCAAGTGCCAAAATCTCTTGGTCGGTAAGCGATTTAAGCTGCTCTTTCTTACCGCTGCCGTTGTAGAACTTATCCAAGAAGCTGCGGATTTCGCGAACTTTTTTGTCATCATCCAACATTTTTCCAATACGTTCGCCGATGCCTTTTGCCGCCCAACCCAAATGAACTTCCAAAATCTGTCCGATGTTCATGCGGCTGGGTACGCCCAACGGGTTCAAAACGATGTCTACGGTGCGGCCGTCTTTCATAAACGGCATGTCTTCCACAGGCAGGATGCGCGACACCACACCTTTGTTTCCGTGGCGTCCGGCCATTTTGTCACCGGCCTGCAAGCGGCGCTTGATGGCAATAAACACTTTTACCATCTTCTGCACGCCGGCCTGCAATTCGTCGCCCTGCGTCATTTTTTTCTTTTTGACTTCATACAGCGCATCAGCTTCGTCACGCTTGTCTTGCAGGCTGCCCTTAATCAGTTCTAACTGTTTGGCAAGTTCTTCATCCGCCATACGGATATCGAACCAATCATGCTTGCTGGGCAGTGAGGCCAAATATTCTGCGGTTATTTCCTTGCCTTTGCCGAGTTTCAACGGACCACCGTTGGCTTTTTGTCCGACAATCATGCGCTCAATGCGGTCAAATGCATCGTTGTCAAAAATACGCAGTTGGTCGCTCAAATCTTGGCGGTAACGACGCAGCTCTGCATCAATGATGGATTGGGCGCGTTTATCACGTGGAATTCCTTCGCGGGTAAACACCTGCACATCAATAACCGTACCGCTCATGCCTGTTGGCATACGCAGCGAAGTATCTTTCACATCAGAAGCTTTTTCGCCGAAGATGGCGCGCAGCAGTTTTTCTTCGGGTGTAAGCTGGGTTTCGCCTTTGGGGGTTACCTTACCCACCAATACATCACCGGCTTCTACCTCCGCACCGATGTACACGATGCCGCTTTCATCCAAACGGCTCTGCATCCGTTCGGACAGATTGGGGATATCTCGGGTGATTTCCTCCGCCCCTAATTTGGTATCACGGGCAACTACGTTCAGCTCTTCAATGTGGATAGAGGTATAACGGTCATCCGCTGCCACTTTTTCAGAAATCAGAATGGAGTCTTCGTAGTTGTAGCCGTTCCATGGCATAAAGGCGATGGTCATGTTTTGACCAAGCGCAAGTTCACCCAAATCGGTGGACGCACCATCCGCCACCAAATCACCCTTTTGCAGCACATCTCCAGTCTTAACAGCGGGGCGCTGGTTGATATTGGTGGATTGGTTGGAACGGGTAAATTTCACCAGATTATAAATATCCACGCCTATTTCACCCGCGCTGGTTTCTTCGTCGTGCACGCGCACCACGATGCGGTTGGCATCCACATATTCCACGACACCGCCACGTCGGGCAACAATAGCAGTGGCAGAATCCACCGCCACGGAACGTTCGATACCGGTACCAACCAGCGGTTTTTCAGCACGTAAACAAGGTACCGCCTGACGCTGCATGTTCGCACCCATCAGTGCACGGTTGGCATCATCATGCTCCAAGAATGGAATCAACGAAGCAGCAACAGACACCACCTGCCCCGTAGCCACGTCCATATATTGCACACGGTCAGCAGTAGCCAAAATGGTTTCACCTTTTTCACGACAGGTAATCAGGTCACCAACAAGCTGACCCTTTTTATCCAAATCGGAGTTAGCCTGCGCAATTACATAACGCCCTTCCTCAATAGCAGATAAATAATCAATCTGATTAGTAACTTTGCCGTCAATTACACGGCGGTATGGCGTTTCCAAAAAGCCATATTCATTGGTACGGGCGTAAACCGACAGAGAGTTAATCAGACCGATATTCGGCCCCTCCGGCGTTTCAATCGGGCAAACTCGACCATAGTGGGTCGGATGCACGTCACGCACTTCAAAACCTGCACGCTCACGCGTCAAACCACCTGGTCCCAATGCAGACACACGACGTTTGTGCGTGATTTCGGATAACGGATTGGTTTGATCCATAAATTGAGACAATTGGCTAGAACCAAAAAATTCCTTAATCGCAGCGGAAACGGGTTTAGCGTTAATCAGATCAGTCGGCATTAAACCTTCACTTTCTGCCTGATTCAAACGCTCTTTAACTGCGCGTTCCACACGCGCCAAACCTGAACGGAACTGGTTTTCCACCAACTCACCCACTGAACGTACTCGGCGGTTGCCCAAGTGATCGATGTCATCCACCTCTCCATGTCCATTACGCAATTCCACCAATGTAGCGATGGTTACTACAATATCTTCCTCACTTAATACATACAGCTTGGCTTCTTTCTTACCAATACCTGCAAAAGTCTGATTCAGTAGACGACCATACCAATTATGCTCCTGAACAGGTAGCAGTTTCTGCTCATAGGTGCGGGTATTAAACTTCATTCTCCCTACACGCGACAAATCATAGCTTTCCTCTTGGAAGAACAATCGATTAAACAGAGCTTCCACAGCTTCTTCAGTGGGTGGCTCGCCTGGGCGCATCATGCGATAGATAGCAATACGAGCAGCCTGTTTATCAGCCGTTTCATCCGTACTCAGCGTTGCAGAAATATATGCGCCCGCCTCAGTTTCATTGACAAATAGAGTATGGATTTCTTTAATGCCATGGATATCGAACTGTGCGAAAATTTCTTCAGTAAGTTCGGTATTTGCCGTTGCCAATACTTCACCCGTATTTGGCACAATTACATCTCGGGCAAGAATTTTACCAATCAGGATTTCCGGTTCAACAGACAGACGAGACAAACCAGCAGCCTGAATATCACGAATATTTTTAGCATTAATGCGCTTACCTGCCGCCACTAACACATTACCCTTACTATCAACAATATCAAATTTGGCAGTCTCGCCTTTCAAACGTTCAGCAACAAGTGCAATTTGAACATCATTATGCGAAAAATAATAAGTTTCCGTGTCAAAGAACATATCCAAAATCTGCTCATTGTTGTAACCCAATGCACGCAGCAGAATAGTAACAGGCATTTTTCGGCGTCGGTCAATGCGGAAATACAACAAGTCTTTCGGATCAAATTCAAAATCCAACCACGAACCGCGGTAAGGAATAATACGCGCAGAAAACAACAGTTTCCCAGAAGAATGAGTTTTACCGCGATCATGCTCAAAAAATACACCAGGTGAGCGATGGAGCTGGGAAACAATCACACGTTCCGTACCATTAATAACAAATGAGCCACTAGGAGTCATTAATGGAATTTCACCCATATAAACATCGTTAACGCGAACTTCTTTAATTTCACGCTCATCATGCTTATTGGAGCCTTCCTTATTAAAAATTGCCAGTTTGATTTTGGCACGAAGCGGGGCGGCATACGTAATACCCCGCAATTGACATTCGGAAATATCAAATTCGGGCTCCCCCAAGACATATTGGTCAAACTGCAATTCTGCATAGCCGTTATTGCTGACAATTGGAAATATAGAGTTAAAAGCGGCCTGCAACCCCTCATTTAACCGTTTACTGGGCACGCGATCGCGCTGCAAAAATTTACCATAAGACTCAAGTTGAGTAGTCAACAAATAGGGTACATCCAGTACAGTTTCACGTTTAGCAAAACTTTTACGAATCCGCTTTTTTTCAGTAAAGCTATAACTCATGGTTCAATACTCCCAACGGCAACAAATTAATCGGAATTCTGCTCCTACGCAGATTGTAAACACGATAACCAGCTTGCATAAATAGATGAAGGCAGTGTTAACATCCATCGCCCCTGCTCCGAGGTAGGCCTAAAATCTTGTAGACTAGCCCCCTGAGGAATAAAAATCGTGCCAATCTTAGCAAGGTTGTGATACTTACACAAAATTTAACTAAACTTACAAAACCTATTTTTTGGTAAACTTAGGTAAATTTTCATTTTAAATTCCAAAAGCGCAAACAAGGCTGGCAGTACACCTGCCAGCCCATTACGCCAAAATAAGGGAATTATTTGATTTCCACTTTCGCGCCAGCTTCTTCCAATTGTTTCTTAATATCATCGGCTTCTGCTTGCGATACACCTTCTTTTAGGGTTTTAGGCGCTCCATCAACCAAGTCTTTAGCCTCTTTCAAACCTAATCCAGTAATTGCACGAACCACTTTAATCACACCAACCTTCTGTTCGCCTGAAGATGCCAAAATCACATCGAATTCGGTTTTTGTCTCGGCAGCAGCAGCACCTGAACCACCAGCTGGACCAGCAACTGCAACCGCAGCAGCGGAAACACCGAATTTCTCTTCAAATGCTTTCACCAAGTCATTTAATTCCATTACGGTCAAACCAGCAACCGCTTCCAAAATATCTTCTTTAGAAATAGCCATGCTATAAACTCCAAAATATTAATTCATACTTAAAAACGTTAAAAGAATAGCTGAAAATCAAACAGCTTCGCTCGCTTTCTTTTCTGCCAATGCTGCCAACGCTCGCGCCATGCTTGAAACAGGTGCCTGCATAACGAAAAGCAATTTTGACAGCAATTCCTCACGGCTAGGAATAGAAGCCAACTCAGCAATTTGAGCGGGATTCATCACTTCACCATTATAAGAACCTGCTTTAACGATGATCTTATCATCTTTTTTTGCGAACTGATGCAGCACTTTTGCAGCGGCCACAGCATCTTCAGATGCAGCATAAACCAATGGCCCCACCATTTGATCTGCCAAACTCGCAAAAGAAGTTCCTTCCACTGCACGACGAGCCAATGTATTTTTCAGAACACGCAAATAAACACCTTCTTTACGTGCATTGGCGCGAAGTTCAGTCATGCTAGCAACACTAATACCGCGATATTCAGCAATCACCATAGTTTGAGCATTTTCAATACCTGAACTAATCTCTTCTACGGCTGCTTTTTTGGTTTCAATATTGAGACTCAAGGCCTACCTCCCACTGTTTATCAAAAGAATAAGACAGATGCCTCATTCCACCAGCGCGGCAACCTGATTTAGACATTTTGCAATCGCTTGCTTAAATACTTCAGGACTACCGTCTGCGTAGGGTTATTTTTAAAACTCACGTTCCCTACGGTCTTGGACTCCCACTTAATAAATTAAGTAGCCCATTTCAGGTTATCTGTCTGTGTTGTACAACACAGACCACCTAAACTTTTAGTTATTTATACTAGAGGTGTCTATACGCACACCCAAACCCATCGTACTAGATACAGCAATTTTCTTTAGATACTGCCCTTTAGCAGCAGCTGGTTTTGCCTTCACAATCACATCTAGCAGTGCATCAAAATTGGTTTTTAAATCATGTTCTGAAAATGAAGCACGGCCGATTGTCGCATGAACAATACCCGCTTTATCAGTACGGTATTGAACCTGACCAGCTTTAGCATTCTTAATAGCTTCGGCAACATTAGGCGTTACTGTGCCCACCTTCGGATTTGGCATCAAGCCGCGGGGGCCCAATATTGTACCCAGCTGCCCAACAATGCGCATCGCATCGGGAGATGCAATCACAACATCAAAATTCAAATTGCCTTTTTTTATCTCATCTGCCAGATCGTCAAATCCAACAATATCAGCACCCGCAGCCTTAGCAAGCTCAATATTTGCACCTTGGGTAAATACAGCAACACGGGTAGTTTTACCTGTACCTTTAGGTAGAACAACTGAACCACGGATAACTTGATCTGACTTGCGTGGATCAACACCCAAATTGAATGAAACATCAATAGACTCATCGAATTTTGCCGTCGCCGCTTTCTTAATTAGAGCTATTGCCTCATCAATTGCATACAACCTATTTGCCTCAACCGAGGCACGCAATGTTTTCAAGCGTTTAGAAACTTTTGCCACTTATACCACCCCCTCAGCATCCAAACCCATAGAACGCGCAGAACCCGCAATTGTACGAACTGCAGCATCTAAATCAGCAGCGGTCAAATCAGGCTGCTTGGTTTTCGCAATTTCTTCCAACTGCGCACGAGTAACCGTACCAACTTTGTTCGTTAGAGGATTGGCACTACCACTTTTAATACCAGCGGCTTTTTTTAACAAGATAGACGCAGGCGGCGTTTTCAGTACAAACGTAAAGGATTTATCTGCATATGCCGTAATAACCACGGGCGTAGGCAGCCCAGGTTCAACACCTTGGGTTGCAGCATTAAATGCTTTACAAAATTCCATAATATTAAGCCCGCGCTGACCCAACGCAGGCCCAACAGGCGGTGACGGATTGGCCTTGCCTGCAGGGATTTGCAGCTTAATATAGCCAACAACTTTTTTAGCCATTTATTTACTCCAAAACGGGTATTGTGCAGAAAATTCCGCTCCCCAAAAATCAAGCTGGTGATTGTAGCATTTAAATTATTGTTTAGCAAGCATACCAGCCCTTATTTTAAAGATGTATCACCTAGACTTTCTCAACCTGACCAAACTCCAACTCAACCGGTGTTTCACGTCCAAAAATCTGCACTGTTACCCTTAGTTTATTTTTTTCATAATCAACATGTTCAACAGATCCTGTAAAATCAGCAAACGGACCCTCGTTCACACGAACCTGCTGCCCCGCCTCAAATTCAATGCGTGGTTTTGGCTTTTTCTCTCCCTGCTCAATTCCACCAACCTGAGCCATGATGGCATTTACTTCCTTTTGCGAGATAGGCAGAGGGCGGTTTGCAGTACCTCCAACAAAACCATTAACACGAGGCGTACTTTTCACCAAATGCCAAGAGCTATCTGTCATCTCCATCTCCACCAAGACATACCCTGGGAAAAATTTACGCTCTGAAACCGTTTTTCGCCCATTCTTGATATCCACTACCTCTTCAACTGGCACAAGAATCTGACCAAAATAACTATCCATCTCTTCGCGTGCGATACGATCTTTCAACGTTTTCTGCACATTCTTTTCGAAACCGGAATAAGCCTGCACCACATACCAACGTTTTGACATCTTACCCCCTTACCAAAATAAGGTTAAACAACACGGAAATAATCGTGTCCACACCATAAATAAAAGCAGTAAAAACAGCAATAAACACAATCACAAATATTGTAATCCGCATCGCATCAGCGCGCTTTGGCCAAGCAACTTTTCTTATCTCAACAACAGAATCCTTGAAATATTTAATCAGTCTGAATTTCTGCTGCTCAGTTTGCACATTTTTATCCATCTGAACACCGCATCCTTTAACATATAAAAAAACTAACCGATTATTGCGACCGGTTAGTTTCTTATTTGGCAGGCCAAGTAGGTCTCGAACCTACAACCCTCGGTTTTGGAGACCGATACTCTACCAATTGAGCTATTGGCCTTTAATTCATTATATTAAGCGATGATGCTGGCAACAACGCCCGCGCCTACAGTACGGCCACCTTCACGGATGG
>CAUQSD010000002.1:0-78552 GCA_963520685.1 uncultured Kingella sp. | reverse complement strand
AACGCGTGGGCAGCGAGTGCCCACCCTACGGGAATCGGGTGTTTTTGGTAGCCCAACGTTTTTTTGCGCCATTAGTGCGTGCAGCTTCTGCTGTTTCCGGCAAAGTAGGGTGGGCACTTGTTGCCCACGCGTTCTGCATTTGAGGGCCGCCTGAAAGTATGCGGGCATATATTCGCTCGGAGAGGGATTACCCGTGCGTTTTGTGTTGCGGCGTGGTTTGAAACGCGTGGGCAGCGTGTGTCCACCCTGCGGGAATCGGGTGTTTCGGGCAGCCCAACGGTTTTGTGTACCGGTGGTGCGGGCATCGGGTGTTTCAGTCCGTTCAGGCTGCTTCTGCCATGTCAAGCGCCTGTTTGATGTCTACGGAGACGATGCGCGACACGCCTTTTTCCTGCATGGTAACGCCGATGAGCTGCTCGGCCATTTCCATGGTCAGGCGGTTGTGGGAGATATACAGGAACTGGGTTTGGGCGGACATTTCTTTGACGAGGCGGCAGAAGCGGGCGGTGTTGGCATCGTCCAAGGGGGCATCCACTTCGTCCAGCAGGCAGAAGGGGGCGGGGTTGAGGCTGAACAGGGCGAACACGAGGCTCATGGCGGCGAGGGCTTTTTCGCCGCCGCTCAATTGGTGGATGCTGCTGTTTTTTTTGCCGGCGGGACGCGCCATGATGCTGACTCCTGCGCTTAGTGCGTCGCCTTCTGCCAGTTGCAGCCGTGCTTCGCCGCCGCCGAACAGAGTGGGGAAGATTTCCTGCATTTTGGCGTTTGCGGCATCAAAGGTTTCGGTGAAGCGGGCTTTGGTTTCGCCGTCTATTTGGGCGATGGCTTCTTCCAAAAGGGCGATGGCAGCCTGAACGTCTTCGCTTTGGGCGCGGTAGTAGCCGTCGCGTTCGCGTGCTTCGGCAAGCTCTGCCAGTGCGGCGAGGTTCACTGCGCCTAGGGCGGCGATTTCGTCTTGGAGGCGGGCGATGCGCTGGGCGAGTGTTTTCAGGCTGCCTGAAACTTCTGTCTGCTCCAATTGTGCGGTGTCTGCGCCGCGTGCGAGCAGCTGTTCGTGGAAACGCTGGGCGTTCAGCAGGGCTTGCTGCTGCTGCAACAGTGCGTCTTGCACGGCAGTCTGAATCTGCGGCTGCGCGGCGGCGAGTTCCTGTGTGCGGCGGAAAAGTTCCTGCCCTGCCTGCTGGATTTGGGCGAGTGCGGCGGCTTGGACTTCGGCGGCTTCGGCGAGGGCTTCGCTTTGTGCGTATGCGGTTTCCAATTCTTCGGCAAGGATTTGTGCGGTTTCGTCTGCTTCGTCTGCGAGGGCGGCTTCTTCTATGCGCGCCTGCCATTCTTCGGCTTGGGCGGCGAGGGTTTGGGCCTGCTGCATCAGGCTTTCGGCGCGCTGGCGGGTTTTGTGTCGGGCGAGTTCGGCCGCGCCGTGTCGGCGGTTGGCTTCCAGAAGGGCGAGGCGGGCCTGGCGTGCGGCGTGTTGTTTTTCGTTCAGGCTGCCTGAAAGTTCGTCTGTTTGGCGGACGAGTTCGGCGGCGGCCTCTGCCAGTGTTTCGCAGTCGTCTGCCAGCATGGCTGCCTGTGCGTTCAGGATTTCGGCTTCTTCTGCGAGCCGTTCCTGCTCTTGTGCGATGCGTTCGCGGCGGGCTTGTGCTTCGCTGCTGCGCTCAATCAGGCGGGCGGCGTGGTTTTGCGCTTCTTGGGTTTGGCTGACGAGGGTGTGGAAATCCTGCTGGGCTTGGGCGGCTTGGGCTTCGGCTTGGGCGAGGGTTTCGGCGGCGGCCTGTGCTTGGGCTTGGGCTTGGGCGAGTTCGGGTGCGGCGGCGGCGATTTCTGCGGCGAGTGTGTCGCGGCGGGCTTTGAGGCGGATGGGGTTGGCGGAGGTGTCTGCGCCGAAGAGGGTGGTGCTGTGGCGGCTGACGCGGTGTCCTTCGGGGGTGAGCCAGATTTGGTTGGGTTGCAGGGTGTTTTGGCGGGCGAGGGCGTGGTCTAAATCGGGGGCGCACAATACGCCGTCCAGCCATTCGGATAGGGCAGCCTGAAACGGGGCGGGAACTTGGGTTTGGCGGATGAGGGCTTGGGGATGGGGTTCGGTTTCGGGTTCGCTGTGTCCTGCCAGCAGCCAGGCTGCCGTGCCTTGGGGCAGGGGGCGGGGCAGGGCGGGGTTGCCGGGGAGCAGGCGGGCGTTGAGGCGTTCTGCCAGTATGGCGGCGAGTGCGTGCCGCCATACTTCGGGGGCGTTTAGGTTTTGCCAGAGGCTGGGGGCTTCGGTGGCGGCGGTGTGCGCCCAGAAGTCGTTAGCGGTGTCTTGCGGCAGCATTTGTGTGAGGGCGCGGTATTCGGCATCGGCGGCGATGTGGCGGGCGTTGAGTGCCTGCCAGTGTGCGTCTGCTTCCTGCCGGCGGGCTTTCAGGCTGCCGGTTTGGGCTTGGCTTTGCCGGCGGCGTTCTGCGGCGGCGTTGCATTGCTGTTGCAGGGTGTCGGCGGCATGGCGGGCTTGGGCGAGGGTGTCGGCATCGGGGGCGGCAAGGGCGGCGAGTTCCTGCTGCAACTGCTGCCTGCGTTGGGCGTTGGCGGCGATGGTTTGCTGTGTGTGTGCCTGCTGCTGCTGTTTGAGGGCGAGTTCGCGTTTCAGGCTGCCTGCGCTGTCTTGCCGGCTGTGCAGGTTGTGCAGGGCTTCGGCTTCGGCGGCTTCCCGTTCGGGCAGGCGGGCTTCGTGTTCGGCAACGATTTGGGCGAGTTGGGCGAGCTCTTCGTTTTGGGCTTGGGCTTGGGCGTGCAGGGTTTCGTGTTCCGCCAGGGCTTCGGCGCGCTGCTGTTGCAGCTTGGCAAGCTGGGCTTGGGCGGTTTGGCGGTCGCGTTCGCTGCGCTGCCGTTGGGCTTGGTGTGCGCGTATTTGTTCTTCCAGCCGTGCGGTTTGTTCGCGGGCTTGGGCGTGCCGCTGGCGGGCGGCGGCCAGTGTCTGCTGGTGTTGCTGTTCGCTTTGGCGCAGGGCCTGCATCTGTGCGGCGGCTTCTTCGGCGGCGGCTTGGTGCTGCTGCTGCCGTGCCTGCGCTGCCTGATGCTGTGTTTGGGCTTGGTCTGCTTGGGCAAGGGCGTTTTGCCATTGGGCGAAATCGGCGAGGTTTTGGTGTTGTGCGAGTTCGGCGTTCAGGCTGCGGTAGCGTTCGGCGGCTTCGGCCTGCCGGCTGAGTTTTTCGGTTTGGCGGGCAAGCTCGGTTTGCAAGTCGGCAAGGCGGGCGAGGTGTTCGCGGGCATCGGTAAGGCGGGCGGCGGTTTCGCGGCGGCGTTCTTTGTATTTGGAGATGCCTGCGGCTTCTTCCAGATAGGTGCGCAGCTCTTCGGGGCGGGCTTCTATGATGCGGGAAATCATGCCTTGTTCTATGACGGCGTATCCTTTTGCGCCTACGCCTGTGCCGAGAAAGAGGTCGGTGATGTCGCGGCGGCGGACCTGCTGGCCGTTGATGTAATACGAGGATTCGCCCTGCCGCGTCAGCTGGCGTTTGATGGCGACTTCGGTATAACGCCCCCACGCGCCCTGCAATGTGCCGCTGCTGTTGTCAAACACGAGTTCCACCGAGGCGCGCGGGGCGGGGCGGCGGGCAGAGGAGCCGTTGAATATCACGTCCTGCATGGATTCGCCGCGAAGCTGCTTGGCGGAGGATTCACCCAGCACCCAGCGCACGGCATCGATGACGTTGGATTTGCCGCAGCCGTTGGGTCCGATAACGGCGGTGAGGCGGCCGGGCGTGCGGATGGCGGCGGGTTCGGCAAAGGATTTGAAGCCGGAGATTTTTATTTGGGTGAGACGCATGTGTTTTCAGGCTGCCTGTGCGGCGGAAAAAAGGGCGGATTATAGTTGATTTGCCGGTGCGTTTTCAGGCTGCCTTTCGGGGGTGCAACGCGTGGGCAGCAAGTGCCCACCCTACCTTTTCATAACCGACACACTGGAACAGCGCAACGCATGGTTTTGTAGGGTGGGCATTGATGCCCACGCGGTTTGCGGTTTTAGGTTTACCACCCAACCTCTGCCCTGCACAAACAAAGAAAGGCAGCCTGAAAAGCTCTTATGCGGATTTCAGGCTGCCTTGTTGTATGGGGATGTTGCGGCGATTCAGCCCAACACCTTCGGGGGTGCAACGCATGGGCAGCAAGTGCCCACCCTACCTTGCTATCGGGCGATTTAGCCCAACGCCTTCCGCGCCGCGGCAAACAGCCGGTACCAGCCGCCCAGCTCGAACGCTTTCCATTCTTCGGGGCACCAGCTCATCTGCGCGGTGCGGTACACGCGTTCGGGGTGTGGCATCATGATGGTTACGCGGCCGTCGGCACTGGTGATGCCGGCGATGCCCTGCGGCGAGCCGTTCGGGTTCAAAGGATATTGCTGCGTTACTTCGCCCAAGCCGTCGGTATATTGCAGGGCGATGTGCAGGCTGCTTGGGACTTGGTTTTCAGGCTGCCCCAAGTGAGCGAAATCGGCGCGGCCTTCGCCGTGGCTGACGACGACGGGTAGCGCGCTGCCGGCCATTTCGCCCAGAATCAGCGAAGGCGATTTCGGCACGCGCACCATGCTCAGCCGCGCTTCAAACTGTTCGGATTCGTTGCGCTTGAATTTTGCCCAACCTTCCGCGCCTGGGATGATTTCAGCGAGGTTGCTCATCATTTGGCAGCCGTTGCACACGCCCAAGCTCAGCGTGTCGGGGCGGGCGAAGAATTCGGCGAACTGGTCGCGCAGCCTGTCGTTGAACAGGATGGTTTTCGCCCAGCCTTCGCCCGCGCCCAGCACGTCGCCGTAGCTGAATCCGCCGCAGGCGGCCAGCATTTGGAAGGTTTCCAGCGACACGCGTCCAGCAATCAGGTCGCTCATGTGCACGTCCACAGCTTTGAAACCGGCGCGGGTGAAGGCGGCGGCCATTTCAACGTGGCCGTTCACGCCCTGTTCGCGCAGGACGGCGATTTTGGGTTGCAGGCTGCCTGAAAGATAGGGCGCGGCAATATCGTCTTTCAAATCAAAACTTAAATCGGCAAACAGTTTGCTGCGTTTGTTGTCCGCCAGCAGGGCAAATTCGCTGTCGGCGCAGGCGGGGTTGTCGCGCAGGCGTTGGATTTGGTGGCTGGTTTCCTGCCATGCAGCCTGCAAATCGGCCAAGGCAAACACAGTGTCGCCGATTTTGAGGTCGCTGCTGCCGATTTCAGGCTGCCCGATTTGGTACAGGATTTCGGGGAATTCGTGCTGCTCGAACAAGGCCTGCACATAATGCAAATCTTCATGGCGGATTTGGATGACCGCGCCCAGTTCTTCATTGAACAGGATATCTTGGTCGCAGCGGTTTTCCACCAGCCGTTCCATGGCGAAATCTTCTTCCAAATCAATGTTCAGCCCCGTTTGGCCGGCAAACGCCATTTCTGCCAGCGTGGCAAACAGGCCGCCGTCCGAACGGTCGTGATAGGCCAACAGTTTTTCTTCCGCCACCAGCTGCTGCATGATGTCGTAGAACACTTTCAGTGTGTCCGCGTCGATATCGGGGCTTTCGCCGCCCAAATCGTTCCACACCTGGCTCAACGCCGAGCCGCCCATGCGCGCCTTGCCGAAGCCTAAATCCACCAGCAGCAGCACGCTGTCCGCCACGGGTTTGATGTCGGGCGTAACGGTTTTGCGCACGTCTTGCACGGGGGCGAAGGCGGAAATAATCAGGGAAAGCGGCGACACGACGGATTTCTGCGCGCCGTTTTCCTGCCACACGGTTTTCATCGACAGGCTGTCTTTGCCTACGGGGATGCTCACGCCGAGCGACTGACACAGTTGCGACACGGCATCCACGGTGCGGTAGAGTTTCTCGTCTTCGCCCTTCACGCCGCAGGCGGCCATCCAGTTGGCGGAGAGTTTGATGTTGCCCAATGCGCCGATATGGGTTGACGCGATGTTGGTCAATGCTTCGCCCACGCACATCCGTCCCGATGCGGGCGCGTCAAACAGGGCGAGCGCGGGTTTTTCGCCCATGCTCATGGCTTCGCCGCGATGCGTATTGAAGCCCATCAGCGTTACGGCGCAGTCGGCCACGGGGGTTTGCCACGCGCCCACCATCTGGTCGCGGTGCGTCATGCCGCCCACGCTGCGGTCGCCGATGGTAATCAGAAAGTTTTTCGCGGCTACGGCAGGCAGGCGCAATACGCGGTACGCGCTTTCCTTCAAATCGTATTGAGCGGCGGAAAACGCTTGTGCAGGCTGCTTTTGCGTTTCGTCCGTGCGCGTGGTTTTAGGCGGTTTGCCCAGCAGCACGTTCAGCGGCAAATCCACGGGGCTGTTGCCAAACAGTTCGTCGCGTACCTGCAAGCGGCCGTCGTCGGTGGCCGTACCGACGACGGCAAACGGGCAGCGTTCGCGTTCGCAGATGGCGCGGAATTTATCCAAATCTTCGGGCAGGATGGACAAAACGTACCGCTCCTGCGATTCGTTGCACCAGATTTGCAGCGGCGACATGCCGTGTTCTTCCAGCGGCACGGCGCGCAGTTCAAAAATAGCACCGCGCCCCGCGTCGTTCACCAGTTCGGGGAAAGCGTTGGACAGGCCGCCCGCGCCCACGTCGTGGATGGCGATAATCGGGTTGCCTTGGCCGAGCTGCCAGCAGCGGTCGATGACTTCCTGCGCGCGCCGTTCGATTTCGGGGTTGCCGCGCTGTACGGAGTTGAAGTCCAAATCCGCGCTGTTGCTGCCCGTGTCCATCGATGAAGCCGCGCCGCCGCCCAAGCCGATGAGCATGCCTTTGCCGCCGAGCTGGATTAACAGCGCGCCTTCGGGGATTTCGTGTTTATGCGTTTGTTCCGCCTGAATATTGCCCAAGCCGCCGGCAATCATAATCGGTTTGTGGTAGCCGTGGATTGTGCCGTTTTTCTCCGCTTCAAAGGTGCGGAAATAGCCCAAGAGGTTCGGGCGGCCGAATTCGTTGTTGAACGCCGCGCCGCCGAGCGGGCCGTCGGTCATGATGTCCAAGGGCGATGCGATGTGTTCGGGCTTGCCGTATTCGTGCTCCCAAGGCTGTTTGAAACCGGGAATATTCAGATTGGACGTGGTGAAGCCTGTCAAACCGGCTTTCGGGCGCGAGCCGCGACCCGTTGCGCCTTCGTCGCGGATTTCGCCGCCCGCACCCGTGGCCGCACCCGCAAATGGGGCGATGGCGGTGGGGTGGTTGTGCGTTTCCACCTTCATGATGATGTGCGTGTTTTCCTTATGGAAGCCGTATGCCTGGCCTTGGTCCGCGTTCGGATAAAACCGCTCGATTTGTGCGCCTTCAATCACGGATGAATTGTCTTTATACGCCACCACCGTGCCTTGCGGGCTGGCTTCGTGCGTGTCGCGAATCATACGGAACAGCGATTTTTCCTGCTTTTCGCCGTTTAAGATAAAGTCGGCATTGAAGATTTTGTGGCGGCAGTGTTCCGAATTGGCCTGCGCGAACATCATCAGTTCCACGTCGGACGGGTTACGGTTCAGCGCGCGGTAGTTTTCAAGCAGATAGTCCATCTCGTCGGACGACAAGGCCAGCCCCATGTTTTTGTCCGCCGCTTCCAGCGCAGCACGCCCACCGCCCAGCACGTCCACCGTGTCGAACGATTGGTCTTCATGTGCGGCAAACAGTTGTTCGGCGGACTGGAAATCGGGTAGCACGGATTCGGTCATGCGGTCGTGCAGCAGCGATGCCCATTGTGCGCGTTCGTTGCCGTGCAGGCTGCCTGAAACATACACCGCCATGCCGCGTTCGATGCGCTCCACGCCGTCCAGGCCGCAGTTGTGCGCGATGTCAGTGGCTTTGGACGACCAGGGCGAAATCGTGCCGATGCGGGGCGTAATCAAAAACAAATGCAGGCCTTCCGAAACCTGCGGCACGTTTTCTACGCGCTCGGCTTCCAACAAGGCCTGCATTTTTTCCACTGCCGCGCCGTCCAAATCCGCCGCACTGTGCACGAAATACCAAAACTCGCTTTTTAAATCCGCCTGCGGCAAACCCAGCGCGGCAGCTTTCTGCAACAATTTTTCAACACGGAAACCGGAAAGGGCGGACACGCCGCGCAAATAGGAAACGACAGACATGGAAAGCTCGCAAAATCAAGGGTGGGAAAGGAACGGATTATACAAGAAGGGGGCAGGGGTTTCAGGTAGCCTGAAAAATTATCCGCTGGAAGAATGGCAGGGATTTGAAGCTATAATGCGGCCTTTTTAAGACAACCCAAAAAAGGAAGCCGCCGTGTCCTGCGAACACCTTGTGATGCAATACAGCACATTCAGCAAAAATCCCAACAACGCGCTTGTGGAACCCATGTTTTTCGGGCAGCCGGTGAACGTGGCGCGCTACGACCGCCAAAAATACGAAGCGTTTGAAAAGCTGATTGAAAAGCAGATTTCGTTTTTCTGGCGGCCGGAAGAAATAGACGTATCGCGCGACCGGATTGATTACGCCAACCTGCCTGCACACGAAAAACACATATTTATCAGCAATCTGAAATACCAAACCCTGCTGGACAGCATCCAAGGGCGCAGCCCCAATGTCGCATTGCTGCCGCTGGTTTCCCTGCCCGAACTGGAAACGTGGATTGAAACTTGGGCATTTTTTGAAACCATCCACAGCCGCAGTTATACCCACATCATCCGCAACATCGTAAACGAGCCGTCCGTTGTGTTTGACGACATCGTGCAAAACGAATACATCCTCGCCCGCGCCGAAGATATTGCCTGCTATTACGACGATTTGATTGAATACACACAGTATTTCAATCTGATGGGCGAAGGCGTGCATACCGTAAACGGAAAAACCGTCAAAATCACCCTGCGTGAATTGAAGAAAAAGCTTTATCTGTGCCTGATGTGCGTAAACGTGCTGGAAGCCATCCGCTTTTATGTATCGTTCGCCTGCTCGTTCGCCTTTGCCGAACGCGAACTGATGGAGGGCAATGCCAAAATCATCAAACTCATCGCCCGCGATGAAGCCCTGCATCTGACCAGCACCCAGCACATGCTGAACCTGATGCGCAGCGGCGCAGAAGGTGCGGAATGGACGGAAATTGCCGCCGAGCTGCAAGACAAATGTTTTGATTTGTTTGTGAAAGCAGCGGAACAGGAAAAAGAATGGGCAACCTATCTGTTTAAAGACGGCAGCATGATTGGTTTAAACAAAGATATCCTGTGCCAATACGTCGAATACATTACCAACCACCGCATGATTGCTGTCGGGTTGTCGCCGGCATTCCCTAATGCCACACAAAATCCGATTCCGTGGATTAATGCATGGCTTTCATCCGACAATGTGCAGGTTGCACCGCAGGAAGTAGAGATTTCGTCCTATCTTATTGGGCAGATTGATGCAGAAGTCAGCACCGAAGATTTGGAAAATTTTGAGCTGTAAACCCATTGAAATATAGTTGATTAAAATAGTACAAATCGGTGAGTTGCAAGGCGTATAAAGCGTTATGTCTGGATCGATTAACACGAAATAGTATGTGATTTTAATCAACTATATTTAGATTTTACCAACTATCTACATTGAAAGGGTATTTTTAAATGAATAAAACCTTATTAGCAATCATGATATGTGCTGCCGCTATGACTGGCTGTAAAAAAGAGCAACAGCCTCAGTCTGCAACGCCAAAATCCGAGCCAATTCCCCAACCTGTTCCCAATCCCACTGCTGCTGCCATATCGAATCAAAGAATAGAAATCCGAATGCCAGTTGAGAAAGGTGATTATAACCAAACCAACCACTACAACACGCCTAAAGGCTTTATGAATGATATCCAAAGTATCTTTAAGGGCAATGACGGTTATTATCATTTCTATTATTTGCTCAACAGCAACTATAAAGCTCCAAATGACGGTACAGAGTGGTATCATGTCCGTACGAGAGATTGGACACGCTTTGAAAATTTGGGTGTCGCCATTCCTAAGTTTGTAAATGGTTGGTCGGCAATGGCAACAGGTTCAATTATCCGAAATCAAAACAGATTTTTCAAAAACTTGCCAAACACTGCTGTCGTTGCCTATTTCACCAGTTACACTGAAACCGGACAACACCAATACGTTGCTTATTCACTAGATGGAGGCAAAAGCTACCGCCCCTATAATAATGGGCGGCCTGTAATGAAATCCGCCAATAAAGAACAGAATGCGCGCGACCCTTATATCCGCTATGACCAAGCCCGCCAAAAACTGATGATGTATTTGGCCGAAGGCGACAAAGTTGGCACATACAGCAGCAGCAACGGCATCAACTGGCAATATGAAGGGGCAACTATTCTTAATGCCGGTGCGCTCGGCGGTAGAGATTTAGGATTAATTGAATGTCCTGTCCTTATGACTCTGCGGGGTGCAGCTGGTGAAACTAAATACGTTCTGTTCTTCGGTGCCAACGGCTACCGATATGGTTCAACCACCGGAACTTACTATATGGTCGGCCATTTGGATAGCAGGGGCAATTTTGTTGCCGAGCAACTTCCCGAACGGCTTGACCAAGGTTCTGATTACTATGGCGCGAACTTCTATCAGGAAAACGAATCTACCATAAAAAGCATTGCTTGGATGGGTAACTGGGGCTATATGCAGGGTCGGATTCTCAACAATAAAGGGCAAGAGGAAAAACATCTTGGCTCAATCAGCCACGCCCGTAACATTAAAATGATCAAGCGTAATGGTCGTTATGTATTGGAATCGCAGTTGATTGTTGGTAATCCGAAAACAAGTCCGTATAACCGTAGTGCCGATGCTGCCGTTGCTCCTAAGGCCAAAGACGGTTATCACAAAGTGTTGCTGGATACCACCCGTTGGCATTCCCAAGCCGTTAATCTCAAATTCACCGGCACAAAGGGCGCATTGAATGGTCATATCCGTATATTTATCAAACAGGCCGACAGCCAAGTGCTTTTGGATTTCAATGCAGCCAACGGCGATTACGAAGTATCGCGCAGCAGCACCAAAATCACGGGTGATGCGCGCAAGGAATACCAAAAGTCCTATATTGTCCGCAGTGGGCAGGCCGGTCGACGCGAGTGGAATGTCCACCTGACCGCAGATAAAACCAGCTTGGAATTTGTCCTGCCTGACGGACAAACCTATTCGTTGGTGAAACTGTCTTCCGCAGACCAAATGCAAATTTTGGTGGAAACCAGCGGCGATAACCGATTGGATGCCCAACTTTACAATTTGGAACGCTGAATAACGCTGAATATGGAAGCTGCCTGATTGGGGCAGCTTTTCTATTTACAAAGCACCCGTTGTTCACCTGTTCCGTGTTGTAGGGCAGCCTGAAACCATATGGATATTAAAGTTCTGCCTTATAAAAGTTGATATTGGAAGGGTTTTCAGCGTTCGGAAAGAAACGCAGGAAAACATATCAAAGGCAGGTTGTGCAAAGGCTTCAATCCGACCCCCACCACCATTGGGAATGCATCCGCATGCTGGGCAGAGGAAGCCGTTTTCCGCCTTTGTTTCTGTAAACTTCCTTCCTTGGTTTTTCGCACACTCCCAAAAAATAATCTATTAAAATAATATATATTTATCAATATGTTATTATAAATAAAAATAAAACAAGCCTGTTCAGGCAGCCTGAAAATTTATACAATTCCCACATGTTATAACCGCTGCAAAACACAGATGCGTCCGCAGAAATGTTTTGCTTTTCCTGTTTTCGGAGGGAGGCACACATGAACACAGAAACGATGCAGGTTACCAAGCGCGATGGCCGCTTGGAGCCGATTTATTTGGACAAAATCCACCGTGTGGTAACGTGGGCAGCCGAAGGTCTGCGCAATGTGTCCGTTTCCCAAGTGGAGCTGAAATCGCATATCCAGTTCTACAACGGTATCCGCACCGACGATATTCACGAAACCATCATCAAATCTGCTGCCGACCTGATTTCGGAAGAAACCCCCGACTATCAATATCTTGCCGCACGGCTGGCGATTTTCCATCTGCGGAAAATCGCTTACGGCGAATATACGCCGCCGCATTTGTTTGACCATGTTAAGAAAATGGTAGAAATGGGCAAATATGATGCGCATCTGCTGCAAGATTATTCCGAAGCGGAGTTTGACGAAATTAACCGCTATATTGACCACGAACGCGACCTGAATTTTTCCTACGCCGCCGTCAAACAGCTTGAAGGCAAATATCTGGTGCAGAACCGCGTCAGTGGGCAGATATTTGAAACGCCGCAGTTTTTATACGCACTGGTCGCAATGTGTCTGTTTTCCAAATATCCGCAAAGCACACGGCTGGATTACGTGAAGCGGTTTTACGATGCCGTCTCCAACTTCAAAATCTCACTGCCCACACCCATCATGAGCGGCGTACGCACACCCACCCGTCAGTTTTCCAGCTGCGTGCTGATTGAATGCGACGACAGCTTGGATAGCATCAACGCCACCACCAGCGCAATTGTGAAATATGTGTCGCAGCGTGCGGGTATCGGCATCAATGCGGGACGCATACGCGGTTTGGGTAGCGAAATACGCGGCGGTGAAGCCCAGCACACCGGCTGCATTCCGTTTTTCAAAATGTTTCAGGCTGCCGTCAAATCCTGTTCGCAAGGCGGTGTGCGCGGCGGAGCCGCAACCCTGTTCTACCCGTTGTGGCACATTGAAGCCGAAAGCCTGCTGGTGTTGAAAAATAACCGCGGCGTGGAAGAAAACCGCATCCGCCAACTGGATTACGGTGTGCAGCTTAACAAACTGATGTACACCCGCCTGATTAAAGGCGGCAACATCACACTGTTTTCCCCGCATGACGTGCCGGGGCTGTATGAAGCCTTCTTTGCCGACCAAGACGAATTCGAACGGCTCTATACGCAATATGAGCAAGACCCATCCATCCGCAAGCGTACCGTGCCCGCCACCGAACTTTTTTCTACGCTGATGCAGGAGCGTGCAGGCACAGGGCGGGTTTATATTCAGAATGTGGACCACTGCAATACGCACGGTGCATTTAATCCCAAGCTGGCGCCTACACGCCAATCCAACCTGTGCATGGAAATTACCCTGCCGACTAAACCGTTGGACAACATCAACGACCCGAACGGCGAAATCGCCCTCTGTACGCTATCGGCCTTCAACCTTGGCGCGCTGGACAGTTTGGACGAACTGGAAAGCTTGGCCGACCTTACCGTGCGTGCACTCGATGCCCTGTTGGACTATCAGGACTACCCCGTTGTCGCCGCCGAAAAGGCCACCATGAACCGCCGCACGCTTGGCATCGGTATCATCAACTATGCTTATTATTTAGCGAAAAACGGCACAAAATATAGCGACGGCAGCGCAATCGGGCTGACGCATCGCACCTTTGAAGCCATTCAGTATTACCTGCTCAAAGCCTCGGTAAATCTTGCCAAAGAATACGGTGCCTGCCCCTTGTTCGGCGAAACCCACTATGCGCAGGGCATCCTGCCGATAGACACCTACAAAAAAGACGTGGACGGCTACTGCACCGAATCGCTACGTTACGACTGGGAAGCACTGCGTGCCGACATCAAAAAATACGGGCTGCGCAATTCCACCCTCACCGCGCTGATGCCCAGCGAAACCAGCTCCCAAATTGCCAATGCCACCAACGGCATTGAGCCTCCGCGCGGGCTGGTAACGGTGAAAGCCTCAAAAGACGGTATTTTGAAGCAGGTTGTGCCCGAATTCCGCAGCCTGAAACACCAATATGAAACCCTGTGGCAGATGGGCAGCAACGACGGCTACCTGAAACTGGTCGGTGTGATGCAGAAATTTGTCGATCAGGCAATTTCCGCCAACACCTGCTACGACCCGCAGCGTTTTGAAGGCGGGCGCGTGCCGATGAAGCAGATGCTCAAAGACCTGCTCTCCGCCTACAAATACGGCGTGAAAACCCTGTATTACCACAACACGCGAGACGGCGCGGACGATACGCAGTTTGACTTGCAGGACGACGGCTGCGCAGGCGGGGCGTGCAAGATTTGAGTGTGAAAGAGAAGCAGCATTAAGCTTTTTTTATCGGGGCAAGTTTGCGATTTATCGCATCTTGCCCCGTTCACTTCGCGGACGATATGGTGAATTAAAATAAGAATGGGACAAGGTGTTGAGTTACAGATAGAGACCTTTGCAAAATCCCCATCTTTGGCTCATTTCTGCGCAATGCGCTTCTCTAACGCTTGAAAATATTTCAATATTGTCTGCGCGTTCTGCGGTGCTATTTTTGAGATGCGCTCAAATCTGAGGTTTTGCAAAGGTCTCAGATAGTTATAGTGGATTAAAATCGCAATAATACGGCGTACTAACGCCCTTATGTACTTATCCGGACACGGTGGGCGTTGTCGCCTTGTCTCATTTTTATTTTAATTCGTCATAGTACAGCCGACATACGTAGAAATTGATACGGCACGATGCGGATGTAGGGTGGGCACTTGTTGCCCACGCGGTTTTCAGGCTGCCTTGGCATGCGGAACGCGTGGGCAGCAAGTGCCCACCCTACGGATATCCCATATGTGTTATTTGAAGGAAACCGAAACCCGCCCGGGTATGTGTTTGCTCGAGCGGGTTTTTGTTGCTGTGTGTTTCAGGCTGCCTGTGCCTGACGGCGCGGCGGCTGCGGGGCTTCCTGCGTCTGCGGCTGCTTCACGAGGGCGAGATAGGTTTCCGCGCATTTGAAGCCGAAGCCTGTGTAGGCGCGGTTGAGGGCTTCGTATCGGGCATCGGCGGGGGTGCGTCTGCCCCGGCTTAGGGCGGTGTTGAAGTGGCCCAAGTGGGCGGCGGCGTGTCCGATTTCGGCAAGGGCGAGTATCAGCGCGGTTTGGCTGTTGTCCAAGTCGGCGACTTCTTCCACAAGGTGCGACATGGTTCGGAACCAGCGTTTGGTGCCGAGGTCTATGTCCAGTTCGCCGGATGCGAATTTGCGGAAGTCGCGCAGGGCGCTGTCTACTTGGAAACGGGTGCGCGGGTGGGCGGCGGCGGCGCGGGATTCGGCAAGGGCGATGGTGCGTTGAAAGTAATCGTAAAGTTGGTCGGTGCTGTATTCGGGGATGTCGTGGAGTTTGGTCATGGCGGTTTCCTTTGTGTTTTGGGGTTTTAGGCTGCCTGAAATCAGGCTTGGCGGATGTGGGCGGCGGCTTCCAGCTCTACCAGCAGGTCGTCGCGGCAGACGTCGCCGATGGTGTAGATGACGGGGATGCTGTTGAGTCGGCGTTCGCACACGCGGCGCACGGCGGCGTAGTCTTCGGGGTGTTTGATGTAGGCGCGGACGACGGATAAATCCTGCAAAGTTGCGCCGTAGCCTGCCAATCCTGCGCGGGCGAGGTTTTCGGGGGCGATGAGGGCGGTGATGTTGAGCAGGGTTTCTTCGGTCTGTTTTTCCACGTTGCCGATATGTTGGGTTTCGGAGGCGGTGATGGAGGCGGTGCCGGAGATGGAAATGTCGGCTTGTCCGTCATAAACGATGGCCATGGCCCGGGCGAATTTTGGGGTTTCGGGGCTGTAATGGCGGGCGTAGTCAAACGCAGGGGTTTGGCGGGGATTTTCCAGCGGCACGGCGGCTACGTCGTTGCGCGGGGTTACCAGTGCGCTGCATGAGAGGGCGACGTCTTGTCCGCCCATGCCGATGCCGGTGGAGGCGGGATAGACGTCGTATGCGGGCGGGGTTTTGAGGTATTGGGCCAAAAAGCGGGTGTCGCCGAATGCGTCGGTGCGGGCGCGGTTGAGTTCTTTGTAGCGTTGGATGCCGTCGGGGGCGCGTTTGTCGGGAGCGACGATGCTGCCCATGTAGAACCAGGTGCGGAACACTTGGGCGAGGGTTGCGCCGCCTTGTTGCAGGGCGGCCAGATTGCTTTGCAGCACGGCGAGTGTGTCGGCGTAGGAATTGCTGCCGGGGGCTTTGCCGCCTTGCAGTGCGTCTGCGTGGGTGTGAACCCAGGTGATGCCGTTGCGGTGTTCCAGTGTGAGGTTTGCGCTGCGCTGTTCTATTTCGCTGTTTTTGGCGGCGGTGATTTCGGCGGCAATCAGGCTGCCGTCTGCCGGTGCTTGGGCAACGAATGCGGTTTGCGGCAGGCTGCCTGAAAAGGCTTGGGTGAGCAGGGCGGCGATGTTGTCCAACTGTGCGGGGTCGCGGAAGAATATGGTTTGGCGGACGACGGTTTTGCCTGTTGCGCGGTTGAAGTGCTGCTGTATCTGTTCGGCGATGTCGGCGGCTTGGGCGGCGTAGTCTGTGCCGGTGCGGGGCAGGATGGCGGCATAGGCGCGGCCTGAGAAATCGTCTTCGCTGAATTGGGAAACGGGGGCGGTCATGTTCTGCTCCTGTGTTATGCGGCTTGCAACGTGTCTTCTTCAAGGGCGAAATAGGCGGGGAGGCGGGTGTCGGCCAGGGCGAGAAATTCGTCTATGCCTTTGAAGGCGAAATTGACATAGGCGGTTTGCAGTTTGACGTATTCGGCATCGGCTTCGGTGCGTCCGCCGCGGCTCAGTGCCATGTTTACGTGCCCCATGTGGGAGGCGGCGTGGGCGGCTTCGGCGGCGGCAAGGACATAGGCGGATTGGACATCGTCCATGTCACCGACTTCTTCGGCAAGTTTGGTAAGCTTTTTGAACCAGAGTTTTGCGCCTTCGTCTGTGCCCAGTTCGCCGGCTACGAAGCGGCGCATGTGGGCAACGGCTTGGCGGACGGTGGGCAGGGCGCGTTTGTGGGCGTAGGTTTCGTGTTGTTCGATGATGTCTATGGCGCGGGTGAGTCGGGCGTAGAGTTCGGGCAGGGGGGTGCTGTCGCTGACGGTGAAGAAGCGGGCTGGGGCGGTCATGGGTTGTGTCCTTTTCGTGGGTGGGAAAAATCGGATGGCGGGCATCTTATGCCTGCGGCTGCGGCTTTTCCAAGAATTGTTGCTGCTATCTTTTATGCGGATGGGGGTTATATGGCTTATGCGGGATGGGCAGGAGGCAGCCTGAAAACGGGGAGGATGGTTTTCAGGCTGCCTTTGGATTGTGGGAAGGAGAGAGAATTTGGCGATGGTAGGGTGGGCACTTGTTGCCCACGCGTTTTGTGTGATGCGGCAGGTTGAACCGCGTGGGCATAAATGCCCGCCCTACGGGAAAACAAGGCAGCCTGAAAACGTGGGGAGTGGTTTTCAGGCTGCCTTTGGGTTGTGGGAAGAAGAGGGAATTTGGCGGTGGTAGGGTGGGCACTTGTTGCCCACGCGTTTTGTGTTATGCAGCAGGTTGAGCCGCGTGGGTATGAATGCCCACCCTACGGAAAACAAGGCAGCCTGAAAACGGAAAGGATGGTTTTCAGGCTGCCTTTGGATTGTGGGAAGGAGAAGGAATTTGGCGGCGGTAGGGTGGGCACTTGTTGCCCACGCGTTTTGTGTTATGCGGCAGGTTTGAGCCGCGTGGGCATGAATGCCCGCCCTACGGGAAACAAGGCAGCCTGAAAACGGGGAAAACCCTGTTTCAGTGAGTTCAACCTAGATACGGTGCGATTGCTTTTAAGGCCTTCAAGAGAATATGCTTTTGATAAAAAAGGATATTCTTATGGTTATTTTGACAGTTGTCTCTACAAAAGGTGGGACGGGTAAAACAACGTTGACGGCGGCTTTGGCTGCGGTGCTGGCGGATATGGGTTTCAGGGTGCTGATGGTCGATACCGACACGCAGGCATCTTTGAGCAAATATTATCCGCTGCACCGCCGCGCACCCAACGGCACAGTTGAATTGCTGTTGGGTAAAAACGACGAAGCGTCTATCCGTTCCACCATCTCCAATACGGTTTATCCGAATCTGGATATTGTGCTGTCCAACAACATCCGCGACGATGTTCAGAGCAAGGTTTACGACCGTCCCGACCGCGCGTTTCTGCTGCGCAACAAACTTATCCACCCCTATATTTCCGAAAACTACGATGCCGTCCTAATTGACACCAAAGGTGCGGTAGGCGTGATTCAGGATGCGGCCTGCTTTGCGGCCAATATGCTGATTTCGCCGATTATGCCTGAAACCCTGAGTGCGCGGGAGTTCATTTCCGGCACGCAGGAGGCATTGGAGCGTCTTGCCCACGGCGCGGCGATGAATCTGCCGGTGCCGCCACTGCGTGCGCTGATTTATGGCAAAGACCGTACCAAAGATGCACGGATGATTACCGAGAGCATCAGGGCGTATTTCAACAGCGGTTTGGACGGCAAGAAGCAGCTGCTGTCTTTGGAAATTCCTCACGCCAAAGCCTATAAGGAAGCGGCGACACTGCGGATTCCGGTGCACTGCCATGAACATACCCATGCAGGCAAATCCGATTCGGCGCGGCAGCTGATGATTGCGTTGGTTCAGGAGTTGTTCCCGAAAATCAAAGAGGAACGGATTGTCTGCCATACGTTTGGTGAGCATCTGGAAAACCTGCTGCCGGAAGAAGGTGTAGGGCAGCCTGAAACAGTACGGGAGGTGCAGTCATGAGCAATCCCGTCCACGCTAAACCAAAAATCCAACTGACACCGGAAGCGGTTGCCGGCAGCCTGCTGATACCTCAGCCTGCACAAACATCGATGGACATCGGCCGCAAGGAGGAGATGTTTCCGGGGCTGTTTATCAATGTTTCGGTAGCGGAAATCGACTTTTTCGACAAGAACCCGCGCACCCGCCACGATCCGGAACTGTACCGCCAAATCAAGGAATCCGTCCGCGAAAGTGGCATACAGCAGCCGGTTCACATTACCCGCCGTCCGGGCAGCAGCCGTTTTTTGCTGTCGCAGGGCGGTAATACGCGGCTCAAAATCATGCAGGAATTGCTGGCGGAAACCGGCGATGCGCGGTTTGCCGAAATTCCGGCCATCTACACCGAATACACTTCGGAAGCGGACATTCAAATCGCCCACCTGATTGAAAACGAACAGCGTGCGGAGATGTGTTTCTGGGACAAGGCGCAGGCCTATGCGGCGGTGCGTGAAATGTTCCAGAGCCAAAGTGAAAAGAAACTGAGCCTGCGGGAGTTGGAGGCTTTGTTTCTGACGCACGGGTTGTCCTTATCCTACAAAACATTGGGGTTGATGCTTTTTGCCGCCGACAAATTGTCGGAACTGCAACAGCAGGCGGCTGACCTATCTAACCCCAAAGCATTTGAATTACGCAAGCTGTTCAACCAGCAACAAGCCTTATCAGAGCAAAACGGTTTTGCCGAACGTTTTGACAGTTTCTGGCACAGCAGCCTGTCCGAATGGTCGGCAAAGCATTCTGATGCTTCCGAGTTGAATCTTCCCGCTTTGGAAAAATTCCTGCAACAGCGTTTTAGTGAAACCTTCGCGGACGTTCTGCCGAAGCAGAATACGTCCGATGATACGGGGGCGGCTGCAACAGCAGACCACGCTTCCAAGCAGCCTGAAACAGCACACAGACCGTCTGAAAACAGCAAAGGGCAGCCTGAAAAATACGCCGCTGCTACAGTAAACCAATCTGAAAACGGCACACAGTCGTCCGTTTCCTCAAACCATGCCCAATCCGCCAATACCGTTGCGGCGGCGGTCGATCCGCTGCCGCAACGGCACCTCACACAGGAAATTGCGCCAGTAAGCACGCCTGCCGCTCCCTCTTATGGCGAAGCCGTCCGCAGGCTGCATTCGGCGGTGCGCACCATGCTGGAACAGGTGCATCTGGCACACTGCTTCCGCAGCCATTCTGCTTTCCGCTACGGCTTCTATCTCGAATATCCAGACTTCCACCGTATCCGTCCTGCTGACCCGCCCGCCTTGTACGTCATTGACAACCTGCACGAAGACGCGGGCGACGTGTTCGCCTATCTGAGCCGTGTTTCCATGCAGGACGCGCTGCTCAACAAACCCGATTTGGGCGGCGGCAACCCGCTACTGCAACTGCCGGACGACTCACCGCTGCGGCTGGCCTACCAAGACCCAGAGGTATTTGACGAATACAACACAATGGGCATCGGCGAGCGGCACTACCTGCTTGACCAGGTTCTGCGCTGGCAGACCACCGACACGCCTTACACGCAACCGGTGGAAGAGATTCTGGCAATGCTCCGGCACATTCATCGCAGCGAGGAGGGCAACCGTGGATAAGGAATACTACCGTATCGGCACGGACGGCCACACTGCCGTCCACCAGCAACTCCTGACCGTAGTCGGCTCGCTGCTGGTTCTGCCCAAAAACCGGCGTGAGGCGGCGGACAATGCCGAAATACTACACCGCTACGCCGCATTGTTCGCCCGCCTGCACGCCATGACACCGGAAGAGATGCACCAGCTGACGCGCCGTTTGGTCTCTGCGGTGGAAGTGCGCGTGTCCCTGCCCGATTTGCAGGCAGCCGTGGACGGCATGACGACCGACTCGGAACGGCGCAGCCTGCACCTGCAACGGTGCGAATGGCTGATTCAACACGGCGGCAGCAACTGCATGATTCTACTGCTGTGCTGCGAAGTCTCGCCGCAGGACATCCGGCAGATGCGTCAGGAAATGAAGCTGCCAGTCAGGAAAGGCCGTATTCCGGCACTGCCGCTGGAAGAGCGGTTGTCGGTGCTGGAAAGCTGGCGGCTGGGGGCGGACGAGGCGGATACCTTTGTCCGCTACCAGAAACTTGCGGCGCAGTATCCGCAATACAGCCTTGGTCAGTTGTACTGCACCGTCTGCTGTTCGGGAGAAGCAGCATGAGACCTGATGCCGCCTTACTGCACACGGTCGATATGACCATCGCCGACACCTACGCAGAGGACGATACCGCCTATCTGGCCGCCTTGTGGGACGAGCCAGTGGTGTACGTTACCCAGTTCGCCCAAGCCCTCAATTCTGTTACTGCCGGTTATTTCCTCAGCTGCTACGTCAGCCTGTATGGGCACGACGAATGGGCTGCTCTGAACGAAGACATCGTACACAAACAGACCGGTTTGGGGCGCGGTCGCTGGTATGCGGTGCGCGACACCCTACTGACCGCCGGCGTGCTGGAAAACCAGCGCGATACTGGCGTATCGCTCTACCGGATCAACGGGGAATGTTTGGAAAAAATGGTGCGGAACAATGCCGCGCTGCGGTTGTCTGACATCGCCTCGCCACCCGTATCGCTCAACCGTCTGCACCTGCGCACCCTGCTGCATTTCGGACTGTCGTTCAAAGCCGCTCTGTATTTGGCTGTCGTTCAGTCAGAAACCCCGCACCGCAGCCTGAACGGGCGCGAAGCATGGAGCGACTGGGTGCTGCTGCCTGAGCAAAACGTCAGGGAACGCAGCTTTCTCAGCAAAGCGGAACAACGGCGGGCGGGTGAAGCATTATGTGGCATCGGCGTGCTGGAATACGGCTACGGCGGTTTCCCGCGTATGCGCCGCTGCCGTTACAGCCTGAACCGGCTGGCTGCACTGACCACCGCCTATATGCAGGCTTTGGCCGTCTGAAAGGGGAGAAGTACGATGAAAACGAATATCCCGCCCCGACCAGACATCCGTGATCCCGAACTGGTATTGGCTGCCGTCCACGAGACTCTGTCTCTCCATTCTTTCAGCGAAGAACAGTTGGTCTTGATACGCGACTGCTTTATCCGTGAATACTTTCAAGTATCGCAGCACGGCTATCAGCTGTTGCGTTGCTTGGAACGGCACTACCCGAACTGCTTCGATTTTTCCACCTTTGATGATAGGGATATTGCAGACTTTGCCCAAATTGGCACGGTTCTGTGCAAACTGTTCAGGGAAGTAGAAAAACGCTGGGTAGCGGATAACGACATCCGCCCGCAACTTCCTGTCGGTTGCCGCATCAGAATAGAGGACGGCTTGGAAGAAGTATCCGCCACCATACTCAGCACTGCCGATAAGGACGGTTATTACGGCTATTACTGGGTACAAACTGACCGACCTGGCAGTGCCCCGAGAATCGTGAGATACGAAGACCGCAGCCTGAAACCAGAAGCGGTGAATATAGAGACGGAATAAGCATGAAACTGCCCGCCCCAAATGAGTTCAACCGCGACATCATGCTCTGCAAACAGGCTTTGCAGGGCGGGCGCACCATTGCCGTTTACAAATGCCTGATTGCCGTCGCCGGCTCGGTCAAAGCGGCGGTATTTTTGTCGCAGCTGGTCTATTGGGTACGCCACGGTCGCGATGTAGCCGCCACACAGGGCTGGATATTCAAATCGGTGGTACAGATGTTTGAGGAAACCGGTCTGTCCGAACGCGAGCAGGGTACCTGCAAGAAAAAGCTGCTGGAACGCGGTTTGATTGAAACCCGCTACCGCCGCTTCGGTTTTGGCAAAGGCCGGCTGGAACTGCGCCTGAATTTGGAAAGGCTCTCACGCGCGGTGTGTGCCGCCAACGGCGTGCCCTGCCCTGAGGGCGCACCCGTACCGACACTGCACGAATCCGACCTGTTTTTCCTGCGCTATTTCAAAGAGCGCATCGCCTACCACCGCGACCTGGTTGAACTGACCGGCTGCATCCATTCCGCGCTGATGCTGTCGTTTATGCTGCAACAGTGCATCGCCAAAGGCGGCAACGGACGCGAACGCTGGTTTGTCAGCTTCAATATCCCCGCATGGCAGAAATACCTGTCGCTGCCCTACAAAACCCAACTGACTGCCCGCAGCAAACTCAAAGCGCGGCAGTTTATCGTTGAAAAACACTTTTACGCCTCACGGCGCATCTTTACCCTGATTAACGGCCGCGCCATCTGGCAGGCTCTGCAAAACCGCCGCAGCCATTTCCTGCCGATGCAGCCTGAAAGTAGTATTGAAGGCCGTCTGAAAAACGGAAATGCCGCCGTTTCTCCAACAGACAGTTTTGCAGAACACATACCCGACAAATGGGAAAATACAGCAGTCGCTTTTCAGGAGAACACACCCGACAAAAGGGCGAATACAGCAGTGCACTTTTCGGAGAACATACCTGACAAAAGGGAAAATACATACCCGACAAATGGGAAAATACATACCTCACAAAAGGGCGAATACACAGCCGACCAATCGGAAAATACACACCCGACAAATGGGGAAATTGTTAAGGTTTTAGATTACAGACAGTTCCCTATCGGGAACAACTACAACCATAGCCCCCTTTTGCAGACGGAACACAGGCAGCCTGAAAGCACACGGAATGGGGTAGTGGGAAATGACGGATTTTTTTCTCCAACCCCTTCCCGCTACGATGCACTGGTTTACCCCAAAACCTTCGGCCAGTCGCTGCAAAATAACGCCCACCAAATCTTCGACAAACTGCTGCCTGAAACCACGGCGGAACGTTTGCAGGAGATTCTTGACGAAATCGCCGGACAGACCAAACCTGTAACCAGCCCGCTAGGTCTGCTGACCGTACTGTGCCGCAAGGAAGCGGCAGGGGAACTGATCTGCGTTACCGCGCCACTGGCAAAACAAAACCGCGAACGCCAAGCCGCTTGGGCGGCAGCGTATGAAAACCAAGCGCAGCAGCCTGCCCCGAAACGAGAAGGTCGTAGAACGGCCGAAAGCGATGCGGCACGCGACAAGGCGGTAGAAGAGATGCTGCGAAACTTGAAACAGCGCAGGAGTGTGTAGGGGCTACACAGATTTTGGATGCGGCAGGGACTTGTGACCAGTGGTCACAGATTTCAGGTCGGCAGGTTTGTGTGGAGTCCGCACAGATTTTTGAATGCGCAAGGTTGTAACCGGGGGTTACAGATTTTCAAACGATACATGACAGACAAACCAACAGGGAGTACAAAATGGCTCAAACCAAGCAGAAACTGGTAATCAAACCAAAATCCGTTCATGTGGCGCAGGCTTTTGATATAGCGTTTCCGGTATCGGAGCAATCGGTGTTTTCAGACAGCTACGACTGGGAAACGGAGCGCAAACGCCTGTCCGGTTTGTCGGATGAGGAAAGCGGGCATTCTGATGCGGCAGCTTTGGAAGTGCTGGCAGCGCATGAGATGCTGTTGAAGCAGCATATTATGCGGCAGCGTATCCGCAGCGGGCGGGCACGTTCGCGTTCAATTGCCGCAGTAGATTTGGACGACTACGAAATTTATCCATCGGAAGACCGAGCATTTGAAGATGTCGGCCAGTTGGGCGGCAGCGAAGATGCCTTTGAGTTGCACACCAAACATGCTGTGCGGATGTGGGAAGGGCGCAACGATCCGAAAGGACCGCGCTGGCCTGGCATCCGTTACGCAATGGGTTTGTGCGGAGAGTTGGCACGTTCGACCAAAGCCGACAATCCGTTTGCCCATGCGGAACTGTTGCGCTTGGAAAGCGAAATGGAGGCGGTGTCGGCACAGCTTGCAACGGATACCGACCGTTTGCAGCAGCAACTGGAAGCCTGCGGCAGCGGCGGTATCCACATCAGCGTGGTGGCCAACAACAATCCGCTGCTGATTAAGGTGGCTTCTTTGCGCGGCTACGGTTTCAGGCTGCTGCAACTGTTGCTGGCCTACGACTATCTGGTGCGTGTGGCCATGACGATGGGGATGAAAGGGGTTATGACCAACCATGCCAGCAATGATGTGATTCACAAAAGCGGTCGCGGAATGCGGGTGCTGCTGCAAGGGATTTACCTGTCGGCAATGCGTATCCGCCAAATCCGCCAAGTAAACCGTCGGGCACTGCTGGAAAACGATGCGCTGGCTGCCAAACTGGCAGAAGGTGTTGCTGCGGGCGGGCTGTCTCCCCTGCCCAAAGAAGTCCTGCTGTACGAAACCAAACCGGCTTATGTGTATGTTGTACAAAAAATCGAAGCAGACCGTCTGAACGAACTGTACGAAAAAGCATTAGCACTCGGCTTGATTGAGTATTCTGATACGGAATAAAGAGGAGGTTTGGCTGCTATGGGCGACTTGTTTTCCAACCGTAAACAATCTGTGTGCGACAAAAGCCTTTTAAGGGTAAGGGGGATTGAGGCGGTTCAGGCAGAAATCAAAGAAACGGAAGAAGCGGTGTTGCAGTGGGTTAAAGAGGCTAGGCAATTTGTGGAGCAGTCACGCAAAATGGGACTGGTGCGGCGGTTGGCCTACCGCACGATTCCCGTGCGGATAGGACGTGCCGCACCACCGTATCCGCAGCGCGAATTCAATGTGCCGAACATCTGCTGGGCGGAATACGAAGGCAAACAGCGCAGGGATATTACCGACTGGGATACAGTGGCCGTTTATCTGGACGCGGCGAATGCGTCTTATGATGAAAGGCTGCTGCATATGCGGGTGCATCTGGCAATGAAACGTTACCACTCGGAAGGACGGCGGTTGCAGGAAAAACTGAAAGCGGCTTATGCATTGGCGGATGAGATGGCAAAGATGGCACAGTCGCAGAACATCCCGATAGGGAAGCTGGCTCAGGGTTAGGTTGTGTGGAATCCACACGGATTTTTTTGGGTCGGCAGAGTTTGTGTAGAGTCTACACAAACAGGTTGTAAATTCCCTTTACAGATTTTTGAATGCGGCAAAGTTTGTGACCACTGGTCACACGAAATCCTAAGTAATACATGACAGACAAACCAATTAAGTAGCACGAAAAAAATCTTGACAAATTTTTTATACTGTGAAAACATAAAACCGTTTCATATGTTTTGTTGCTTTCATTCAAAAAGCAAAGGTACAGCTGCCGCTCGATCTGTACGGTTTGATTCGTCAAACTACGGCTTTTTTATCAAGCACGCCTTTTTGAGGCTTTTCTTTATCCAACCCTTTGGGGATATATCTGTCCCCTTAGGGCAAGGTATATCCCCTGTTTTTATGGAGATATACCATGTCTGCAAATCAAACCCAACAAGTACCCGCCTACTTCAACCTGACCGCCGACGGTGTCGGCTACCTGAACCGTGTCCGCATTGTTCAGTCCAAAGGGAAACGGGGTTCCGAGTACTTTGCCTGCACTATCCAAGCCCTCCACGGAGATGCCGATGAGAAATCGCGTTTTGATGTCCGCATTGTCGGCGGCGAAGCCAAAGAGATTTTTGCCCGTATGCTGGATGAATTTCCAGCGCTCTTGGACAAAGATTACAAACGCAGACCTACTGTGTTTGTAGGGTTCCGGGTCTCCGACCTGAAACCTGTCTGCTTTGAAACGTCGGCTAAAAACGACAAAGGCGAAGAGATTAAAGTAACTACACCGTCGATTGACGCGCGGTTACTGAAATTCAAATTCGTCAAAGTCAACCGCGAACTCTGGTACAAGTCGCAGGACGGCCAGCCTGATGCAGAATCTTCTTCGGAAGTGCCTGCTGATGCAGTTGCCGCTTAAACCCGCAGTCTGACTGCACAGGAAAGAAAGCACCCGCTTTCTTTCCTTTTTCTCCCCACCGGGGCAACAGTCCCGGTTCTGGGTTCTGCTGCTCCGGCTTTTTCAACTTTTGGAGTGGTTATGAACCTGAACTTTTTCCTTAACTCCTATCGGTGGCTTGAAGCAGGCATTTTGTCTTTTCTGACAAAAGGCCGGTTATCCGAGAAACAAGTCGATGCTCTGGCTGTCAAGCTGGATTTGTTCGGCGTGTTTTGTGTAACGCAAGTTTGGTTCGCACTGACTAAATACGGCTGGCCTTTTTGGCCGACGTTGGTTTTGTTCGTATTCAGCCTATTCTTTTGTGCTATACTTTGGATAGTCGCTTTCATCATGAAAGGATACAAAAATGCTGTTTAGCCTGATATCTATCGCCATCACTTTTATGATTGGTTTTGGTGCAGTCGCTTTCCTCGTTATCGCCGGTCGCAAGGCTTGGCGGGAAATGAGTGATAAAGAGCGCGACGATTTGAGAAAACGTTACAACCTCAAAGTCTAAAACCAGTAACCGTCTTATTTAACGAAAACCCGCTTCGGTGGGTTTTCCCGGAAAAGTTGCTTTGCAGCCTTTCCCGGAAAATCCATCCCCTTGTACGGTTGCCTGTATCCGTACCGCCGCTTCTGCGGCGCAGGCTTCTTTTCAGAACTCTTTCCCCTTTTATTTCCCATCCCACCGTATCCGGCTTCTTTATCCCTGATGATACTGACCACAGCGTGGTTCTGACGCACTATGCTGCGGTCAGTATCATCGGTCGAACTCTCCTTGTTTCTCCGGCAGTACGGGTTGCGGTTCCCGCCTTAACCGCAGGCTTACAACCAATATTGTTTGTGATTGCTTACAGATGCCCGTCCCCACGGGCGGGCATCGGCAAGCGATTAGGTTGCTGAATTTTTAAGCACTTCAATTTGTTCTTTAACAATCGGGACTTTGATATTTACAGACAGACTTATCCACATTTTTTGTGAACAGTGGAAAGTCTCTATTTCAGATTTCGGGCGCACCTGTTCCGCTGTGGCGGTGCGGTCTGCCCGTATTTTCAGCGGCTGTCTGCTTTCAGGCAGCCTTACCTGAGCGGCTTGGCTTTGCAGGGCGTTCAGGTAAGTTTTACCGGCCGGCAGACCGTTTCTGTCCTGATGCAGCCGTTACACAGCATCAGCCGCCCTCGTGCGGCTACGGCTTTCTTTTGCAGTCTTTCTTTTTCCAACCCTATGGGGCGCGTCCCCTGCGGGTGTGCCCCTTTTTTTTTCAGGAGGCACATTATGTCTATCGCCATTCCCGGCAAACTCACTGTCATCGAACGCAACGGCAGCCGTGGTATTTTTACTGTCGGCGAACTGCAAACGCAGATCGGCGCGTTTCAAATCAAACACCGCGTACTGGACCAGTTTCCCGAAGGTTCTTATGACGGTCTGTTCTATCTTACCCGTGTTTACAACCAATCCAACTTTGCCAAAGGCCGCATCTGGGTCAGCCTGTATGCCGATCTCGACTGGGAACAGTTGCAGATTATGGCGCAGAACCATGTGGCGGAAGTGTCCGAATCTCTGCAAATGGCCGGCATCGCCGCCGAGCAGGAAGAGGAGACTCCTCCGCCCGTCAAACCGGCAGCTCCTGCTGCCTCCGCGCCTGCCGATACAGCCGAACCCGCCCGCACATCTCATGCGCCGGATACTGTGCCGGTACAGGAAGAAGACGACTTGGCCGACTCGATGGAAAAACTGGAAGGCATGTTGTCCGGCAAGGCGGCAGTTATCCGGCTTGATCCGTCGATGGACGATCGCAACCTGTTCCGGCAGTTGCGCGAGGCCGTCAAACAGCAGGGCTACCGCTTCCATGCACCCACCCAGTCTTGGCATAAGGAGCATCCGTAATGCTGTACCGCACCTCTTCGCACGACCTGTTCGCCGATGCTTTCTTTATCCATCAGGGGCGGCTGATGTTTGCTTCCCTGCACGGGCGCGATGCCAATGTGCTGTCGTTTATGGCCGCGCTGACCGCCCCGCCCGAGCAGGGCGGCATCCGCCAAGTCGGTTTCAGGCTGCCTGACGATGCACAACTGCACCCGCCACGTACCACCGCGCAGCAGGTGTACGGCATGGGCAAACGCATCAGCAAATACGCCACGCACAATTTCGGCGTGCTGACGCATATGTTCCTGTATGCCGACGTGCTGGAAGAACCCGACCGCGACAACCGCAGCGCGTGGATTGTGCAGACGGATACCGCTGCCGATTTGGACAAAGCAGTATGGCAGGCGGTGGAGCAGTTGTCCGACGTGCCGCTGCTGCCACAGTGGCAGCCCTACCTGACGGCTGCCCTGACCGAACGGGAAAGCATCCGCTGCTACCGCGAAAACGGCGGGGATGCTACGCTGTTCAACCTGCAGGCCGCGCATGTGCGCATCCCCGAAGATTTCGACGTATTGGTTTCCGAGGGACTGCGTTCCGGCCGTCTGAATGCGTAAACACCAACCCGCCGCCCTGCGGCTTTTTCAAAACCCGCCGCAAGGTGGGTTTTTCAGGCTGCCTTACTGTACGAACAAGGCAGCCTGAAAAACCGACTTTGTTTCACACGCTGGCAGTCGTTTTACTGTCTTGATGCAGCCGTTAAACAGCATCACCTCCGTTCGCGGAAGGACGGCTTTACATAACCGCCTGTACAGGCACTTTCCAACCCCGTGGGGATACGTTTCCCCTTGCGGGAGGAGTATCCCCGTTTTATGGAGATACACCATGAACCCAACCAAACCCTTAGTAACCTGCTACCCATTCAGTTCTACCGCAGTGGAACAGCAACCGGCCAAGCATTATGCCGCCGACCTGATGGACAAAATCAATCGGGGCATCCCGCTGGATCGGGAAGACAAAAACGCACTGACGCACGGTGTCAACAACAACTCTTTTTTCAAAAAGGCGATACCGGTCAGCGGCTGGGCGTTTGACTTTTCCGATGTGCTGAAACTCTTTCTGGTCAAGCAGTACGGACGCTGGTACGAAGTATGGGCAACCGATAAAACGGCAGTCCGCGCCCATTTGTATGGTCGTATCGAACGGATTGTAGAAGCCTGACGCAGTTTTTTTCCAACCACCCTGACGGGGATGCCATCCCCGCCGGGGCGGTATTCCCGTTTTTAACCGGAGATACCGAAATGACGATTGATGTAGCCTTTACCGAGCATACTTGCGAAGACTTCCCGCTGTGGTGCGCCCTGCTGGGCAGACTGCGGCCGGACAAGTCCGACAGCCTGGACAAGGAAATCTGGAATGCCGCCAGATGGTACAACTACGAAAACCTGCCGCCTTTGTGCAATGTCGCGCAAGCTGTGGTTGCCGACCAGCTGGCTGCTGCCATTCGCGAAAAATGGCCGCTGTTCCGTATTTCAGACAACATCAACGGCGAAGCAAGTTGTTTTTGGATTGAAGACCGCCCTGTTGCCGACTTCGTATCCGAAAACCTCTATACGCCCAGCGGCGGTGTCAGCTACCACATCGATACCGACAAACTGAACGAACTCTATCAGACGCTTTATCCGGATGAGGATAAGGCGGTTTGATTGTTCAAACCTGCGCAAGCAGGTTTTTTCAGACGGCTTGAATCTGTAAGGCAGCCTGAAAAAACCTGTTTCACACGTTGGCAGTCGTTTTACTGTCTTGATGCAGCCGTTAAACAGCATCGCCCTTATTCGTAAGGGTACGGCTTTTATCCGTCTGCCTGTACAGGCATTTTTTCCAACCCCGTGGGGATACGTTTCCCCTGCGGGACGCGCATCCCCGTTTTTCAGGAGATGTTTTATGTTCCGCAAACTGTTCTGCCGCCGCACTCTGCTGCGGTATCTGCCCTTTATGATTGGCTTCTCGCTGATGACCGCGCTGTTTTACGGCATGTCCTTTGCCCTGTGGGGACCGGACTTCCACCGCACGCTGTCGCTGTGCCTGTTGCTGCTGTCGGTTCTGCTGACTGTGGTGCTGGCAATAAACGACACATCCGAGCAACGCTGATTTTTCTCAACCCTTTGGGGACGCGCTTCCCCGTTGGGTGGCAGTCCCCTGTTTTTTCAGGAGTATTGCCATGTCTCTCAAACTTTCCCAAACCCTCTACCGCAAAGTCTGCTGCCTCGACATCGAAGCCGAATACGGCGGTACGGACGGCCTTGCCGCTTCCCAGCCGCAGTACGACCTCGAAGTGATGACCGGTCTCTGTGTTTCCGACCTGCGCATTATGTGCTCGAGTGGCGGATTCTATGTCGGCCGAAACTGTTATCACGAAGACGAGCCGGATTTTCTCCAACCCTACAGTCGTGTGTCCGATTACTTTAAAACCATCGGTGAAGCGATCGCCTTCCGTAACTTTTTCAACGAGTTCATCCGGGAATACCGGTAAAGTTACCAACCCCGCCGCTCTGCGGCTTTTTACCAAACCTGCGCAAGCAGGTTTTTTCAGACGGCCTGATGCTTTCAGGCAGCCTGAAAAAACCTGTTTCACACGCCGACAGTCGTTTACTGTCTTGATGCAGCCGTTAAACAGCATCACACCCGATCGTGGGTTCGCGGCTTTTTCCCAACCGCTGCTTGCAGCGTTTTTCCAACCCTGTAAGGGAACCCACCCCTTACGGGCAGGGTTCCCGTTTTTTTAGGAGAACCCTATGTATTACGACAACGAAACCCCCGCCGTACTGCCCGCCACACCCGAGGCGATGCAGCCTGAAAACCCCGAAGCAGCTTCCGGCAGCGAAATGCCGCTGCCGCAGTTTCTGGCCGATTTCGGCGGCAGCCTGTTTCAGGCGGTTACCGAGCAGAACCGGCCGCTGTATCAGGGGCAGACGTATCCCGAAACCGAGCGCGTGCTGGATACGCTGGCACGCCCGCTGTTTGCCGCCCAGCGCGAAGTGGTGCGGGCGGTGTTGCAGCTTTTGCTGCGTGAAGACCGCCCCGCTGCGGTCATCAATGCGGAAATGGGCACGGGCAAGACCATGATGTCGATTGCCGCCGCTGCGGCGATGCACCATCAGGGCTGCACGCGCACGCTGGTATTGAGTCCGCCGCATCTGGTGTACAAATGGCGGCGCGAAATCCTCAAAACCGTGCCGGAAGCGAGGGTGTGGGTGCTCAACGGTACCGACACGCTGGCCAAACTGCTGCATATCCGCCGCCACTGCCGCGAAACCCCGTCTGTGCCGGAATTTTTCGTACTCGGACGGGTGCGCATGCGCATGGGCTACCACTGGCGGCCGGCATATGCGGTGCGCTACCGCAGCGAAGACGGCGTACGGCGCAAGCTGTTCTGCTGTCCGAAATGCGGCGGCGAAATCACCGATGCGGAAAACCAGCCGTATGAAGACACGCAAAGCCTGAACGACGCGCTGTCGAAAAACCGTCTGTTCTGCCGCGCCAAACGCGGTAAGGGTTTGACATCGCGCGAGTGCGGCGAACCGCTGTGGACGCTGTGCCGCAAGGAACAGAACGGCAGCCAAACCACGGTGTACGAGCGGGTCATCCAAGCCATTTCGGCACTGCCGACCATCGGTCCGAAAACCGCCGCCAAACTGGTGCAAACCTACGGCGAAAGCTATCTGGCCGAAATCTTGGAAAACAACGTGCAGGCATTTTCCAACCTGATGGACGAGAACGGCGAGTTTGTGTTCGGCGACCGTCAGGCGGCGCGGCTGGATCGCGCTCTGGGAAAATCCGAGTTCACACTGGGACAAGGCGGTTACCAGCCGACCGAGTTCGTCAAACGCTATCTGCCCAAGCATTTTTTCGGGCTGATGGTGGTGGACGAGGGGCACGAGTACAAAAACTACGGCACTGCCCAAGGGCAGGCGATGGGCGTGCTGGCACGCTGCGCACGCAAAGTGCTGTGTCTGACCGGCACGCTGATGGGCGGTTACGCGGACGATCTGTTTTACCTGCTGTGGCGGCTTGATCCGCAGTCCATGCTGGCCGACGGCTTCGGCTACAACAAGGCCGGCACGCTCGGCACGGCAGGCATGGCATTTATGCGCAAGCACGGGGTGTTGAAAGACATCACGCGCAGCCATTTGGGCAGCGAGTACAGCGAAGGAGCGTTCAACAGTTCCAAAGCCACCCGCAACCAAGTGCGCACCGCCAAAGCGCCGGGCTTCTCGCCGCTGGGCATCATGCGCTATGTGCTGCCGCTGACGGTGTTTCTGAAACTGCGCGATTTGGGCGAAGGCGTGCTACCGGGCTATCGGGAAATCTTCCGGCCGGTGGACATGGACGACGCGCAAAAAGCGGTGTATCAGCAGATGGAGCGCGTGCTCAAAGGCTACCTGAAAGTGGCTTTAAGCAAGCGCGACAACTCGCTCACCGGCGTGGTGATGAACGCCCTGCTGGCTTGGCCGGACTGCTGCCATCAGGAAGAAACGGTGTACTGGAAGCGCAAGCGGGAAACCCTGTTTTACACGCCGGCGCAGTACGGGCCGCAAGACGTTTCGCCCAAAGAAGCCGACCTGCTGGAAGTGGTGCAGGGCAGCCTGAAACGCGGCAGACGCTGTCTGGTCTATACCGTGTATTCCGACACCCGCGACACCACAGGCCGTCTGAAACAGCTTTTGCAGCGGCACGGCATCAAAGCCGCCGTGATGAAAGCCACAGTCAAGGCCGACGAGCGCGAAGACTGGGTGGTCGACCGTTTGGAAGAAGGCTGCCAAGTCGTTATCTGCAACCCCGAGCTGGTCAAAACCGGTCTCGACCTTCTGGCGTTCCCCACCATCTATTTCATGCAAACCGGCTACAACGTCTATACCCTGATGCAGGCCGCCCGCCGCTCATGGCGCATCGGCCAGACGGAAGACGTGGAAGTGTATTTCGCCGGCTACAAAGATTCGGCGCAGCACATCTGCCTTGAACTGATGGGCAAGAAAATCGCCGTAACCCAATCCACCTCCGGCGACATGCCGGATTCGGGCTTGGACATTCTCAACCAGTCTGGCGATTCCGTCGAGGTTGAACTGGCCAAACGCCTGATTGAAAAAAGCCAGACCGCTGCGGCGGACTAGGCTTCGCACCTGCTCCGAACCGTGTCCGCAAGGATACGGCTCGGCAAGCAGGTTTTTTCAGACGGCCTGATGCGTTCAGGCAGCCTGAAAAAATCTGTTTCACACGTTGGCAGTCGTTTTACTGTCTTGATGCAGCCGTTAAACAGTATCATGCCCATTCGTGGGTACACGGCGTTGTTCCAACTCTTTTCACTTTCTCTTTCCAACCCAACAGGGGCTTGTCCCTGCGGGGCGGCCTCTTTTTCTTACGGAGGCCGATATGCTTACCCAATCCCAACCCCAACAAAACCATCTGATGTTTGACCGTGTGGCCCGCAATCACATCAAAAACGGCTACTTCCCTACTGACGAAGCCACGTTGGCCGGCATTGCCGACCGCTTGGACATCGGCGGCAGCGAAGTGCGTATTTTTGACCCGTGCTGCGGCGAAGGTCTGGCACTGCAAACGCTGGCTGGTCATCTGACCGCCTGCGGCAGCCGCTGCCGCACCTTCGGCATTGAGCTGGACAGACAGCGTGCCGCCGCTGCCACGCAGCGTTTGGAGCACCTTGTCCGCGCCGACATTGAAAACTGCATCTTGCAGGCGAAAACCGTCGGGCTGCTGTTTCTCAACCCGCCCTACGGCTTTGCCGCCAAAGACCAGTTGGACAGCCGCAAGGCACAACGGCTGGAAGAGGTGTTTTTCGCCAAAACCGCAGGTGTGCTTCAAACCGGCGGCATTCTGGTGCTGATTGTGCCCGCTCAGGCAATGACCGAAGGCTTCTGCCGCGAAATCGCCTCTTGCTTTACCGATATGCGGGTATTCAAAGCAGGGGTGGATACCTACCGTCAAGTAGTCATCATGGGTATCAAAGCGTCCAACCGCAGCCAAATCGGCAAAAAACTGGTGCAGCAGCAAACCCAAACTCTGCTGGCTTTTGAGCAGGCCGAAGCCATCGTCAGCGAAGCGGACTGCTGCTACGAAGTGCCGCCCGCCGCCGCCAAACCGTTCAAGCCTCTGTGCTTTGAGGTTTCCGCCGACGAGCTGGCCGACGAGCTGCCCGTGCTGCACGGCCAAACTCTGTGGCCGCACTTCGGGCACTGGTTCGGTGCGCATCTGGTGCAGGAAAAACGCCGCCCGCTGTGTGCGCTGGGGCAGTGGCATTCTGCGCTGGCCCTGGCCGCCGGACAGGTCAGCGGTATTGTTACCGCTGCCGACGGCCGCAGGCTGCTGGTCAAAGGATCGACGCACAAAACCAAAGTGGTAACCACTGCCGAGGAGTATGACGCGCAAGACCGGCTGGTGGTAACCACCACCGCGCTCGACCGCTTTGTGCCGAGTATCCGCGCCGTCAATCTGACCAAAGGTTCGCCGGAATACGGCGAGGTGCTGACCATTCGTTAAACCCTGCCGCCCTGCGGCTTTTATCCAAACCTGCCGCAAGGTGGGTTTTTCAGGCTGCCTTATTGGTCGAAGGCAGCCTGAAAAACCGACTTTGTTTCACACGCTGGCAGTCGTTTTACTGTCTTGATGCAGCCGTTAAACAGCATCAGCCGCATTCGTGCAGTTACGGCTTTTTCTTCAACCCGAGCGGGGTGTCCGTGCCCCGCGCATGGCAGCCTGCTTTTTTCATTAGGAGTCTGTTATGCAAGAAGTTTTATCCAACACCTATATAGTCTGGTTCAAAGACTGTTTAGAGACGGCGGAAGAAGCCGCTTTGGCGTTAAACGGCCAAACGGTTTTCCCGCTGCAACATCCGCAGGAAACCATACAGGACGCAGTCGGCCGTTTTTTGGAGCAGAGAGTAGGCTATGCCAAATCCCTGATTCATATGGTCGAGCCGGTGGCGGAATACGTCCGTCGGGAAAACGTCTTTGAAAACACGCCCTGCCGCAGCAGCAACTGCTACACGGCGGCGGTGGTTATCCCGCCTGCCGCAAGGCAGCCTGAAAACGCCGCATTGCCGTCCGGCACCGCCGACATCCTCTATCTGCTGCAAGACGCGGAATACGATGCAGGCAGCCTGCCGACGGTATTGGCCAAGCTGACCGGAAACGACACCCGCTGGCTGTACGGCCGCCACCGTCAAAGCATTTTCGACTGGATGGGCGGCAAAGGCCTCAGCCTGCACGACTTCGGCTACAACGCCGACGTGGTGTTGGAGCAGCCGGACAAAGTCTGCTGGGAAGTCGTTTACAACTGGGCGTGCGATACTGTACGCAGCCATTTGGGCAGCCTGAAATAACAGGCAGATCCAATAACGCACCAGCTGCCTGAAACGGTGTGCCGGATTCGTCCGGCGGCGGCATTTTTACCAACCGGGGCATCCGCCCTTTTTGTCAACCCTGCGGGGGCTTCTGCCCCTGTGGGGCGGCAGCTCCTGCCGTTTAGGAGTTTTTACTATGCCTAACCATGTAACCAACCAGGTCAGCATCAGCGGCAACGCCGAATCGCTGGCCAAACTGAAAGCCGTGCTGTTTGCTCCGGGCACACCGGACAGCAGCAACGACGAAAACATCGGGCTGGTGGTCGATTTCAACGGTCTGATTCCGATGCCCCAATCACTGGACATCGAGGCCGGCTCGCTGACCTCGTCGATGCAGAAGTGGATTACCATCGATAAAGAACGACCGGCCGCCGTATTGCAAGCCAAATACAAGGCACTGTATGACAACCTTGTGAAACACGCGGGTGGACAAATCAACTGGAAGAAAGACAAAGTATCCGACGTGGAAGCCTTGTTCAGACAACAGCCCGATTTGGCCGCCAAATGCGGCATCAACTTGGATTACGGCGAACAAATCCGCTGCAACATCGAGTTGTACGGCTGCCCGACCTGGTATGAATGGCGTAACCGCTACTGGGGAACCAAGTGGAATGCCTACCACCAGCATATCGGCACGTTTTCCGATACGGACATCTATGTTGAGTTTGATACGGCATGGAGTCCGCCGGAGCCGGTATTCGCCGAGATTGTTGAAACCTTCCCCGACTTGCAGTTGGAGGCACGCTATATCGACGAAGGCGGCGGCTTTGCCGGTACGTTTTACGGAAAAGGTGGCTGCCTGTATGACGAACCCTGTCCGGATGATGATTTCAAGGCATTTGCCCGTGAGCATTTTTACTGGATATATGACGATGAAGATGATTAAACACCGTCGCTAATCTGTTTTTTAACCCCTAAAGCGGGAGTGCGCCCGCAAGGGTATTCTCCCGCATTTTTTTGGAGAACACCCATGAACGATTACACCATCCCTGAAAACCCTTTGGTTTTTACCCCATTCTGCGAGCTGCAGACACGGGAAATCTGCCTGTTGCTGGACTTGCCGGCAGAACGCAAAGACGAATGGGCGTTTTACTGCAACGACGAATACGACCTGCCGGTACCGGATGCCCGTATTGTCATCAATGCACAAGTACTGGCCGATGCGCTGGCCGTCTATTCGCAATATCCCGAAACCTTCCGCAGTGTTTCCATCTGTATCGACATTGATTCAGACGGTTACGAAGGTAAGCTGCGCCATGAAGAGTTGAAAATCTCTATGGCAAGATACATCGGCTCGTTTTGTTCCGGCATTGAGTTTACTAATGACTGGACCGGCAGCACCTACTGGCTGGATGCCGACAGCTATTGGCCGGCATCCAATGAAGAAATGCCGGCTTATCTGGCAGATTTGTTGGGCAATGGTTGTTGATTTTTCAAACTATGGGGCGTTTCTGCGGAAACGTTTCCCTTTTTCACAAGAGAGGCCGTCTGAAATTTCAGACGGCCTTTTTGTTGCCCATGCGTTATAAAAAACATCAGACACTTGGCACGATATATATCATGGTTTATACTAATATCAGATTGTAATTTTTTAGGAGACTCAATATGCAGACAGCTAAATTGTTTAACAATGGGCGCAGCCAAGCAGTTCGTTTGCCTGCCGCTTTTCGTTTTGAAGGCGGGGAGGTATTTATCCGCCGCGACGAAAAGACGGGGGATGTGATTTTGTCCAAGCATCCATCCGACTGGGCAGGTTTTATCGGCAGTTTGCAGGCTGCCGGAGTAGAAACGGATACCGACCCATTTGTCCGCCAGCCCGAAGATGCTGCTCCGAACCTGCGCGATCCTTTTGAAGGCTGGCAGGAATGAAAAAATATCTGTTGGATACCAATATCGTCAGTCTTGCCGTACGTGGCAATAATCATGTTTTGAAGCATCTGACAAGCGTGCCGATGTCCGAACTGTGCATTTCCGCCATTACCCATGCGGAACTGATGTACGGCTTGGCCAAACGCCCAGAAGCACGACGGCTGCACCGGCTGGTATCCGAATTTCTGCTAAGGGTGGACGTATTACCATTTGATACGGTAGTAGCAGAGGTTTACGGAACATTCCGAGCCGGTGTAGAAGCGTCTGGTCGCAGTCTGTCTGCGCCAGATATGCAGATTGCCGCGCACGCACACGGCATCGGAGCCGTTCTGGTCAGTAATGACCGCGCATTTTCCTATATACATGGACTGTCGGTGGAGGATTGGTCGTCAGATGAAGAATAAGATAAGCGTTATGCTTTATGGCTTATTAAGACTATAATAATCAGCCTAGCTTATTTAAGCCTATTTGAACAGATTTATTACCCCACTTTCCATACTGGCTTACAAAGCATACCTAAATCAGACAAGAGAGACTATGGGAGAAAAATCCAAAATGTCCGAAATAAACAAAATCGCTCGGATTTACTGCCGGGTTTCAACCGAGGAGCAGGACTTATCCCGCCAACTCGGGTTGAAGAAGTGGGCGGAATTGCGCGGTTTCTATGTAGCCAAGGTTTATGCCGAGAAAGCCAGCGGTCGCCATGCCGACCGACCGCAACTTTTGGAGATGATTAAAGACCTGCAAGCAGGCGAAATCGTGATTGCCGAGAGTATGGACAGGTTAAGCAGACTGCCGCTGGTCGAAGCCGAGGCACTGATTGCCCAAATCAATAACCGTGGCGCACGCCTGCTGTTACCGGAAGTGTTGGACTTGCCAGCCGTCAAGGCGGCAGAGGACAGCATGGAATCGATTGTGTTCAAATCTATCCAAGACTTGTTACTGAAAATCCTACTGAAATCGGCCAGCGACGATTATGAGATGCGCCGCAGCCGTCAGGCGGCTGGTATCAGCCGAGCAAAATCAGAAGGTAAACAGTTCGGTCGCAGAATCAGCCAAAAGCGAATTGATGATGTCATCAGCTGCCGCAAACAGGGTTTGTCTATCAGCCGCACGGCCAAGATTTTGGAATGCAGTGAAGCAACGGTTAAACGCATCTGCAAGCTGGTTGCAGACGGGAAATACACTTTATCGAAGACATAACTCAGTTCGGTCGCACATAAAATTCAGGCTGTCCACATATCGGGCAGCCTGAAAACAAGGCGGAATGCCTATGCTATGGTCGTTCGGCAATATCCTTACTTGGACGGAAGCAAAGCGACTGTCGCGTTTTGTCGCAGTTGCGCGAAGTGAACACATAGCGTTGGGAAGAATATTTCGGATAGTCGGGATTGCGGCGGATATAGCCCCATTCGAGCATTTGCTTGTGCGATGTGCCTTGGTCGTAACAGGTAACGCAATGGTTGCCAAAGCGGTCTCCGCCACCAGTTTTTGCGATAACCTTGTCGGTATTATGGTTCAGTTTCTGAACGCCATCGTCCACTTTGGTCGCTACCTTGTTCAGCGGATTGTCTGACCAGTTGACACTGCCATCGGGATTGGTTGAGCAAGCGGTCAAAAGGATAGCGGGCAGCAATGCAAAAAACAGTTGTTTCATAATGGAACTCCTTATCTAGCCTAACGGCTGTGGTGTTGGTGAAACATTTCTTGGATAAAACCATTGTCCAGATGAGTATAAATTTGCGTGGTGGCGATACTTTTATGCCCGAGCAAAATCTGCACGAAACGTAGGTTATGGGTTTCGCGGACAAAATGGGTAGCACAGGAGTGTCTGAGGCTGTGCGGTGTGATATGCATTTCTTCGCCCAAGCGGGCGACTACCATTTTATGCAAGGACAAACGGATACTGCACGGGCGCAACATTTTACCGCCACGACCAACAAACAAATGGTTGGTTCGGATATTGACCGCCGACGCAGAACGCTCTTTCAGGTAGGCACGAATGCGTTTGGCTACGGTGTCGGTTATCGGTACTAGGCGGGTACGCTGCCCCTTACCTATTACCCGTATCTGACGTTCAGCAAAATAAACGTCGGTCATCAGCAGATTGCTAACTTCGGAGATGCGCAGCCCCGAATAGGTCATCAGTTCAAAAATACACAAATTGCGTAGATACATCCAATGGGGTTGTTTTGGCAGGCACTGCGGATTGTCAAGCAGTTTGTCCAGCACCGACATATCTACTGATTTAGGTAATGTCTCTGGCAGCTTCGGCAGATCAAAACGAAAACGGTCGTAAGACAAATCCAGCACGTTGGCTTTGACTAGATAAGCGATAAAACTACGCCAAGCACAAATATAGCGGCGTATGGTGGTCGCTTTCAATTCGGGATTGTCTGCCTGCTTCATGGTAATGGTTTCCATCATGACAATTTCGGTACAGGCCGTCTGAAAATCGGCAACCTTGTGTTTGGCTGCATAGTCGCCAAGCCGCGAAACAAACTGTCGCAGGTTGCTGCGGTAGCCCTCGATGGTTCCTTCTGAGAAACAGCGAGAACGGCAGTGATCCAAAAAACCGTTGATATGTTGATGCAGCTGATTTGAAATGTTAGACTTTAACATAATGCTTTCCTTATAGAAAATTAAAGAAAAGGCGGTAATTCCGCCATCATGAAGTCTAAAAGCAGTTATGGAATGTGTCAGCCGCAGCCGGTTCAGTACGAATTGGAAACATGGGACTGGTAAGGGTCGGAACGCTTGGGAACCGTTTGTTTGATGCGGATTTCGGGTGTTGCGGAAATCGCAACAGTTTTGCTGCCGGTTCGGTTTAAAGGCAGATTATTTCTTTCCCTGTTTTTGAACTCCCGAAACAGTGCCGACACATTGGACACATAATTTTGGGTCTCGGCAATCGGCGGAACACGGTATCCCGCTTTAATTACCCGTCCGGGACCGGCATTGTAGGCGGCCAGAGCCAAATCTGTCCGGCCGAACTGGCCGAACATCCGCCTCAGATAACGCGCACCCGTACGGACAGAAACTTCCGGCACAAACAGTTTTGCAGGATCGATGTTCAAGCCCCTAGCCGTTGTCGGCATAACCTGGGTCAGACCGGAAGCCTGTTTCGGCGAAACCGCTTTGTGGTTGTAATGGCTTTCATAGGCGATTAGAGCTTTGAGCAGTGCTGGCTCCACCCCCTCTTGTCGGGCAATCCGTTCGATGGTTTGGTGGTGTGCCCAATAGTTTGCAATCATGCGACGGCATTCGGGCGTGTTTAAGTGGCCTTTCAGGCAGTCTGAAACCTTGTCAGCAAAGGCAAAGGGGTTAATGCTGAAAAATATGGCAAAATAGCCTAAAAGTAGCTTAAATTTTGACATTATTTTTTATGATCCTTTTGGAGGAATATATGATTGATGATTCTGATGATGATATGAATCCTATGTATGATTATTGGCCAACAAATTTCTGGCACAAAACTGAATGGTCTTTTCACAATAAAGATAACTGTAACCAGTTTTTGGAATCTGGAAAAAATAACTTTTTTATTGAGTTTTTTAAGCGTAAACACTGGATAAGACGTTGCTTGGTAGCTGTGTCAGGTTTAATACTTGTCTATCAAATTGAAAATTCAATCCTGTTGCAGATTATTGCTTTTTTGCCTTTTGCTATGCTGATTGTAGTCATGGAAGTGGCTTGCAGAAAACGTGTGCAATAATACATGGCGGAATTATTCATATTTCAGACAACATTTCTCACGAGTAATCGGTTATGAAAAATAAATTATTGGTTTTATTGACCATGTCGTTTTTTTCACTGCCACATTCGGCTGTTGCAAAAGGATCTCAATCCAATAATTCGGCGGTGGACACAATCAAGCGTCTTTATGTACAAGATGGTTTTCCACCCTATCAGAATAGGCATGATGCATTTACACCGGCATTGCGGAGACTGCTTGAACTCGAACAGCAAGCATCCGAGCGACTGCAAGAACCTGCTTGTTTGGATTACGATATTGTGTGGGGTAGCGGGGAGGTTGATGACGTTGTCGTTAGAAAAAGCATACGTATCCAACCTCAAGCAAACAGCTTGGTCAGAGTCAGCTTTAATCGGACAAGCAAAGATGAAACCCCCAATATTACCTACTACAAAATGTCTTGCAATCGTGCTGGATGCCTAGTAGCAGATATTTTATCAACCGAAAAGAAATATTCATTACGCGCAGAATTGTCGCAATGTCTTAAAAGCAAATAGGCATATTTATCTTATGTATAGTTCTTTGATTTCTTTTTCCCGTGCTGATATTTTGTTATTTGTACAATTTAAACCGATAATACTTGCAGCCGTCCCGCCAGCATCTGCTGCAATAGCGGCGTAACAATCGGCTTCTTTGAATCGAACCCAAGCTCTTTGTGCATTTATTAAATTTTTTCGGTCTGCTTTGGGAAGAGTTGAAAGAGCCAAATGGTATGTATTGGTCAACCGGTCGTTAAGCATTTCGTTTTGACTCACAAGGCATGATTTTATTTCTGTCGTCACTTTTAAATGATTACAGTCCGCGTAAGCATTCAAAGTAAGAAAAATCCCAACTAGAAAAATTTTCTTCATATACTCTTCCCTATATTATTTACTTAACCTTAACGCATCTTGTACTTCACTAGCATAACGCGATTTGCCATTCGGATGGTACTGGGTTCTTCCGTCGTAAATTAATTTAATTTGCTCTTCTGGTGTCATTTGTGAAATATTACCCGAACTAATTCTTTTGATTAAAGGCAACAAGCGGGACACTACACCTCCGTGCTGGATGGAACTGCTGAAAACCGCCTCTTGTACACCGCGATTGCTCAAATCAAAACCTGCTTTTGAGTATGCGTCACGAGCAGGGGCATACCATAGATTTACCGCACTTTTTTGTTGCGCCGCTTCAAATGCCGTTGCATCTTGTCGCGCCAACTCTTTCCATTTGGCATTAAATTGTGCTGTTCCAGGAGTCATTCCTGAAAATTCTTTTGCTATATGCGGATTGTCAGAGAAAAACTGCTGCAATCCTCCTTTTGCTGAATTGAATTGATACTTTCCATAAGCCCATCCAGCAGGGTTGCCATTCTGGTCTACATCACGATTTGTACTACCGATGTCTCCTTCATATTTGGCAGAGACAATTCCAATGCTAACAGAGGATTGATGATTAGGTTGACCGAAAGTGGGTTGCGCGAAATGCTGTTGCATTTGCGGACTTTCTAAAATGGTAATAGTGGCTTTGCCTTGGATATACTTGTCATTTGGAACCATGCGATCGCCTTGGTAATAGTCAGAGACCCAAGCACCTTTACCATCGTTGAGGGACTGAACCCATACACAGATATGACCGTGTTCATCACCGCCTTTTCCGTCTTTAATACCGATTCCATGTGGGGAAATCAAAGCAACCTGACCATCCCTAGGTGTATACCCCGGAATATTTCCCTGACGGTCAGATACTTCGCCACTGGCAACGACTTTCCAGCCATAATGATTTTGCAATTGCTTGCCCATATCTTGTGCGTTACCATGTTTTCGGTCATCGATTAAATCAGCAGTTCCCAAAATCAGAGCCGTGCCATTAGCGCACAAACCAATTCCCCTTTTATTGGCAATATGGTCAGGGGTATGAATCAAACGATTGGGATCAGTACTGTATTGCTCTCCTGTAATTCTTTTAATCATATCAGCAGCTTTTTGCATACCGTTATGGGATTGCATACCGTTATGGGAAGAATTGTTTTCTGTATTTGCGTGGGTGGTTACATTGACTTTATCTATTTCATGTGGCTTTTCCATAGGATTGTAACCAAGAATTTTTTCAATAGGCGTACCATCAATTGTTTTACTGCTATCTGACATATTGAAGCCGCTCAGTAGTTTTTGATTTTCTTCCATTTGCTGCATTCTGGCGTTCAAATCCGGATCTACGGTATTAGACATACCGGCAGTACCACCATCGTCTGCACCAAAGGCTGATCTGATGGTTTTGCCTAAGCCGCTTGATGCAATATCTAATGTACCGGCAATTGCGCCAAATCCGGCTCCTAAATAATCGCCCTGATCCCATTGTTCTCCGGCATTTTTCCACGCCTCGAATCCGTCCGCATAAACCAGATCATCTGATTTCTGCATCACGCTTCTATTGTTGTAGTCCTGCATAACTTTATTATTGAATTCAACCATTTCTGCTACTTTTGCACGGTTGTACTCCAAAATTTTCTGATGTTCTCCCGGAGTCAGTCCGTTAGAGTCGCGTGTTTCTATGCTGCGTGGATCACCGAAAGACGAAGAGGTGTGCCCCTGCGGATTGGCGGCCTCCAACTGTTCTTTGTTATCTAAGGGGGTTTGGAAGTTGCCGAGCGTTCCTGCCTGATTGGCAGAAATCTGCTGGTCAATCGCTGCCTGATTATCAACACGCATGGCGTGGCTCTGTTCCTGTACGGCCAAGGCTCCCTGAGCCATGTTAGCATAGGCTTGCGCATGTCCGGCAGGATTGGCGGCGGCCAATCCTTGGATGGCTGCCAATGCGGCGGTGCGCTCGCTTTCCGAACCTGTGGACAGACCGGTCAGGGTATTGAAATATGCGCTGCTGTTGCTGCTGGCAGCCTGCAAGGCCGAACCGGCGGCTGCATCGTATTGTCCGGCGGCGGACGCGCCTGCCGACAATTGCTGTTGAGCCAGCACCGCATCATTAGATACCAGAGAAGCAAAACCGGTACGGTTGATACTGGTGCTGAAACCGTGGCTGACGCTTTCACTGGTTGCCTGCTCGATACTGCGTGACTGCTCGCGAGCATCCGACAGGCTTTGGCTGATGGAACTGCTCAATTGGTGCGAATTCATGGTACTAGACGAGGCTTGGATACCCTCGGTATTGCTGATATTGGTTCCTTGTGTCATGACGTGGGTATTACCCTGGCTATCGGTATACCGGACATTATCACTTATTTCCCCAGATGCACCGATGCTGACAATTTTATTACCACTAATGCCTAAGGCAAATTTTTCGTTTGCTGCTACTGCGTGCTGTCCTTCGTATGCAACACGCGCAACGTCTTGCCCATCTACTGTTTGCGCATAAACAATCCCCGTCTGCGTTACTTTGCCGTGGCTGTCTATTTGTGCCAGCGTCCTGGCCTCCATAGCCCCTTCCATCATCTGCACTTTGGCCGCAGCGGCGGTTCGTGCGCTGTCAATGGCCTCTTGGCTTGTTTGCAGGCTGATGGTGGCCGGATTGGTGGCATCGGCGTTGCTCATGATGTTTTGGTTAAAATTCTGCATACTCAAAGTGCCGCCAGCCGAACTGTTCGCAAGCATACGACTCATGCCGATAACCTCCGACTGATCCAGCGGCGGGGTGGCTTTGGTTTCGTCCACATAATCCTTGCCCACCATATTCGCACGCTGTGCCAGCTGTACCAGCCCATAAACCGAACCGGAGAGCAGCGACAGCATAATCAGCGGTGTCGAGGCCATCATGGTCGAGGCTGAGGCGAGCATGTCCTGCGTACCGTCGAAGATGTTTTGGATAACGGCAGGCGAATACACCTGCAAGGGATTGTCGGAGGCGGAAATGGTCATAATCAGTTCGCGCATCCGATTGTTGTAGCTTTGCAGCATGTAGTAGGCAATCGCGCTGTTGAGCGGCAGCCAGGAATTGACCCATGCGGCAAACAGCAGGTAGCTGCCCAGCACCCGGATGCCGCCCCAACCCATGACCAGCACGACAAAAATCACAATCGGCGACATCACAATGTAAATGAACATCAGGATATTCATGCCGTGCCCCATAAAGTTCTGGTAGAGCGAGGCTTCGCCAGCGGCATCTACCGCCGCCCTGTTGCGGGCTTCGGTCATCATATACGCCTGTCGTGCGCAGTTGACATCATTGCCGCCCAAACACTGCTGCACGATGTGTGAGAACACCATATTGGCTTCAATTTCAGCGGCATTAACCGCGTTATAGGCAGTAAACACCTGTGCCAGTGCTGGCGGTTGCAGTTCGCCTTTTTCAATTTCGCTGCGCACCATTTTCAGCAGAATGTCAGGATCGTTCACGCCCATTGCCGCTGTGCTGCGCGAAGCGTTGCCGCCCGCAGCCAGTGCCATTGCCGAGGGAAGCTGATCCAATTCCTCTTGGACGGACTTGTAGCGTTGCGCCAAATCGGTGGTGCTGCCTTTTACGCCGGAAAGGTTGCGGCTGTTGGACGCAGCCACCGCAGTGGGCGAATACTCTTTACCTGGGAGATTGGCCACTTGTTTGAGCATCATCAGCGAGATGATTTTGCCTGCTTGAGCGCAGCCCACCTTACCAATTACTGGCGGCGCGCCTTCTTTTTCAGCGGGCAGGGCGATATTGGTTACCCCGCTCTGCTGCCCGCGTGCCAGCACATTGAAGATTCCGCCTTTGTCGGCATCGCCCCAGCGGTCGGACCAGTTGCACACTTGGGAGGCGTTGGCCAGATTGGCCAGTAGCAGGGTGTTGTCTGGGCCGGAGAACTGGTTGCGCAGGCGCAGCACCGTTTTGAGCGGGCTGAAATAGCCTTCCGCACCGTGGGTCAGAAGACCGCCCTGCGGCGCGGCAGTGGACGGACCGGACAGCGAGGAATCGGGCAGTACCTGCATACCGGTGTCGTAAATATCGGTCATTTTTTTGGAAACATAGGAGAACAGTGCCAGCGGATAGGCCACGCCTACTGGCACATGGTCAATTTTGCGGAAACCGACTGCGCCGCCGCTGTTGCCGCCGCCCGCGTCGTAGTAGGAGGCGATCCAAACGGGGGTTTTTGGAATAAACATCGCCGCCACCAGCACAATCATCAGGAAGTTGTTGCCCGGCTGCATGGTGCGGCGGGTAATAAACTGTCCCAGCATCGCACACAGGGCGAGCACCGAACCCAGTATCAGTAGGCTGACCAGCGGCGAACCGCTGCCCATGCCGTTGAAGAACATCGCTACCGCGTTCAGCCCTTTGGCAATCACATCAACATCACCAACCACCCACAGCGTCATAATGTCCGAAGGCGCATCGGTATCGACGCTTTCGGGCAGCGCGTCAGCACGCGCGGCCACAGCGATAGTCAGCAGCAGCAGCGGCAGCCATAGGCGTGTCAGGTGTTTGCCGAAAGATGCAGGCAGCCTGAAAAGGGCGGGGTTTCTGGACGGGACGGACATGGTTTTCTCCTGTTCAGGCAGCCTGAAAACCTTTTTCAGGCTGCCTGTGCGTCAAAGCGTTTTTTCAGACGGCCTCACTGTGCTTTCAGGCCGCTGTTGTTGCCGGTCAGTGTCATCGCACTGGTAACTAGGGTAACGAAATTCTGCTGTGCGGCGGCGCGGTAGCTGCTTTCGCCGTAGCGGGCCGTTTCGGCTTCCAGTTTGTCCAGCTGCTGCTTCTGCGCCGGCGACATGGCGACGATTTTCTTGCCGTTGCCCGTGATGTTGGCCGAATAGGCGACGGAAACGGTTTTGTTCATCGCACCGACCAGCTCGGCCGCCATCTGCTCGCCGTAGAATCTGGCCGCCGCATCGGCAGCCTTAACCGCCGTCTGGCTGCCTGCCCTTGCGGCCTGACTGAGCACGTCGGATGCTTCTTTGGGTAACTTTTTCAAAAATGCCTGCTGTTCGGGGGGCAGCGTCTGCGCGTCGTTATCGGCGAAGTAGGCCATCAGCGAGCCGGGCTGGATTTGTGTCGCCACCGAGTCGCCCATCGCATTGCTGTCGCCGTAGGCAGTCTGTTTGCCGATCAGTAGGTTAAGGATGTAGCGGTAGGTACCGGGGAAGGAAGAGTCGGCAGTGGACACATGCTGGCAGCTGTCGGCTTTGCCGGCGTTGAAGTCTTTGCAGCGGTATTGTGTCAACGCAGCATTGCTCGGTGCACCGTTGACCACGTCGGCAAATGTCCAAATCGGGGCGAGATCTTTGTCGGTTTTTTCCTGCGATCCTTTGGTGAATTTCCCGCCAGATGCAGAGGACGAAGCATCAGCACCGGTCAGCAGAATCTGCGTGCCATACAGGCTCATCGCCATTTCCAGAAAACCTTGATCGCCGCCGTAAGGGCGGGTGTCAATAACAGGTTGCGCCCCGCCGAATACGCCGGCCGAAACAAGAGTGTTCATCATGTTGTTGCCGTAGTCGGTGGACTGATCGGCGGCATCGTCCGCGCGGTTGGCGTTTTTGCCCTTGTAGCTGCGGCTGTCGTTGGCTTCGGCAAAATCTTTTGCCGCACCAGACGCGGCGGCGGAAACGGCTTCTTCGTTCGCCTTGCTGTCATCAGCTGCGGCAGAAGGATTGCGGCTGCCGCGCAGGTAATCAACGGCGGCCGTGCCCAGCTGGCAGGTGTTTTTGGCCGCGCTGTTGATTTTGGTTGTCCAGTCCTGCAAGCCGGACATGATGTTCTGGCAGGGTGGACAGAGATTGTCCAAGGCGATTTTGGCCGCGTATCCCGTGCCGTTGGCGATGATGGCGCGAATCAGGTCTTTCAGATTTTTCTCGGAAATCATGGAGAAGCTGCCAAAATAGGCATCGATGCCGCCGCAGCCTGCCGAAAAACGCGGCGGATCAAAGGCCATGATGTTGAAACTGCGTACCGGCGAGCGCAGCGACAAGCCGCCGAGCGTGCCACCGTAGTTGCCGTTCACGCCGGCCGCTGCGGGCGCGGTGCTGTTCCACATTGTATCCATGCCTTTGCCGATGTCCGCACCGGCGGCAGATGCCGCCCACAGCGATGCGGCTAGAATGGAAGGCATATAGCGTTTGAGACCGTCTGAAAATGTTTTGCGTCGGGTATTCATGCATTTTCCTTTACATCCGATTACGAATCAGTCCGTTGAGCATTCTGACCAGCTCGTCGGGGTTTTCGGGGTTGCGGATTTGGCGGCGGGCTTTGGCGATGTCCTGCGGGGTCAGCACGCCGCGCTCTTGCAGTCTGGTCAAGTCGGTCAGTTCGGGGGAAGCCAGCTTCATATCAATGGCGGCCAGCACGATTTTGTCTTCCAGTTCCGACTGCGACATCGCACCGTGAGCAACAATCGCCATCTGCTCCGGCGGAGCAGCCAGCACCACCGCCGGCGTCAGCTTGATGCCCAGCGTGCGGGCACGGTTGCCGCCCATATCAAAACGCAGTTTGTCAGCCGTCATACCGCTGATCACGCCGCCGTCGGTGCTGATATAGCGCACCTGCAAGCCGTATTTTTTCGCCAGCATCTGCACCACAGCATACTGGCTGTGGCAGAAGCGGCATTTGGAATCAAAAAACAGCCACAATCCGGCTTTGCCGGACAGGTCACGGATAATGCCTTCTTTCGCTTGGGAGATTTGCGACAAAGCCTGCGCCCGCGCCATCGAGGCAATTGGAAAGCGCACCGATTCGTCCAGCATCGGGTCATTGCGCACCACGCGCTCAGAGGCATCGGCGAAATTCATTGACATGTCCACCATCAGGCGCGACATGTATTTATAGGCGCGCACGTTCTCGTCGGTAGGATTGGTCATCGCACGGTCGAGCAGCACCGGCAGCTGGGCGCGTACCCATGCCGCCGAAAACGGTTCGGGGGCAGTCTGAACGGGCGCAGCGGCTGCGGGTGCGGGTGCGGCGGGCGCGGGCTGCGGTTTGGGCTGCTGTTTCGATTTGGATTTTGCTGCGGATTTGGGCGCATCGTCCTCATACCACAGCCAACCTTGCGGTTTGGCTTTGCGGTAGGCATCGGCTGATGCTTGTCCGGCAGCCAAAATCAGGCAGGCGGCCGACAGGCAGAGGGCGGTGCGCAGATACGGTATCCGTTTCATGCTCATTTTTCCTTTTTAGCGCGGCGGCAAAGTGTCGTTGACCGGCTTTTTCCAGTCGAAACTTTTGGGGACGGTGGTATGGGTGGTCAGCCACGAGCGTACCTGCGAGCGCACCTGCTGTTGTTTCGCGGCGGGCAGTGCAGCCACCGCCTTTTGCGCTTGGCGGGTGTAGCGTTTGTCGGCGGTCGCCGCCAGCATCCACCATTTGGCTGCATCAACCGGATCGGCATCACGCAGCCTGTCTCCTTTGCCCTGATATAGTCGATTAAAATTGCAATGATACGGCGTTGGCTCGCCTTGACGTACCACCTGTACGCCTTGCGGCTTGCCGCCTTGTCTCATTTTTATTTTAATCGACTATACTGTGCCAGTGCGACCATCGCGCCGGTATGCCAGCGATTGGCTGCCTGCAACAACAGCGGATAGGCGCGGTAGGGGTTTTGCAGACCGCCTCGCCCGTTAAGGATAAACATGCCGTAGCCGTACAGCCCTTCCGGCGCGTTGGCTTTGGCGGCGCGTTCCCAATACTCGGCCGCCGATGCTTCGTTTTTCGCCACACCGTAGCCGCGTTCCAGTATCTGCGCGGTATAGACTTCCGCCGGCCAGAACACGCGCGAAGCAACCTTACTGCGGTAATTCTCGGCAGCCGTTTTGAACAGGCGCAAGGCTTCCGCCCCATTGGCTTTCATGCCGATGCCGTAGTAGTACATCAGCCCGAGATTGTAGGCAGCCAGATAGTTGCCGCCGCCGTCTTTAAGGGCGATGCGGTAGGCTTTGGCGGCTGTAGCGGTATCCGCTCTGCCGGAGAGTCCGGGCAGGCGACCAGTGTGTGCAAGGTAGCCGTACTGCACCGCCGCCCAGCGGTTGCCGCCGTTGGCAGCATTTTTCAGTTCCAGCGCGGCGGTGGTATCGCCGTTTTCCGCACGCTTGGCCAAAGCCAGCGCATAGCTTTGGTCGTTTTGCCAGAGCTGCTGTTTTGAGGGCTGTTTGTTTTGCGTACTGCCACTGCGCGTGCCGTGCAGACCGCCTTTGCCGAAGGCGCGTTCTTGGTCATCAGCCGCCGCCGGTATGCAGACGGTCGCCAACAGACAGAGCGGCAGAATTGTTTTCATCATTTTCATCTTGGTTTCTCACTTAAATTCGCAGCAGTCCACCCAACGCCACATCAGGTAAACCGCGTCCGAATCATTTTCGTTCAAGGCTTGGTCGCTGCGCCCCAGTGCCCAGGCAAAATTGCTTGCGCCCAAGCGGTGTGCCCCACGACCGCCGATATTGGCGAACTCGGCCACTTCGCCGCTCAACATTCCGGCCGGACTGGTTTGTCCACCCATGCCGCCTTGTCCGCCGACGCTTTGCCCAGACTCGGGATAAGGAAACAGCATTGATGCCTTGAATTCTGATTTGCTCGGATACGGCACGGGCACTGGCGAGCACAAGGCTTTGTCGCCAACCGTTGAAACCGAGGCATAGCCACCGGTGCGGTTGGACATCATCAGCGAGCGGTTGAAAATGGTGGAAGTGCCTATGATGCTGTTTTTGGCAGCCGACATTGAACCGGCGGCGGGCAGGTTGTTGCCCATGCAGCCGCCCAGCCAGTAGGCAGCATCGTCAACCGGCCCCCAGCCGATACCGGTGGTATTGGCGATACAGGACGCGCTGTGCGCCGCCAAATCAAACAGTGGCTGGTTGGCTACCGTACCCAGCGCAGCCCACTCGGGGTAGAGCAGGTTCATCAGCACCGGGTCTTTTTTTGACCACGAAATCTGCGATATTGAAGTTTCCAGATTTTCCCCTTTGTGGAAACAGCGCGGATTCCAGTTGTAGGGGTTGAACGGGAATGGCCAGCTGTGGACGTGGCGGAAGGAAGTTTCGTTAGGCTTGGCAGCCTCTCCCGCCGTCATAAGCGTAGTCGGTTGCAGTTGACCGATGCCGGATACCCGCGCGATTTGTTGCAGTATCGGTTTGACCGATTCGCCGTACACTGGCGAGCAGGAGGCTTCGCGCACTACTTCGACAAAACGGGTCGGCAGCCACATACCGCGCGTGTAGCCGTAAATGACATAGGGTTCCTTACCGCATTTGCAGATTGATTTTCTGGTGGCTGTTGGTGGCGCGGGCACGTCACTGCCCATCACCGTGTCGCTACCCATAATGCGCAGCGGAAACGCCGAGTCGTAGTTGAAATTCATCAGCGTGTTGTAGCCGGCACGCGAACAGGTCAGACCGGTAAGGCTGCTGCCGGATGGCGTAGCGGCGTGCAGGCCGTCTGAAAACAATAATGCGGCAGCCAGAACGGCGGCGGTTTGACGGAAAACATTCATGATTGGTCTCTCAATCGGCAGGCGGGGCGGACACGATGCGCCAGTCCGTCCCCTGCTGTTGCAGGTAGCTGGGGACGCTGCGCAGCCCGAGCCGTCTGATTAGTGTCGGGTTGAGCGGGAAGGCAGACGGTACGGCTCCTGCCAGCCTACCCAAACGGGTGTACAGCACCACCGTCTGCGGCCGTTCGCGTACGATGCGCTGCGCGTAGCGCACCTGACGCTCGTCCCGCCCGTCCACCGCCACCAGCGAGCGGCTGCCCTGCGGGTCAAGCGTCAGTACGTTGAAGCGGCTGCCGCGCGGATAAAGCACTCGGCCGCTCTGTGGGTCTCGGATATCAAAGCCGGTAACCGAATACGGGGTGTAGAGGCGGCTGGACACTTCCTGTGCCAACGGCAAATCCGTGCCGCCTTCCAACTGCTGCGCGGCAGACTGTGCCGCCTGTTCGGCCGCGCCTTTCCAGTCAAAACGCGCGGCTGCCGCCTTGATGACTTCGGTTTGGTCGGGTTCGGATACGCGCCACTGACGGCTCAGACGGCGGTTGAATTCGCGTCTTTTTACGGCTGCCACAGCGTTGTCCAGCGTGCCCGCACCCTGTACCAGATACCATTTGCCGCCGTCGCGATGCAGTACCGCCGGTGCGTAGGCAATCCGGTAGCGGCGGAAGGCTGCGGGCAGCACCATAATCTGCGGCAGATTGCGCTGCGCCGCTGGCGGCAGTTTGCGCAGCAGTGCTTCGGCATAGGCAAACGCGCTGTCCGCCCCGCCATCGCCCCAGCCGCGATACAGGAACACCGTGCCCTTTCGCCCCGCGCCCTGCGCCAGCAGTTTCAGCAGTTCCGCCTCGGGCATGGCGCGGGAAACGAACACCACGGTATCGGCCTGTGCCAGTTGCGCCGACATCGGGTTCTGTCCCGGCGGCAGCAGCATTTGGCGGTTTGCCCCCAATGTGCCGCCGCCGTTTTCAGGCTGCCTTTTCAACAGCAGGTCGAGGCCGTCTGAAAGGCTGTCGGCACGCGCCTGCTGTTCGGTCAGCCTGCGTTGCAGGTCAAAGCCGTCTGCCGCTGCTGCCGCGCTAAAACAGCAGATGCAGGCGGCCGCGAACCAGTGCAGCCGGATACGGTCCCCAATAGCGCGAATCCCAAGAGTGCGGTTCGCTGCCGAATACAAAAATTTCATCCTTGCCCAATCTGTATGTCTTGTCCCAGTAGTTGATCGATTTGCCCAGTTTGGCCGCGCCGTAGGAAACGTCGGTCAGCAGATGGCCGTTGATATAGACCCGCCCCTGTACAATGCGCACTTCGTCGCCTGGCAGTCCTGCCACGGTTTTGCCGATAGGTTTGCCCTCGGCAATCACCGGCTCCATACCGCGAGCCGGAAACAGAATCAGATCGCCGCGCCGCAGCACCGGTTTGGGCTGTTTTTTGTCAAACCAGTAAAACTGCCACGGCAGGCAGCCCGCCTGCTTTTTCTCGTACATCAGTGCCCATCTTTCCTGCAACAGCGGTCGTGCCTGCCAGGCCAGCGCGCTTGCCGCGACACCCGACAGCAGTACCAACAGGCGGGTGCGCAGCGGTGGCAGTGGTTTCTTGCTGTTCATCAGTCCAGCGCACTGCCCAGTGCGGAGGCAGCCGGTTCGGTTGGGAGTGTCCCTGTTCCGTTTTCAGGCTGCCTTACCGCAGGCAGTGGGGAAACTGCCCCGCCCGTAGCGGGCAGTGGCTGCGCCGCCGCATTGTTCGGTGTCAGGGTAATGCCTAGCTCTGCGGCCACTTGTGCCGTGGCATCCGCGCTTTCCGGATAGGTCAGCACTGCCGATTTGCGCACAATCAGTCTTCCTTCGGCGGACATGGCATCAAGTTTGGACTGCAAGCCGTTCAAACGGCTTTGCAGCCGCTGCTGTACCGCCACCGGATCGCTGCCCGCACGGGTATCCGCCAATGCTTCTTGGATATAGGAAGCAGCCAGTCGGTCGGAATCGACCACTGTAATTTGGTTCGCGTGCGTGGGGTACAGGCTGCGGTAGAAGCTGTAACCGCCCATCAGCAGCGACAAAAGCAGCAGCGTACTGTTCAGAAAGCTGCTGCCTGTACCAGAAGCAGGTGGGGTGCTTGGGGCACTTGCGACAGGCTGTACGGCTGGTTCGGGGCGTTGTTCGGGTTGGTTCATAACAGATTCCTTGTTTGACGGGGTTTTCAGACGGCCTCTGCGTTTCAGGCTGCCTTACAGCGTGCCGTCGCCGTACAGCCGGCGGGCTTCGGCTTCGACCAGATAGGTGATTTGTTCACCGGCACGCACGCGCCGCTGCAAATCTTTGAATAGTTCGCCTTCGGTGCTGAACAGCACACGGTTAAACGGCGTTTCCACCAGTCGGGCAATGCCTGCGCTGCCGCCGCTGCGAATCAGGATTTCGCTGTACTGCCCTTTGGCAGTCTGCACTTCGCGCATCAGTTTTTCGGTATAGGCATCGGTTTTAATCCAGCCTTTCTCAATGCCTTCTTCAATGGCTTCCGGTGTCTGCTGCATATGGAACTTGGTGTGCGAAGAAGCCATAATCGCCGAGCCGTGCGGCGTGCTGTACACCTGTGCGAAAGTCTGCACCACCACGCCGACCGAACCGGCTTCTTTGCGGACTTTTGAGGCCAGCTTGGCGGTAAAGTCGGCAAACGAGGCATCGGTAATCCGGTCGCCACCCTCTTCGATAATCAGCATTTTTCGGCGACCGCCGGCGGTAACGAACATCTCTTGGGCGATGGTGGTGGAGATGGTCATCAGCACCACGTCGCACAGATGCTTGTTGCCGGTCAGACCGGATAGTTCCAGCACCGTCCAGTCCGCTTCGGTGCGGAAATTGTTCTCGCCCCTGAACCAGCGTCCCATCGAGCCGGTAGAGCCGAAAGGCGACAGCAGTACTGCCAGTTCGTGCTGCTCGCGCATCATTGAACCGGTCTGGTTGTTGAAAAAACGGATAATGTCAGTAATTTCGGCTTGATTGCCCTTGTCGGCATAAACGGATTTGACCGCCTCTTCCACCAGCGCGCGCTGGGTGTCGTTCAAGCCTTCGTTCGGTCGCGCCATCTTGCCGATAATCGGGATAATCAGTTCAATTTCTTCATCAATATTGTCAATACGGGTAAACGGATTGAGGCAGACTTGGGAATCAAAATGGAAGTCAAGAATCTGCGCACCGGAAACCTGTGCGGCAGCCAGATAAGACGCGCCGGTGTCGATGGTCCAGATTTTGGTGCCCAGCGACAGTTCGTCCTGTGTCAGACGCTGCACGGCAAACGATTTGCCCGTACCGGACGCACCCGTCCAAATCCAGTTGTAGTTGAGATTACGGCTGTCCATCAGTGCGTAATGGAAGGGACGGCCCAGACGGGTGGACAACAGCATTTCATTGCCGAAGCCCTGCCATTCGCCGGTTATCGGCAGCAGGTGCGCGGCATGTTTGCCGCCCATCGTTTTGAAACGGTGGGTGTTGCGGATGCTTTCCGCCGATGCGTTAAGCGGAAGCTGGTTGAAGAAGGAAACTTCGGGGATATATTTCTCTGGACGCACCACGAAACCGAAACGTTTGTAATACGAGGCAATCGAGGCTTGGGCACTGCGGATTTCCGCCGCCGAACGGTTGAACAGGCACAGTGTGGTGGTGGCTTCGACCAGATTGCCGCCTTCCACCGTCAGTTGCGCCAGCTGCTGGAAGCCTTCGCGTTTTTTGCGCAGGCGCGGCGACCATTTGAGCATCAGTGCGTTGGACGATTTTTCCACCTGCGTCTGCGAGGCGCGGACTTTGGCTGCCTTTACACCCTGTTCGGGGAAATGAATGGTGGTGCACAACGCATAGGGCATGGGGATTTGCGGCCCGTTGCCGGGCGGATTGCCCAGAAGTTCGATCATGCGGCCGAAATGGAAAGGCTGCTCCTGACCAGGATAGCGGTCGGTAACCAGCATGCCGACATATTGCCGCTCGTCCGTATGGGAAAAACCGGAGAAATGAATCAGGTCGTGGCGGCGGTTGTCCCAGTTCATCCGCGAACCTATGGGGAAAAGCTGCTCGTTCAGCGGACGGGTCTCTTCTACGTCCAAATCCCACGGTTCGTACACCGCGAAATAACGGCGCATGATGCCCATCAGTGCCGATGTGGACAGCATCTCGGCCTTGATGCCCATCACTTCCAGTTGCGAGACGGCAGTGTCGCGCAGTTTGACAAAGGCATCGCATTCGCGCCGGAACGCCGATATTTCTTTTTCGCTGCCGGTAAACGGGTTCTGCACCTTCAACGGCACTTTAAATGTCCACAGACAGTAGCTGTCCAGCATGCGTGTATTGGAAGACGCGGTTAGTTTGTGCCGTGCACCCAGAGCTAGAAACTCCGCCCGCCGGCCGACACCGTGCCGCGCCGTCTGTACCGCCGAATCTCCGGACACGCCGTCGCGCGGCGCGAGATAGCTACCCAGCACCGGATCGAGATAGGGCGAGGCAAATTGGACAAACTGCATTACCGTTCCACCCGGATAGGCTTCGTTCAGCAGCGTAGCCGCCGCGCCCGGAGTTTTGTCGTCCCAGCCGGCCAGCGGCGAAAACATGCATACCGAGCCGATGGCATTGTCTTTTTCGCAGTAAAAAATGCCTTCGTCGTCGTTGCCAGTACTCAGGCTGATGTATTCCCAGCCCAAGTCGCGGGCGGCGTTTTTCTCGAAAATACCCATACTGCCGCCGCTCAAAACGGAGTTTCGCCGTCATCCGCCCCTTCGGCGGTACGCGGCGGTTTGAGTGCGACGTTTTCAATGCGCTCGGATGCCAGATTCAGATAGATGTTTTCAACGCGCAGCTTGCGTGCTTTGATTTTTTGACCGTCTTTTTCGTAGAACTCGATCAGCTCTTCGCCTTCCACGATTACGGGCATACCTTTGGCCAATACTTTTTCCAGATGCGGTGCCTGACGGTTCCAGTATTCGCATTCAATCCATTCGGCAGGCCCGGCCGCTTCGTAGCGGCTGCCGCCGTCGGCGGTTTTTTGGCGTTTGTAGCGTGTGGAAGCAACGGAAAAGTTCAACACCGTACTCGGCTCGCCGTCGCGGTTGATGGTTTTGAGGGAAAAATTCTGTCCCAGATTGCCACGGACAGTTGAGAAAATAGACATAAAGCCGTCTCCGTTTCGGGAGACAGCCGGATAAGAAAACCGGAAAAATTCCGATCTGTAAGAATGGGGGTGCAAGGATACTATCCTGCGTTTGTGCTCTTGTCAAGACAAGGGTTTATGCCGAAGCAAAATACCGTTTCAATGTACCTGAACATATTGACTGCCATGCTGCTTGTTTAGCAGACTTGTCAAAAGGGAGAATTTTCAAACGCAGGCTACCCCCGCCAGTTTCTGATCCTGCCGGTATCCAAATGGATAAAACTGTCATAGATGCCGATACCGCCCGCCTTGAAATGCGCGGCCATATCGGCAAGCTGCCGCAAGCTGATACCGCGCATGGTCAAATCAACGGCGCGGCCGTGGATGTGCATGGAGTTGCGTGCCGCGCCTTCAATCGTGGCATTGCGCCGCGCGGTGCGGTAGGCACTGTTGACGGTAATCAGCGGGTCGTGTTTACCGGCAATCCGCGCCCATTCCTGCAAGCCGTACAAAAGGTTGAGCAGTCCCGCATCGATATTGACGACCGCGTTGCCGTCTTTGGCATCGCGTAAAAACCAGCGGGCAGCCAGATAGCCGTCTTGCAGGTAGCCGCGTCCGGCGGCATAAAAGCGGATAATGCGCCGCTCGCCCGTATCGGCGCGGCGCATTTCCAGCAGGCGGTCGCGCCGCCAGAAACCGCTGTTGTCGGCCAGCGCAAACGCTTCGTCGGAAAACAGAATGCCGGCGGCTGATACGGCTGTGGCGGATAGGAACTGTCTGCGGTTCATTGTGTGTGGTCCGGTAACAGGCCGTCTGAAACCTTTTCAGACGGCCTTATGTCTTTTTTCAGGCTGCCTGTTGCGCTCGTCTGCCTGCGCTTCGGCCACCAGTCTGCGGATCATGTTTTCCTGATAGGCGGTAAATTCTTCCAGGCTGATTTTGCCTTCTTCTATGGCGGCCAGAGCCATCTCCCATTTGGCGGTGGTAACCGGGTCGGCGATGGCACTCGGAATACGGGCAATCAGCCGTCGGCCTTTTTCGGTGGCATAGACTTTGCGCTTTTTCTTTTCCAAGTAGCCCATCTCAAACAGCCGTTTGATAATCGCGGCGCGGGTGGCCTCGGTGCCCAGCCCTTCGGTGCGGCGCAGCACCTTTTTGATTTGCTCGTCGTTTACGGTTTTCAAAAAATCCGACAGGGTCTGCATTTCGTCCAGCAGGCTGGGTTCGGTAAAGCGCGGCGGCGGGGCGGTCTGCTTTTGCTGTGCCTTGCTGCGGCTGCCTTGTACGGCATCTCCGGCTTTGACCGGCGGCAGGGTTTGGCCGCTGTCCTGTTCTTCGTCTCCGTCTTTCAGGCTGCCTTCGGTTTCTTCGTCCGCATCGCCCAGCAGGGATTTCCATCCGGCTTTGGCGGGACGGCGGCCGACGGTGCGGAACAGGTGGCCGCAGCATTCGGTTTCGATAATGGTAGCCTCATATTCGTAGTCGGGGTAGAACTGGGCGATATAGCGGCTACGTATCATCAGGTAGAGATCGCGTTCGGCTTTGGAGAGTGCCGACAAATCGGCATTGGCGACGGTGGTTGGAATAATGGCGTGGTGCGAGTGTTTATTGACCTGCGCGTCGTTCCACACCCGAGACGGCCGTTGTGCGTCGGCCTCCTGCAACACGGTGGCCAGCGACGGATCGAGCGCCAATAATGCGGCGAAGACCTGCGGCACTTCGGCCTGCTGTGACTTGGGCAGGTAGCGGCACGGTGTGCGCGGGTAGGAAGTGATTTTGTGTTTCTCGTAGAGCGACTGGGCGGTTTTCAGCACTTCGTCGGGACTCATGCCGAAGCGGTTGCCCGCTTCTTTCTGCAAAGCCGACAGACTGTACGGCAGCGGCGCGGGCGTGTGTTTGCACTCGGTGGCGGCGGTGCGGACGGTGCCGCTGCTGCCGTCCAATTGCGCCGCCAGCGTTTCAACGGGGGCTTTATCGGTGCACAGGCCGTCTGAATTTTTCAGGTGTTCCGGTATCTGCCATAGGGCGGTAAAGCTGCCGGAGGCAGCCTGAAAAACCGCAGAGAGCGTGTAATAGGTATAGGGTTTGAAGTTGTCGATGATTTCGTCGCGCCGCACCACCAGTGCCAGCGTCGGCGTTTGGATGCGGCCGACCGACAGCGTGTGCTCCTTGCCGTAGCCTTCGGCATAGGCGGCGGTGTAGGCACGGGACAGGTTCATGCCGACCAGCCAGTCGGCGCGGCTGCGTGCCAGCCCCGCCAGATACAGCCCTTCGGTTTTGCTACCCGGCAGAATGTTGGCCAGAGCTTTTTTGACCGAAGCCGTATCCAGTCCGCTGGTCCAGAAGCGGGAAACCTTTTTGCGGTAGCCGCAGTAGTCCAGTATCTCCCGTGCGATGACCTCGCCCTCGCGGTCGGCATCGGTGGCGATGACCACTTCGTCCGCCTCGGCCAGCAGTTTTTGGATAACTTTAAACTGCTTGGCCGCGCCTTTGGATACCTCCATCTGCCATGTTTGGGGAATGACCGGCAACGCGGCGGTGTTGCCGAAATCGGCATACTGCTCGCCGTAGGCAGCGGGCGGCATCTGGCTCAGGATATGGCCGAATGCCCAAGTAACGGCGGTATCGCCCTTGCGGAAATAGCCGTCGTTACGCCCGCCCAAGACACCCAGCACCTTGCCGATGTCTTTGGCTTGCGAAGGCTTTTCGCAGAGAAAGAGTTTCATCAGGCAGCCTGAAAAGCGCGGTGGCTCAGAGTGTGGCGGTAAACATGCCGATGATGATGGAGGTACCCAGCGTGGCGGCAACGACCACCACCAGCACCGCCATAAAGGCTTTAAACTGACCCATCGCCGAGCTGATGATGGCAATTACCAGCGCAATCAGTGCGAGCAGCAGCCCCATTGAGCCGGTCAGTTTGTCCTGTATCCAGTCCACCATGCTTTGGAAGGTGGTGTCCGAGCCGGCAAAGGCCGGGGCGGAAAGCAGTCCGAACAGTGGCAGCAGCAGATAGCGTGTGTTCAGGCGGGACAGTTGTGATTGAAGAGTTTGAAATTTTCTCACTACGTTTTCCTTGTCAGCTAAAAAAAGGGTTACTGCAAAGGCGCGGGCAGTTCGCCGGCGGGCAGGCTTTCAGGCTGCCTTTGTGCTGGACTGCCGCCCGAGTCCTGCGTATGGGTGTTTTCAGACGGCCTTTGCGTATTGTCGGGCTGTGTCTGCGGCGCGGTTTCCACACTATCGCTTTCTTCCGTTACCGGAACGGCACTGCCTTCGGAAATTGCCGCACCCTGTCCGTCTGCACGCTGTGTCGTCGTCCCGTCCACTGTCGAAGCAACCAGTGGGGTAACGGTGCGCGACGATTCAATCGCCTGCGCGGCCGAATAACCGACGTTCCATCGGCGCGGCGTTACTTCGGAGAAGACGCGGGTCGGATAAACCAAGCTGCCGTTGCTGTCTTCATAGGCGTTTACCCACACCCGCAGCACCTGCGCGGGCATCAGCACCGGTTTGGGTTCATATATGGCGGCGGCATTGGGAACAGGCTCGGGCAGGAATGGCGTGATTTTGCTGCTGCCTGCCACGTTGCTGGAAGCGGGATATTCGCCGGGGCGGTAGTCGTCGGAAGCGTCCCACGCCTGCGCCATATCCATGCACGCGCCCTGTTTGATTCGACCGCACCCCAGTTTGCCCGAGCCGGTATTCATCGAAGCGGCACAACCGGCCAGCAGCAGGGCGGCCAATACGCTTGAAACAGTCTGCTTAATCATCGTTTTTCCTTTGCATATTCCAGTGAGATACCGGACTGGATCAGAATGTCGCCGGTACGCAGCGGCTGGATTTCAATAACCGGAAAAGACTGCTGCGCGTATTTTTCGTAAATCGATGCCACCCGATCGAAAATATTGTTCAAACCGTTGGCGGCTGCCGTAGTGGCTGCCTGTCCGAACGGAGTGCCACCGGTGCCGATATTGATGCTGTTGCCGCCGCCGTCGCGGTGGCCGATACGGCTGTTGCCCGCTGCGGCGATGCCGATTTGTCCGGCGGTGTTAATCATGCCGATTTTGACCATTTGGGCGATGGCTTTGCCGTCGCGCGAAACCAGCCGTCCGTGCCAGCCGGGTTTGCCGTCTTCGCCAATCAGCGTGCCTTTGAGCGTTGCTTCAACCGCCTTGCCGTCGGAACGGATACAGGTAATCGATTTGGTGCGCACATAGGCGCGCTCGTCGGCCAATTGACCGTAGGCGTTGGCGATAATCACGCAGTCGGACAAGTCGCTTTTGAAACCGTTGGCCATACGCCCCAAACCCTTCACGCGCAGCAGAATGGGCATGGCGTTTTCGCCCGAACTGCCTGCTTCGCCGTTACCGTCGCCGGTGGGCGCGTTGATGCCGGAAACGGCGATAACCGACAACTGCGAACCGGCGGGCAGATAGCTGCGCGTGTCATTCGCCGCGCCGCTTTCCTTGCCCACAGCCGGACTGCCGTCTTTATCCTTGCCGCTGCCGCTTTTGCCGCTGTTGCTGGTATGGTTCTGATAGGGGCTGCTGTCTTCTTCCTCCGCAGCCGCAGCAGGCTGCGCCGAGCCGTCCGCACTGGGGGCAAGCGGTGCACCCTTGCCGTCGGGCAGCGTGCCGGGCGGAATAAAGCCGTTGCCGATGTCGGAAGCGGCTTGGTTTTCCAAACCGGTGTTGCGGCTTTCGGCAACAATCTGCCGTACCTGTTCTTCGGTCAGACCGCCGCCGTTTTCAGGCTGCTTTTGCGCCTGTTGCTGCTGCATCTGCTGAATTTGGTTGCGCAGCGCGTAGATTTCCGCCGCTAGCCCTTCCTGCGTCAGATTGCGCTGGTTGGGGGTTACCACCTGCTCCACTTCGGTCTTGCGGCGGCTGGAGCGCGTGCCGCGCACGCTGTCGGTAATCATCGCGGCAATGGTGGCCAGTATCAGGACTGCCGCCACGCCGCCCAAAACCATATTGCGTTTCTGTTTGCCGCCGGCGTTGTGCCAGCTTTCTTTCAGTCCCATGCTAACGCCCCCTGCCGACCATAATCAGCACGTCGGTGCTCTCACCCGGTCGCACTTGGATTTTCGGGTAAAAGGCTACTGCCACCACTCGTTCGTTTGCGCCGAACATTTCTTCGGCAAGTGTCTGGGTGCGGCCGGTAGTGTTTTTCAGACGGTAGCGGAAAATATCAAACTCGCTGCCGCTGTACCGTTCAACGGGCGAAACGCTCATGCCCGAAGCCATTGAAAAGCTGCGGTGCAGTGGGCGCACGCTGTAACCAGCCGGGGTTTTCAACATCACGATGTCGCGGATAACAGCGGCCAGTTGCTGAGGGAAACCGCCTGACGGTGCCGCTGCTCCTGCTCCCTGCCTGCCGCCGAGCGACACGGTAATGGTCTGCGAATCCAGTTTGGCGGTGGGAACCAGCGTCAGGGAGATGGGTATACCGGTCGGGTTGTCGGCATCGGTAATGGATACGAAAAACGGTTTGTCGGTTTTCGGGGTAACCAGAATTGCCGAGCCGTTGGAGCCGAGGTCGTAATGGGTTTTCAGCCCGACGGCGTGCGCACGGGCAAAAGGCGTGTTGATGATGTTCGGATGGCGGCGCGACACCGGCACGCGGTGGTTTTCGCCATAGGAAGAGACAACGGCATGCACGCCGTTTATCCGTCCTTCCTGTATGCCTCCAACCGCAGCACGGGCTGCGCCGCCGACGGGCGCGGTTACCTGCACGACGCGGCGGCGGGCATAGTCCGAAGCCTGCACGGCTTCGTCCGCACGGGCGGCGGCCGCGCATAGCAGGAGGCACGCGATACAGAGGCGGGACAAACGTGGGTTCATAATAAAACGGCTCCTACAAAACATCGGGGTTGTCGTTGGGTGCGGGCGGCTGCACGGCGGAAGCGTCCGGCGGCAGTGCGGCAGGCGCGGATGCGGCGGGTGTCGTCTGACCGGCAAAAGGGTCTGCTCCAAGCGGGTTTTGCGTATTTTCAGGCTGCCTTTGCGGCACAGGTGCGGAAGCGGGTACGCTTGCCGACGGTGCCTGCGGGAAGGCAATCTCGCTTTCGGGCACCTGCGGCACAATCTGAATCTGCGCCCTGCGGTCTGCCGCTTCTTTTTCCGCCTTGTCGGGGTAGCGGTCGGCCCAGGCGAAGGTATGCGGCTCGCCTGGATAGACATACCAAGAGGTTACGCGCGGCAGTCCGCCGACCACTTCCATCTGCAATTCGTAGGTAACTGCCACCTGTCCCAGCCGGGTCATGCCGCCCTTGCTGTATGCGGACGAAACCAGCGTGCCGGGAATAAAGATTTTGCGGCTCTTGGCTTCAAAAATAATGTTGCCCTCCGGTGTGAAATTGCTGACCGGATTGACCCCGATGTAGTTCGGATTGCTCTTGATGGCCAAAAGCTGCGGTTTGACTAGCTGCCACACCTTCGGATCAAACAGCGGTTCCATGTTGCGGCCGATAAAGTCCACCGTCCCCGGCGTGGCGGAAGACATAGTGCCGACAATGTAGGCAGCAAACGAGTTGAGATAGTTCTGCGATGCGCTGTCCCAGCCGATAACCGCCTGCTCGGGCAGTTCGCTGGGCGGTTTCAGCACCACCCGTTCGCGCATCCGCGCCAGACTGACCGCCTGTACGATGTTCACCGCCAGCAGACCGATGGCAATCAGCCCGAGTATCGTGTTGTTTTCCAGAGCCTTGCGGAAAGTGGTTTTGAATGTCGGCCACTGCATCAGTTGTCCACCCTTTTAATCAGCCCGTTGGCAAAGCGTTTGTTCAGCACGAACAAACCCGTCAGCGCGTACAGCATGTGCATCATGGTACCCGGCAGGGTGTTGCGCTTGAATTTGACGTACTGGTAGGACATCCATGCCCCCAGCGCAATTCCTGCCAGCATGCCAAACGCCGTACGCAGCGCGTATTGCAACACTACGCCGACCATCATACCGACGATAAACACCGAAATATCGTCCGATTCTAAAAACAGAAACTGAGGCAGGGTATCGACGTATTCGGGAAAGACCACGGCGCGGTTGTTGTCGCTCATTGTGTTCTCCATTCGCATAAATCGCTATCGGGCAGGCGGGTTTCGCCGAAGATGCAGCGGCGGTTGACCCTTACGCCCAATCCGTCCAAATAACGCGCCACGCTCTCGGCGCGGCGGGCGGCCAGACGGTTGTTGTATTCGACTCCGGCACGCGGGTCGGCATAGCCCGAAAGGGTTACGCCCTGCTGTCGAAGCATGGGAGCGGCACGTTGCAGTGCCTGTTTTTCATGGGCGGACAAGACGGCCGAATCGGTGCGGAAATACACCGTGTGCAGCACTTTGTGTTCTCCCGAGGCCGTCTGAAAAGACAGTGCGATGCCCGCAGGGCTGACTGCTTGCGGCAGCCAGAAATAGCTGCCTTCTTCTTCGTCCAAAATGGCGGCATCACTGTATCCGGTGCGTTTCAGCACCACGATTTCGGTGCGCCGTGCAAGCGGCGGTTCGGGCGGCGGTGTGCTCGTGCACGCCGCCATCAGGCAGCCTGAAAGCACCGCCGTCAGAATTGTTTTGGCCATATTTCCCTTTCTTGTCTGTTACCCTCGGCCACCGGATCAGGCAGCCTGAAAACAGCAGCAGTAAAACCGCATACGCCTTACGCCACGCATCAAACGTGCGGTAGGCATGGGGGCGCAGCATCTGTGCCGCATACACCGTCCAGCCGTCGCGTGCGGCGGGTTTCAGGCTGCCGAAACACTGGGGCAACTGCCCCGCGCTGATGGCAAAAGACCATGCTGCCTCTGCCGGATTGCGAATGTCCGCGCTGCCGTAGCGCAGGTTTTCCTGCTGCGGCAGCGGACACAAAGACGGCAGCGGTGCCGCCCACAGCCACATTGCCCACAGCGCGGGCAGCGCTGCGGTCAGATACCTAGCGGCGCGTACTCTGCAACACATCAGATACCAGCCCGTTCATCAGCTGTACCAGCACGCGGTAGTCGCCGCCGGTAAAGCCGGCATGAGTGGTGTAGCGGCCGCCGACGGCGAAAAACGGCGTGGCGGTAACGCGGTAGCGGCGCACCAACAGCATTGCCCGTGCTATCCGGTTCTGCGTCTGTTTGTCGGCAGCGGCAGCAGCGATTTGGCTGCGGGAAAACCCCATGCGGTGCAGCACTTGGGCAAAATCGGCACTGCTGCGTGCCGTTTTCGCCGCTTCAAAGGCCAGCCGCTGATATTCGGCAATCCGCTGCGGCGCAAGGCTGCGTACGATGTAGAAACCGGTGGCCGCCGCGTCCAGCCGTTTGTTGCCGGTATAGAGCGGCACATACACAAAGCGAAACGGCTCGGGCAGCGTGCGCCCCCATTCGCCCATGCCGTACCACGTCTGTTCGCAGTAGGGGCATTCGTAGCTCATAAACATGAACACGCGGGACTGGTCGTCGGCATAAGGGCCGACCGCCAGATAGGGTTTGACAATATCCGGCTTGGCGGACTGTTCGGGTAACGCCCCGCCGTTTTCCGGCAGAGCAAACGGGTTGTCTGCCCGTGCTGCCAGCGAGGCGGACAATGCGGCAAATGCAGTCAGAAAACGGCGGCGGTTCACGGTTGTTCTCCTGATAACAGCTTATCCACTACCATGCTGCCGATGGCGCAGGCATCGTCAAAATCAACCAGCCCCTGCGCCGACATTTCCAGCGCAGCTTCGGTCAGCGTGCGGTATTGCGGCTGCGCGTACAGGGCTTCGCGTACCGCCGCCATGTCGTGTGCCAGCAGGGCTTGGCGCACCTGCGGCGAATTGAGGGCGAACTCGATGACCGGAATCCGTCCCGTATAGCCCGAGCGGCAGTTGTCGCACCCGTTTGGATTGCGGCGGTAGCAGGCAGCCTGAAAAAAGCGGGACGGCGGTTGTTCCGCCTCGGAAAGCGTAATTGCTTCGCGACAGTGCGGACACAGCCGGTTAAGCAGTCGCTGCGAGAAAAAGGCCAGCAACACATCGGCAAGCATATAGCCTTCCACGCCCAGCCCCATCAGTCGGTACAGCGACAGCGGCGCGTCGTTGGCATGGATGGTGGTCAGCACCAGATGACCGGTATTGGCGGCATTGACTGCCATTTCGGCGGTTTCGCCGTCGCGCACCTCGCCGACCAGAATCACATCGGGGTCGTGGCGCATAAAGCTGCGGATAACTTTGGAAAACGGGCGGTAAACCGGATGAATGCTGATTTGGTTCGCGCCTTTAACCGGATATTCCACCGGGTCTTCGGCAGTACAGACATGAATGTCTGGACGGTTGACATGGTTGAGACAGGCATTGAGCGTGTGCGATTTGCCCGATCCGGTCGGGCCGCAGCACAAAATCAGACCTTCGTTCACGGCCAAAACCTTTTCCAAAGCGCGGCGCACGCCGTCAGGCATATGGACGGCATCTAGTCCGAAATGCGCGTTTTCCTGATTCAGAATGCGGCATACCGTGCTTTGTCCATAGCGGTTGGGCAGAATACTGACCCGCACGTCCACCATTGTTTGGCTGGTCTGGTCCAGCAGCCAGAACGATCCGTCCTGTGGCGATTCGCGGTCGCTGTTGCCGATGCGGCATTTGGCGCGGATTTTCTCGTCCACCGCCTGCGAGGCGGCGCGGCTGAACAGCCAGCGGTCGGACAAGGCCATATCGCGGCCGCGCAGCCTGACCATGCAGCCGTTTTCCTGATCGCGAAAATGAATGTCGGACGCTTTGACCGATGCGGCATAGGGAAACACCCAGTTCAAAAAATCCACCACCGGCTTGTCGCCGTTCGAGGTGGAAATAAAACGTGCCGCCACGCCCAAATCAAAGGCTTTGCCCTCGTCCTGCAACAGCAGTGAGAGGGAGGCGGGTTCTTCGGTGTCGGCGGTATCGTGCATGGTTTCCCCAAAATGCCGGCGGGCATACTTTCGGGTTCGGACAGTCGGCAGTGCGGTGCGATGGCACTGCTGACGCAATACTTCTCAATATATTGCGGCGCACGAATGTGCTGACTGCCCGAACCGGAAAATACGCGGCCGGACGGATTGTCTGACAGTTTTTTGACAGGCTTTCGGTTTGAGATGCCCCCATCCTTACCCGGCTGCCTCGGTTGGCGATTCGCGGCAGGCAGTCCTGCCGCACTCAATAACCATTGTTCACAAAACATCATGAAAAATCACGCAACAAAAGAAAAAAGTCCGATTTCCTTTGTTGCTTGACAATACAGAGCATTTTCCTGCATATTGCGCGGTTCGCCTGTTTGCCGCAGTGCATTTTCAAAACCGTTAATGCTTTGTTTTACCGTAATAAAGCAAGGGTAAGGGCGATTATCCAAAAGCCAAAAAGCGGGATGCTTAAAGCACGCATCCCGCTTTTTTTCAACAGCCCCAAAGGCAAAGGGAACAGCCCAAAGGTCAAAGGAAAAAGGATTTAAGGGCAAATGCCAAAAGGCGTTAAAGGCAAAAGGCTTGTTATTCTTTGAATAACAAGCCTTTAAAACGCCATAAAGCCGCAGCATAGGCAGCCTGAAAACGCAAGCAACAATGCAAAAAAACCGCTTTTCAGGCTGCCTGAACGCTTTGTCCGCCGCTCAGCTTTGTTTGCTGTGCAGGAAGCGGACGGCTTCTTCCTGCCGTCCTGCCATGATGTTGGGCATGGCTTTGAGGGATTTGGCGATGGATTGGTCTATCAGTTCGCGTTCGGCGGCGGAGGGTTTGTTCAGCACATAGCCGACTACAAGGTTGCGGTCGCCGGGGTGGCCGATGCCGAGCCGCAGGCGGTAAAAATCCGCCGTGCCGAGTTTGGCTTGGATGTCTTTGAGCCCGTTGTGTCCGCCGTTGCCGCCGCCGAGCTTGAAGCGGATTTGTCCGCAGGGGATGTCCAGCTCGTCGTGCACCACCAGAATTTCATCGGGGCGGATTTTGTAGAAGCGGGCAAGCGCGGCAACGGCATCGCCGGAGAGGTTCATGTAGGTGGCGGGTTTGAGCAGCCATGTGTCGCCTTCGGGGCGGGCGGCGCGGGCGGCTTCGCCGTGGAATTTTTTTTCAGGGCGGAACGCGGTTTTCCATTGGGCGGCGAGTTCGTCCGCGAACCAAAAACCTGCGTTGTGGCGGGTGTGTTCGTATTCGGTGCCGATGTTGCCGAGCCCGACTATCAGTTTGATGTTCATGGATGTATGTCCTTTTTTTGGGGAGCCGGAGACCTTTGAACAATCCTTATCTTTGGCACATTTCTTTGCAATGCGCCCAAATCTGGGGATTTGCAAAAGTCTCTGCCTGAAATGCGGTTTTCAGGCTGCCTGTGCGAATGCGTCTGTGGCGCGGCAGAGGGCGGCGGCGGTTTCGGGTTCAAAGGCAGAATGCCCTGCCGTGGTCATTTCCAGCCGTGCTTCGGGAAACGCCTGTTTCAAATCATAGGCGGCGGCAGGCGGGGTGCAGGCATCGTAACGCCCCTGCACAATCACAGTGGGGATGTGGCGGATTTTGTGCGCGTTGTCTGTCAGTTGCGTTTCTTTGGCGAACCAGAAGCGGTTGGCGAAATAATGGTTTTCTATGCGGGCAATGGCCAGTGCGGTTTCGCCGTCTGCGTATTCGGCGGCTGCGGCGGTGGTGTGGTGCAGGTGGACGATGTTGGCTTCCCACTGCGCCCATGCGCGGGCGGCGGCGAGCATTTGGGTGCGGTCGGGATTTTCGGGGCTCAGCAGTTTTTGGTAGGCGGAAACGGGGTCGTGCCGCTGTTCGGGGGCAAGCGGGGCAAGGAAATCTGCCCAATATTCGGGAAACTGGGTGTTTGCGCCGTGCCGGTAAAGCCAGTCGCTCTCGCGCTGCTGCCCCAAAAAGATGCCGCGCAGCACCAGTTCGGACACGTGCGCGGGGTGGGTTTGCGCATAGGCGAGGGCGAGGGTGCTGCCCCACGAGCCGCCGAACACGAGCCAGCGTTCTATGCCGAGAAACCGGCGCAGCGTTTCAATGTCGTCCACCAAATCCCAAGTGGTGTTGTGTTCAATGCAGGCATAGGGCAGGGAACGGCCTGCGCCGCGCTGGTCTGTCAGTACGATGCGGTACTTTTCGGGATTGAAGAAGCCGCGGTGGGCGGGGGATGTGCCGCCGCCCGGGCCGCCGTGTAGAAACAGCGCGGGCTTGCCGTTCGGGTTGCCCGACACTTCGTAATAAATCTGATGGATGGGGGAAACGGGGAGATAGCCGCTTTGGTGCGGTTCGGTAATCGGGTGCATGGTGTTTTCCCAAACGGGGCAGCCTGAAACGCGGTTTCGCGTGGGCGGGGCGGACATTTGTGCCTGTTTGGTTTCAGGCTGCCTGATGGACACGGAAGGCGTGGGCGGCCAATGCCCGCCCTATGGAACTGCTTTTCAAAACTAGGCCGTCTGTTTAGCGGAAGAGATTGCGGACGGCGTTGAGTCCGTTGAAGTCAATGCAGCAGTCGGCGGCGGTGCGGGTTTTCGGCTTGGCGTGGTAGGCGATGCCGATGCCGGCGGCTTGCAGCATGGGGATGTCGTTCGCACCGTCGCCGATGGCGACAGTCTGCGCCCGTGTGGCACCGGTTGCCTGCATGAAGCGTTGCAACAGGTCTTGTTTTGCGGCGGCATCGATGATTTTGCCGGTGATGCCGCCGGTGAATTTGCCGTTTTGGGTTTCCAAGCGGTTGGCAAATGCCCAATCCAGCCCGAGCCGTTCTTTTAAGCGTTCGGCGAAATAGGAAATCCCGCCGGATACCAGCATGAATTTCACGCCGTGCCGCCGGCATTCTTCCACCAGAAATTCTGCGCCGGGGGTGATGACAAACCGGTTTTCGTAAACTTCTTCCATCAGGCTTTCAGGCTGCCCTTTGAGCAGGGCGGCGCGTTCGTGCAGGGCTTGGGCGAAATCCATCTCGCCCAGCATGGCACGTTCGGTGATGGCGGCGACCTGTTCGCGCAGCCCTGCGGCGGCGGCTATTTCGTCTATGCATTCGGAGATGGTGAAGGTGCTGTCCATGTCGCAGACGATGAGCTTGATGTCGGAAAAGGCCAAATCGGGCAGCAGGGCGAAATCGATGCGGTGGTGGCGCATTTCGTCCGCTACCGCCTGCGGCACGACGTTGTCTTCGTCATCCAGCGGCAGGCGCAGCACGTTGCCGCTGATGCTGTCGGGAATGGGGAAATAATGCTCGGAAATCGGCAGCCATGCGCCGGCGAGCCTTGGACTTTGCAATACGAGTACGTTTGACATATGTGCTTTGGAATCAGAAGGAATAAGGCTGCTTGCGGGGAAATCAGCTTTGCGAATCAAGCCAGCGTTCCGCATCCAAGGCGGCTTGGCAGCCGGATGCCGCGCTGGTGATGGCTTGGCGGTATATGCGGTCTTGCACGTCGCCTGCCGCCCACACGCCTTCTATGTTGGTTGCGCCCGCATTGCCGCCGCCGCCGCGCGTGATGAGGTAGCCTGCTGCGTCCATGTCCAACTGGCCTTTGAAAATATCGGTGTTGGGGCGGTGGCCGATGGCGATAAACACGCCGCTGGCGGCAATGTCTTCCGCCGTGCCGTCTTTGTATTTCAGGCGTGCACCGGTTACGCCGGTTTCGTCGCCCAAAATCCCGTCCAGTTCGGCGTTCAGTTTCAGCACGATGCGGCCTTCTGCCACGCGCTGCATTAATTTGTCTACCATGATTTTTTCGGCGCGGAAGGTGTCGCGGCGGTGGACGAGTACGACTGTTTGCGCGATGTTGGCGAGATACAGGGCTTCTTCCACTGCCGTGTTGCCGCCGCCGACCACAACAACTTTTTGGTTTTTATAGAAAAAACCGTCGCAAGTGGCGCAGGCGGATACGCCTTTGCCCGCAAATTTCTCTTCATCGGGCAAGCCCAGATATTTGGCGGACGCGCCCGTGGCAATAATCAGCGCATCGCAGGTGTATTCGCCCATGTCGCCTTTGAGGCGGAACGGGCGGCTTTGCAGCTCGGCGGTGTGGATTTGGTCAAAGATGATTTCCGTGCCGAAACGCTCGGCATGCTGCAAAAAGCGTTCCATCAGTTCGGGACCTTGGATGCCTTCCGGAAAGGGGGGATAGTTGTCCACTTCCGTGGTGGTGGTGAGCTGGCCGCCCTGTGCCATGCCGGTGATGACGGCGGGATTCAGGTTGGCGCGGGCGGCATAGATGGCGGCGGTGTAACCTGCCGGCCCTGAGCCCAAAATAATGAGTTTGCGGTGCTGTGCCATATTCGGATTCCTTTATATAAATCTGAAACCTTTGCCTGCTTGCTGCGGCAAAGGTTTCGGTGGTTTTCGCGGGGCGCGATTGTACGGCGTTACACGGGGTTTGAACAGCGCGTTTGGTTTCAGGCTGCCATGCGTTGAAACCTACATTCTGAGACCTTTGCAAAATCCTCATCTTTGGCCCATTTTTTCGCCATGCGCTTCTCTAATGCTTGAAAATATTTCAATATTATCTGCGTATTATGCGATGTTATTTTTGAGATGCGCTCAAATCTGAGGTTTTGCAAAGGTCTCATCCCTTGTATCACGCTTCCGTTGTTTGAGGGGTTTTAATCCAAAGGCAGCCTGAAAACGGGTTTTACCGGTTTTCAGGCTGCCCTCTTGTCTGTGTATTACCAGATATTTGATTTCACCTTGCGTTTGAGCACGGGATGTTCCGACAATTTGAATTCCGGCTCGCGCACGCCGCGCCGCAGTTTGCTGCTGTAATCCTTCAAGAGCAGCAGCACGGTTTTATACATCAGCACAATCACCACCAGATTAATCAGAGCCATGATGCCCATGGTCAGGTTGCCCATGTCCCACACCACCGGCATTTCCGCCACCGCACCGAAATATACGAATGCCAGCACCAGCATGCGGAACAACGCCAGCACAAAACGGTTGCCGTGCAAATATTGGATATTGGTTTCGGCATAGGCATAGTTTCCGATAATCGTGGTGAACGCAAACAGGAACAGTACCACCGCCAGAAACTGCTGCGCCCAGCCGCCGATTTGGCTTTCCAACGCAGCCTGCGTCAGCTGGATGCCATTTAACGCGGGGTCTATGCCCGCTTGCGGCATCAGCACAATGAAAGCGGTGCAGGAGCACACAACGATGGTGTCAATAAACACGCCGAGCATCTGAATCAGTCCCTGCGAAGCGGGGTGCTTCACATCGGCGGCCGCAGCGGCATTGGGCGCGGAACCCTGTCCCGCTTCGTTGGAATACAGCCCGCGCTGAATGCCCTGCTGCATCGCCTGCGACACCAGTCCGCCCAACAGCCCGCCGCCAACCGCCTGCGAATGGAACGCACCGTGGAAAATCATGCCGAACACGCGCGGCACTTCGCCGATGTTTGCGGCAACCACATACAGCGCAACCAGCAGATACACCACCGCCATCAGCGGGACAATACCTTCCGCCACCCGTGCCACGCGCCGGATACCGCCGAAGATGATGGGCGCGGAGATAATGGTCAGCAGCGCGCCGATACCGTGCTTATAAGGCTGCCAATCTGCCTCGCCGACACCGTTTGCAGCCGTCATACCTGCTGCCGACTGCACCGCCTGCACAATGGTGTTCGCCTGTATGGATTCATACACAAAGCCGAAGCAGACAATCAGGCTGACGGAAAACAGGATGGATAACCACCGCTGCCCCAGCCCGTGCGCGATGTAATATGCCGGACCGCCGCGAAACAGCCCCGTCTGCTTGTCGCGCACTTTATATAGTTGCGCCAAGGCCGATTCGGCGAAGGCGGAACTCATGCCGATGAGGGCAACCAGCCACATCCAGAACACGGCACCCGCCCCGCCTGTGGAAACGGCAATCGCCACACCGGCGATGTTGCCCGTGCCGACACGGCTCGCCAATCCGGTTACAAAGGCTTGGAACGAGGTGATGCCGTGCGGGTCGTTCGGGTTTTGGCGGCTGCCTGAAATTTCACGCATGCTTTGGCGGAACAGGCGAAGCTGCACGAACCCCGTGCCGATGGTGAAAAAAACGCCCACGCCGATAAGCAGCCACAGAAGCCCTGCCCACAGCGGGTCGCTGACGGCATTGGCGGCGCAGTGCACGCTGTCGGTCAGCGTTTCCTGCGCAAAGCAGGAGAGATTTTTGTCGTACATGATGTACCCCAATACAGAATATGGCTAAATTGCCGGATGGCTAAAACAGAAGGCAGCCTGAAACCCGTTTTCCGTTTTCAGGCTGCCTTTCAGAAGCGGGGAATTGTAAACGGGATAAGGGCAGCCTGAAAAGCCGCACATCCGTTTTCAGGCTGCCTGAACCGCGTTTCCCGTGCAGCTTTCGCAGGCAAAATTTAGACCTGTTGCAAAGCAGGAGGATTTCGCCGTGTTACCAGTTTTTTCAGCCGCACCGCATACCGATGGCTGCGAGCAAATCGGCAGCGGCGATACCAAGTGTTCCGCCTTGCCAAAGAAGAGGTGTGAATCAACAATCGGGTCGCCCCCCGACTGCTTTACGCATATCCTATCAATTTCTTCATGCACGGCGGTGAGCCAGCGCAGCAAGAAGCGGATTGAACGGCACGGGGCGGCCGCACGACTTATTTGTCGGCATCGAAAAAATGACCTTGGGCGAATACGAAAACAGCGGCGCAGGCTATTGGTTCACCCAACGCCGCGCAAGCTGGTGTAGTTGTTGCCGTCTAGCGGTTTCATGTTGAAGTTAGCGATCACTTCCAGCAGCCGTTCGCGCGGGTCTTGAATCGACAACGCGGACGCAATCATCAGTATTTCCGCCATGCAGTCGTGTTTCTTCGCCGCCAGCAAAATGCGCGCGATTTTCGGGTCGATGGGCAGGCGCGCCATTTGTTCGCCGAGTTTGGTCAGGCGGTAGCGGGAAATATTTGATTTTTTTCAGTGGGTTGCATAGAATAGAAGTAGGTGATACGTTGAAAATTGAGGAAGTAAATTTTAACTTTTACAGAAGCTGGTGAATACTCTCCAATTAAAATCATTAAATATCAATTAATTAAAAAATATCATAAAATATCAGAAATTATCAGTTTTTTATCAATGGAAGTTCTTCCATAAATTTTTTATGATTCTGTCCATCGTATGGGGGTAATCATGAAAAAATTTAGTACCAATTCAGAAATCAATTCTTTTATTCAGTCACTATTAAACAGAGGTTGGATGATAAAAAATAGAAAAAAGCACAATATTTTGGTAGCACCAAATAACCGTAGAATTGCAATCCCATCAACACCGAGCGATTGCAAAGCAATTCACAGTTTCACTAAGCAGATTAAATATCTTTTTCAGGAGTAGAACTAAAATGAGCAATAAACAAGCCAATCATCAATCGAACATGAGCAATGCTAACAAAGGCACGTCAGGAACAAATAAAACATATTCACAAAATCAGGGAAATCGTGGTTGGCAAATGAACCCACAAAATCCTGAAAATAGTGGTAAAGGCAAAAAATAGCTATTGCCTATAGATGGCGATATTATACTTGGTATCGCCATTTTAATTAATATATTGGGGGTCTTATGGAAAACAAGCAAAACGAAAAAACAGAGACACAATCTGAGAAAATAAAGAAAAAGCTATTTAAGCAAACAAGAGAACTCGTCAGATTGGCATTGAATAATGGTTGGACGCAAACTGAAATTGCCAAAACTTGCCGTACACAACAATCAGTTGTGAGTGCATGGAGTAAGGGTGAAAAATTAGGCATAGAGCAGCAGTTAAAACCTTTATTGGATTTATTCGGATACAAATTGCGTAGGAATACATTTAAACTGTATTGGCGTAAAAATAAAGAAACATCTAAAACTGAATTTATTAAAGTAGAAGGAAAAATAATTTTTAGCCTTATTATTGGTCAACAAGACTACAAGAAATTTACTCCAAAATATAAATTTGTTATTCATCATCAAGGGAGTGAACAAATCCATATAGTTTTGAAACGGAAAATTCGTGATAATCATAGTATAGGTTTAGAGCCGACAGTATGGGAAGCCGTTTTTAATCGGGTAATAGGAATTAGTAATTTGCTTGGATTTTGTGATGAATTGAGTAGCAAAAGCATTGAATATTATGATGATAGGAATGATATATTAAGTAATAATAAATGTGATTATTGGATAAAATTTATTTGTGAGTTCCCTGAATATGCCCAAGCTTTACCTTTTCTCATTCGTCAAGCCTTGCTAAATCATGGGTTTCCTGTAAATAATATTATTGAATATCCAGCTTCATGGTAAAATGCCTCGAACCCCCAAGGTAGGAAAGCAGCCTTAAATAAAATGCTATCCATTGGGCAGTTTAAGCCTGACGATTTATCATCATTATTGATTAAGCCCTATGAAAAAGCCAGTTTGCATTCATAGCGCAAGGGTAAATCAAAATCTCGGCTTACAACTGTTGCTGTGAATACAGCTAGGAGAAAGGGAAACCGAATACCTGAAACACCGTTGTAAGAATTAGGGTCAGGGGTGGGTCAAAAACCAAGCCGTCAGTTAGCTGACCGCTTGGTTTTCTACGTTTAAGTCATCTGAGCTTTATTCAATTTAACCTTAAAAGTGCAGGCTGCTTCACATTTTTAGGTAGTCTGTTTTCAATCTAATTCTCCTCCACCGCCCCCAATTCCAGCAACACCTGAAACCCGTCATTGATATACCGCGAATCGGGCATTTCCAAAAACGGGAATGCCGCCACGTCGCCGAGTTTCAATGCTGTCATGCGCAGGATGACGGCGGCCAGGTTGCTGCGGACGATTTCAGGGTCGGTAAATTCGGTGCGGCTGTTGAAATCTTCTTCTGAAAATAAGCGGATACACACGCCTGCGGAGACGCGTCCGCAGCGGCCGGAGCGTTGGCGGGCGGCGGCTTGGGAGATTTTTTCTACATGAAGCTGCTCTACTTTCGCCCGTGCGGAATAGCGTTTGACGCGTGCGAGGCCGGTGTCGATGACGTATTTGATGCCCGGCACGGTGAGCGAGGTTTCGGCGACGTTGGTTGCCAGTACGATGCGGCGTTTCGCGCCTGTGGGGTGGAAGATTTTGTGCTGTTCGGCGTGCGACAGGCGTGCGAACAGGGGCAGGATTTCGTCGTTGCGGCGCAGCGTGGATTTGCGCAGGGCTTCGGCGGCTTCGCGGATTTCGCGTTCGCCCGGCAGGAACACCAAAATATCGCCTTCGCCGTGTCGCGCCAATTCGTCCGCCGCATCGACAATCGCGTCGGTCAGCTCGACTTCTGCGTCGTCTTCGTCTTTGCTGGTCAGCGGGCGGTAGAGGATTTCGACGGGATAGGTACGTCCGCTCACTTCTAAAACGGGGGCGCCGTTGAAGTGTTGGGAGAAGCGTTCTGCGTCTATGGTGGCTGAGGTGATGATGACCTTTAAATCGGGGCGGCGTGGCAGGAGCTGTTTCAGGTAGCCCAAGAGGAAGTCGATGTTCAGGCTGCGTTCGTGCGCTTCGTCGATGATAATCGTGTCGTAGGCGGCGAGATAACGGTCGGTCTGCGTTTCCGCCAGCAGGATGCCGTCGGTCATCAGCTTGACGCAGGCATCGCGCGAGGTGTGGTCGGTGAAGCGCACTTTATAGCCGACCGCACTGCCGATTTCCGATTTCAGCTCTTCGGCAATCCGCTCCGCCACCGAGCGCGCGGCCAAACGGCGCGGCTGGGTATGCCCGATTAGCCCCGCCGCCCCGCGCCCGAGTTCCAGACAAATCTTGGGCAACTGCGTGGTTTTGCCCGAACCGGTTTCGCCGCAAATAATCGTTACCTGATTTTCGGCAATGGCTTTTTTGATTTCTTCGAGCTTTTCGTGAACGGGCAGGGTGTTGTCGAACTCGGGTTTGGGCAATGCGACCAAACGCTTCAAAAAGATTTCGTGCGATTTTCGGTATTTTTCTTCGACTTTGGACAAGCCGCCGTATTTGTTGGGATTTTTGAAGGCGGATTGCAGGAAGTGGCGGTCTTTGGAGAGTGTTTGGGAGAGATCGGGATGGGGCATGATTGGTGTGCGTTATAGATGGAAACAAAGCAGAATTACAGAATTATAGCAAACAGGTCATCTTAGGAATGCCATGGAGATGTTTCAGGCTGCCTTGCCAATAAGCATAATTTTATGTATATTAGAAAAAATTAACGTTGTTTAACCCAAACTAGGAGCAAAAAATGAAAGCTTCCCAACCCGCGCTGCTGATGTTGTGTGCCATGTTGGCATTGAGCGGCTGCAAAGACAAATCTTCTGAACAGCCGAAACCCAATAAGCCTGACAGCAATCAGGCTACGCCAGCCACGAATCCGGATTCACCTGAGACAAATTCAGCCATGAAAGCAAATTCTGGCGAACTGAAACCCCGTCCAGCTCCGAAACTTCCTAAACCGATACCGAGACCTATCCCCAAACCGACACCGAAACCGTCTCCCAAACCGGTTCCGACCCCTGCACCTTCGCCAAAACCCGCTCCAACTCCCCGCCATGGTAAACCAGCCGCTTATGAATGGGATTTTTACGCACCTAAGGGTTCGTTATACGCCATACGCAGCATGGCCAAATATGAAGACAAACTCTATGCCTATCAGATTTTGGCAACACCGTCTGCCAGATGGTTTGCCGGCGCGGATGCCAATGACGATGCACGCCTGCAACGGTTTGTAGATGGCGGCCAAATGGATCGGAAAACGCCGATTATCGTAATTTATGGTATTCCCCACCGTGATTGCGGCTCTTATTCTGCTGGTGGACACTCATCTGCCGCATCCTATCGTGCATGGATAGACCGCATCAGCCGCATTATCGGCAACAAACGTGTCGTGGTTATCGTGGAACCTGATGCCATCGGCTATTGCGGGTGGAAACCGAATGATCCGAAACGGAAAGAGCGCGCACAGCTTTTGAGCTATGTGGGTCAAACTTTTGCTCGGAACAACCCGAACGCGCCGACTTATCTCCATGCGGGAAGCTCCGGTCTGCCTGTTAATGCCATGGCTAGTGCGGCTGTGGAAAGCGGCATCAAATATATGCGCGGCTTTGCCGGCAATGTTTCGGGACTGCGTGGAATCGAACGTGAACAGGCATGGGGCGAAAAAATGGTTGCACGCCTGAAAGAATTGGGTGTGGGTGAGAAGTACTATGTGATTGATAGTAGCCGAAACGGCATAGATGCGCCCAAACATCCGAATCCTGTTCCTGGTAAAACCTTCAATTCCTGCAACAACTTTGCTGCGGCAGTAGGACGGCGTTCCACCAAAAACACAACCGGCCAACACGCCGATGCCTATCTGTGGATTAAAGTTCCTGGGGAATCTGACGGCGAATGCGGGCTTGGCGGTCCGCGTGCCGGTCAGTGGTATCCCGCTTATGCCAAGGCTTTGGTGGATAATGCTGTAAGGGTACATACCATCCAAATGTGGCCGCTGCCTGCTGAGTTTCGTTAAGTACGAGTAGTGCAAATCAGGCTGCCTGAACGGGTTTCGGGCAGCTTTTTTGTGTCTGTAATAATCTGAAAAGGCAGCCTGAAAACGGAAAACGCGTTTTCAGGCTGCCTTTGGTTGTGTTACAGCAGATTTATTTTGCAAAAAAGCGGGCATCTGCCTTGAAGGGCGCGCTGCTGGTTGGTTTGGCGGTGTAGAAGCGGGTGAAGGTGCTGTTTATTTTGGTGTGCACGGGTTTGCCGTCTATGGTTACGCTGGCTTCAAGTTTCACGCCGCCGCCGCTGGCTTCGCCTTTTTTCATATCGGGCAGTTCCAGTTCGGTGATTTTGAGTTGCGGGTTTTCTATGCGGGATTCTTTGCCCAGCAGTTGTTTGCCGATGGGGCGGATTTTTTCGTCGGGATTGTGTGGTGCGCTGCCGCCGTTGTCGTCTATCACGCCGACATTAATCAGACGGGCATGGGCAATGTCCATTTTGCCGTGTACCACGGGGATGCCGAGAAACAGTTTCATGCCGCGGTGCACATACGTGTTTTCGCGCCATTGGTTTTGCCCTTCTTTGGGCGGTTTGGTTTCGGCGGCAACGG
>CAUQSD010000001.1:0-86179 GCA_963520685.1 uncultured Kingella sp. | reverse complement strand
TCATTTCAGAAGCTTATCACTATATTGAGTGATTTTGCTTCCTAAGCCCCAAATATCATTAAGAAAGCCTTTACTATGAACCGCACCCTGTACAAAGTCGTATTTAACAAACATCGAAACTGCATGATGGCCGTTGCCGAAAATGCCAAACGCGAGGGCAAAAACACAGCCGACACCCAAACTGCAGGTATTTCGTCCAATAATATTGTCGGCTTTACAGGTTTTATTCATTCTATCTCTGTTATCTCATTCTCTCTTTCATTACTGCTCGGCTCTGCCCTTATCCTGACTTCTCCCTCTGCCAATGCCCAAGGTATCGTTGCCGACAAATCCGCACCTGCACAGCAACAGTCTACTATCATGCAAACCAGTAACGGCATCCCGCAGGCCAATATCCAAACCCCTACTGCCGCAGGGGTTTCAGTTAACCAATACACCCATTTCAATGTTGACAACCGTGGTGCTATTTTGAACAACAGCCGTCGGAACGTGCAAACACAGTTGGGTGGCTGGATACAGGGCAACCCCTGGCTTGCAGGTGGTGAGGCCCGTGTCATTGTGAATCAGGTCAATTCCGCCAATCCCTCTTTGTTGAGCGGATATATTGAGGTAGGTGGTAGACGCGCCGAAGTGGTGGTGGCAAACCCTGCAGGAATTCAAGTGAACGGAGGAGGATTTATCAATGTATCTCGCGTCACTTTAACTACAGGCCAACCGCAATATCAAGCAGGAGACCTTAGCGGCTTTAAGATAAGGCAAGGCAATGTTGTAATCGTCGGACACGGTTTGGATGCCCGCGATACCGATTACACGCAGATATTGAGTCGTGCGGTTAAGATTGATGCGCCAGTGTGGGGTAAAGATGTGCGTGTATTGGCAGGGCAAAATGATGTCTCATCTGATGGCTCTATCCAGTCTTCATCCTCTTCTGCAGAGAATACAAATTCCGCCAACTCACTGTATGCCATCGATACAGGGGCATTGGGTGGTATGTATGCCGGTAAGATCACCCTGATCAGCACTAATCGTGATACATCCGTGCGCAATCAGGGGCAATTGTTTGCCTCAGCCGGCAATGTGGCAGTGAATGCTGAGGGTAAACTGGTCAACACGGGTACGATTGCGGCGACGGGAGAAAATCATGCGGTTTCACTTCATGCACGCAATGTCCATAATAGCGGTACGATTGCCTCACAGGATGATGCCAATATTCACAGCCAGACGCTGGACAATTCAGGTACGGTCTTATCCTCAGGTCAATTGACTGTCCGTAATTTAGGCCGGCTGAAAAACCAAAATAACGGTACGATCCAGGCTGCCCGCTTAGATATGTCAACAGGTAGTTTAGATAACACGGGTAATATTACTCAAACAGGTTCACAAGCATTGGATTTGGTATCTGCTGGCAAATTCGATAACAGTGGCAAGATTGGTGTGAGCGACGTTCCACAGACCGGTTTGAATCCCAATCCATCAGTCATACCACAGATTCCGAGTACTGCAACAGGTTCAGGTAGCAGCACTGTCTCGGCATCTAAGCCTGGTTCAAACAATCCCGTTTCACCTACAGCACCTGCAAAAACCTACGCCAGAGGACGCATTCAAACAACGGGAGCACTTGATAATGCAGGATCAATCAATGCAGGTGGACAAATCGACATTGCCACCAAAAACAGTTTGGAAAATTCGGGCAGCCTGAATGCGGCTAAACTACAAGTATCAGGCGATTTATTTAACAATACGGCAAAAGGCAAACTCCAGGCACACGATCTGGTTGTTAGTACTCAAACTGCTAAAAACAGCGGTCACTTATTAACTCGAACCGGCAAGATTGACAACCGTGAACTGCATAATGCGGGGGAAATTGCCGCCAACAATCTGACACTCATTCATTCGGACCACTTGAGCAATGATAAAAAAGGCAATATTCGAGCTGAATATTTACAGCTTGATACCGCTGGTTTACATAACGTAGGTAACATTCTTGCCGATAGTGGAACCGTCACCATCAATAACAATCTTCGCAATACAGGAAAAGTTTCTGTTGCACGACTGAATACCAAAGGTCAGACCCTGGATAATACGCACGGACGGATAGAGGCTGAAACGGTTAACATCCAAAGTCAGCAACTGACTAACCAAAGCGGTCATATTACTGCTACCGAACAACTGACTATCAATAGTCGAAATGTAGACAACCAAAACGGCAAACTCCTATCTGCAAACCAAGCACAATTAGCTGTTTCAGACAGCCTATACAACCAGCATGGTGAAATCGCCACTAACCGGCAGTTGTCTATTCACGATAAAAATCAAAACACTTTGGCGCTAAACAATGAAGATGGCACGATTCAATCTGCCAGTAATGTATCACTACAAGCCAAATCACTCGCCAATAATGGTACATTAACAGCCAGTAACAAGCTGGATATCGCCTTGACGGATGATTTTGTCGTAGAACGCGACCTCACTGCAGGCAATCAATTAAATCTAAGCACAAAAGGCCGCCTGAAAAATACCCATACCCTGCAGGCAGGCCATACGCTCAAACTCAATGCTGGCAATATAAATAACCAAGTCACAGGCAAAATCATTGCCGGAGAGCAAACGAACATCACATCTGAACAGCATGTAGACAACAGGGGCTTGATTAACAGCAACGGTTTGACCTACATCGGTTCAGGTCAAACCCTGACCAACACCGGGACAGGCAAAATCTACGGTAACCATATTGCCTTGGACGCGCAAAAACTGCTTAACCGAGAAGAAATGACAGAAGGCAGCACCAAAGCGGGTGCAATAGCTGCAAGGAAACGTTTGGATATCGGGGCAAAAGAGATTCATAACCAAGAAGGGGCCCTACTATCCAGCGAAGGTATTTTTGCTATCGGTAATCGACTGGATGAACAACATCATGCGGCAGGTATGGCTGATACCTTTGTTAATGGCAGTGCCAGTTTGGAAGTACAAGGTGATGCATTGATGTCCGTTCGGAATATGCAGAATATCAATAATCACTTTAAAACAGAAACATACTTAGCCAAGGCAGAAAAGCAAGTCCGCGATTACACTGTACTGGGGCAAAATACCTATTATCAGGCAGGGAAAGACGGTCTATTCGATAACTCGCGCGGACAAAAAGACCAAACGACCGCCACCTTCCATTTAAAAAATGGTTCTCGCGTTGAGGCCAATCAATGGCATGTCCGAGACTATCACACCGAAACTTATAAAGAACGTATCACTGAAAACCGGCCGGCACACATTACTGTGGGCGGTAATTTGACTGCCTCAGGTCAGGATTGGCTTAACAAAGACAGCCGGATTGTAGTAGGTGGGCATATTATCACTGATGATTTAAACCAGAAAGAAATCACCAATCGAGGTACAACAGGCAGAGGTAGCACAGATGCTGTCGGCACACAGTGGGATTCAGTTACAGAAAAAGGATGGTACAGTGGTAGAAAAAGACGACGCCGTACCGAAAAAAACCACACTTCTTACCATGATACCCAACTATTTACCCACGACTTCGACACGCCTGTATCCGTCATCCAACAGAATGCTGCCCCTTCTTCCCTTCAACCCGCCGCATCTGCAGCCAAACTGATTGACGGAGCATCCACAGCAGCCATCAATGGGCAGCGTATCCATACAGGTAATGTGGTCTCGTTAAACAATGCTACCGTTACCCTGCCTAACAGCGGCCTCTATACCGTCCATCCCGACAATAAAGGCTGGTTGATTGAAACTGATCCCCAATTTGCAGACTACCGCCGTTGGTTGAGCAGCGACTACATGCTGCAACAACTGCGATTGGACACCGATCATCTACACAAACGGCTAGGCGACGGCTACTACGAACAAAAACTCGTTAATGAACAAATCTACCAGTTAACAGGCTATCGCCGACTCGACGGCTACAGAAGTGATGAAGAACAATTCAAAGCTCTGATGGACAACGGCCTTACTGCTGCCAAAACATTCGGCCTTACCCCGGGTATCGCCTTGAGTGCAAAGCAAGTTGCCCGCCTAACCTCCGATATCGTTTGGATGGAAAATCGAACCGTCACCCTGTCTGACGGTTCGACTCAAACCGTACTGGCCCCCAAAGTTTATGCACTGGCTCGAAAAGGTGATCTCAATACCTCCGGCGGCCTGATTAGTGCCGAACAAGTCTTACTTAAACTGCAAAACGGCAACCTGACTAACAGCGGTACCATTGCGGGGCGGCAGGCCGTACTCATCCAAGCACGGAATATTAACAGCAACGGCAACATTCAAGCCGACCAAATCGGCTTAAAAGCTGAAAAAAGTATCAATGTCGACGGCGGGCAGGTACAAGCAGGCGGACTGCTGACTGCCCAAGCGCAAAATATCAACCTTAACGGTACAACCCAAACTTCCAATAATGATAATGAAAGCAACGGTAATACCATCGTCGACCGCATGGCACAGATGAGCGTAACCGGTGCTTATACACGCGGGGCGGACAACAGCGGCACAGACGGCATCCTTGCCCTGCATGCCGACAACGATATCAACCTTAATGCAGCCACCGTCTCCAACCAAGTTAAAGGCGGCACCACCCAAATTACCGCCGGCAACAATCTCAACCTCGGCACCATCCGTACCGAACATCGCGAAGCCTATGGCGCATTAGATAACGAGAACCATCGCCATGTCCGCCAAAGTGCCGAAGTCGGCAGCAGCATCCGCACGCAAAACGGCGCACTGCTCCAAGCAGGCAACGACTTAAAAATCCGCCAGGGCGAACTTGAGGCCGAAGAGGGCAAAACCGTTCTTGCCGCGGGACGTGATGTCACTATTAGCGAAGGACGCCAAATAACCGAATTGGACGCCTCTGTAAGCGGGAAAAGCAAAGGCATCCTTTCCAGTACCAAAACACACGACCGCTACCGTTTCAGTCATGATGAAGCAGTTGGCAGCAACATCGGCGGTGACAAAATTATCGTTGTAGCCGGGCAAGATATCAATGTACGCGGCAGCGATCTTATTTCTGATAATGGCACTGTCTTAAAAGCAGGACACGACATCAATATTTCTACTGCCCATAATCGCTATACCGGCACTGAATACCACGAGAGTAAAAAATCAGGCGTCATGGGTACAGGCGGATTGGGCTTTACTATCGGTAGCCGAAAAACTACCGATGACACTGATCGTACCAATATTATCCATACAGGCAGCATCATAGGCAGCCTGAATGGAGATAACGTTATAGTTGCCGGAAACCGCTACCGGCAAACCGGCAGTACTGTCTCCAGCCCCGAGGGGCGCAATACCGTCACTGCCAAAAGCATAGATATAGAGTCCGCAAACAACCGGTATGCCACTGACTACGTCCACACCCAGGAACAAAAAGGCCTCACTGTCGCCCTCAATGTGCCGGTTGTCCAAGCTGCACAAAACTTCGTACAAGCAGCCCAAAATGTGGGCAAAAGTAAAAATAAACGCGTTAATGCCATGGCTGCGGCCAATGCTGCATGGCAGGGTTATCAAGCAGCCCAACAAATGCAACAATTTGCTCCAAGCAGCAGTGCGGGACAAGGTCAAAACAACAATCAAAGCTCCGGTATCAGTGTGTCTATCACCTACGGCGAACAGAAAAGTCGTAACGAGCAAAAAAGCCGTTACACCGAAGCGGCAGCAAGTCAAATTATCGGCAAAGGGCAAACCACACTTGTGGCCACAGGAGGCGGGGAGCAGTCCAATATCAATATTACAGGTTCCGATGTCATCGGCCATGCAGGTACCACCCTCATTGCCGACAACCATATCAAACTCCAATCTGCCAAACAGGACGGCAGCGAGCAAAGCAAAAACAAAAGCAGTGGCTGGAATGCAGGCGTAGCCATCCAAATAGGTGATGGCATCAGTCTTGGAATTACCGCCGGAGGAAATCTCGGCAAAGGTAAAGGACAAGGGGAAAGTACTACCCACCGCCACACCCATATCGGCAACACGGCCGGCAAAACCACCATCCGAAGCGGCGGGGATACCACCCTCAAAGGTGCGCAGCTTATCGGCAAAGGCGTACAGGCAGATACGCGCAACCTGCATATAGAAAGTGTTCAAGATACTGAAACCTATCAGAGCAAACAGCAAAACGGCAATGTCCAAGTTACCGTCGGTTACGGATTCAGTGCAAGCGGCAGTTACAGCCAAAGCAAGGTCAAAGCAGACCATGCCTCAGTAACCGAGCAAAGTGGTATTTATGCCGGAGAAGACGGCTATCAAATCAAAGTCAGAGACAACACAGACCTCAAGGGCGGCATCATCACCTCCGGCAAGAGTGCCGAAGACAAAGGAAAAAACCTTTTTCAGACGGCCACCCTTACTGCCAGCGACATTCAAAACCACAGCCGCTACGAAGGCAAAAGCTTCGGCATCGGGGCAAGTGTTGCAATCAGCGGCGAATCAATGGGACAAAACCGTCCTGCCGACTCCGGCCCGGGAATCCGCCTGATTGATGTTTCTAAAGGTCAAAACAACAATAACGCCATCGGCTACGGCAGCGACGGAGACAGCAAAAGCAGCACCACCCGCAGCGGCATCAACACCCGCAACATACACATCACCGACGAAGCGGGACAACTTGCCCGAACAGGCAGGACTGCCGAAGAAACCGAAGCGCGTATCCACACCGGCATCGACACCGAAACTGCGGATCAACAATCAGGCAGCCTGAAAAACCGATTTGATGCGGCAGAGGTGCAGAATGAGCTGGATTTACAGCGTGAAGTATCACAACAATTTGCCCCCGTTGCCGCTCAAACTGTTGCTTGGACAGCAGATAAACTGGGCAATATACAGAACTACGAGCGCGTTCAAATTGCCAAAGCAAATTTACAAGAGCAATTAAAAGACGCGCAAAACCCTGAGCAAATTGCCCAACTGCAGCAACAACTCGCCCTTGCAGACCAATATCTATCCGACCATCAAACAGAGTACAACACATGGAAAGAAGGCGGATTAGGACGAGCTGCGCTCCACGCAGGGGTAGGTGCACTCTTAACAGGTGATGCACAAGGCGCAGTAGGAGCAGGCACCTCATCGCTAGCAGCACCCTATTTAAACCAAGTAGGCGACAAATTTGGTGGTGCTGGGAAATTACTGACAGACACCCTAGGAGGCGCAGCAATTGGTGCGCTGACGGGTGGAAGCACGGGTGCGGCGGTTGCGGGGGCGAATGCGGATTGGTTTAATCGCCAGTTGCATCCTGATGAAGTGAAATGGTTACACAGTAAAGATACACTACAAAAATATATTAACTATTTAAAAAACAAAGGATTAAATTTAACTCCCCGAGAAGCACAAATTCAGCTAGACCGCGCAGCTGCCGCAATGGTAGACAGCGAATGGGCAATACTGCATGGACGCAATGAACTTGCAGAACAGTTTTTATCTCAAAACACATCTAGATTCCATTATGTAGATAATTTTGGTGCAAGTCATCAATTCTTTACAGCTACTAATCGTGAATATTTAGATTCAGACAGAAATTTAAAAGCATTATTTAGTTCCTATACCGATAAAAACGAAATAAATAAATTCTTGAATAGCGTTTATATTGAAAACCGTAATGCCTCAACGGATTTTAAAAAAGGGATGGAACAAGGCTATAAAGATAGCAGTAATGATGCACATAATGATCCAAAGATAATTGGGAAAGGCATAATTTCTTTGCCAAGATACGCCTATGATTCGGCTACCAGCGATGAAGTGGGTCCGCTAGACGATAAACAAATAGAGGAATATCATAGAAAATTATTACAATTACAAGGGAGAGATTTTGAAGCAGGTAGAATATATGAATACAACCATGCAACCCAACAACGGTTGATGTGGTACCAATTACCAGTGATGGAGTTAGTAGGACGAATCCCTGTTAAACTGGTTAATAAATATAAACTGTACCGCGCAGGTAAGTTATCTGCTACACAACTGGCAGCAGAAATAAAAAAACAAGCACCAATTGTTCCCAATGGAAAAGCATTTGATTTTACCAGTGGAACATTGATACCTAATCAAACCGTTAAGCTCACACAGGCACAGAATCTGTCCAATGGAACAATCCTGCCAGCAGGGACAATTGCGCGACTAACAGGCAAGGGAGTGGAAGCAACTTTGCCCAATGGTAAAAATGTTAGTTATGCAGGGGTAACTGAGCAAAGGGCGTTGCCTAAGCCCAATAGCTCTGCACCGAAGATAAGACCTAATGGTACAGTAGAGCTATTCACAGACAGCAAAGGGGTACAAATACATGGAGCAGTAGGAGTTAGCCCATCAGATCCGATGGCTGTTGCAAGAGATGCACGTTCTATGCCCAATATACCGACAGGCAGTCAGGCGAGAGTTATCGCAAATAATCCTTATATTCCTAAACCAGAAGGGAAATTTACAATAATGGATTATCTTCCTGAAGCAGCACGTATTACAAAAAAAGGGGGAGAAATTGTGATTAATGGCACATCAAACAATAAGTATTTAAGAGGAATTCCAAATGAGACAGAACTGGCCCGAATGGGATTAAGGTTAAAATATAATGGTCCGTTAAAGGAGGAGTTTAAACGACTGGAATTTCATAAGAGTACTGGAGCCAACTTGGACTCAAAAAATCTTAAAACCATTGTATTTGAAAAGGTAAAATAATATGACAACTTATACTATTCCAAGAAAAGATTATCAATTTCTGTATATATATGAGGGCACTCTATTAAACTATACTTTGAAAAACAATGAATTTCATATCATCGTCAATTGTGTGGATTATCCAGATTTACCTCAAGAAATCCCTATGCCTAATTATTCAGACTGGGTAAAAATTAAATTCAAGCAGTTCAGCTATCTGAAATTTATCTATGGATACGCTACAAAGAGCCAAGATAAAGATATCGATAATGTATTGGAGCTTGGAGAATTAAAGCAGGATGATGAAATCTTGGATTATGGAGGTACGCTGGAATTGATAGGCGGTAGATGTGATCTTCTAACTGGTTTTAGTATAGATATAGTTTGCCGGGAAATAGAGTTAGAATTTTTAGATCAGGAGAGTTTTAATTAAACAAGCCGTAGCATGGACTCGCTACCGGCAGGGAGTGCATGCTACCCAAGCAGCCTTTTAAAGGTAAAATAATATGACAACTTATACTATTCCAAAAAAAGATTATCAATTTCTGTATATATATGAGGGCACTCTATTAAACTATACTTTGAAAAACGATGAATTTCATATTATCGTCAATTGTGTGGATTATCCGGACTTTCCTCAAGAAATTCCTACACCAAATTACACAGACTGGGTAAAAATTAAATTCAAGCAGTTCAGCTATCTGAAATTTATTTATGGCTACGCTACGAAGAGCCAAGATATAAATATCGATAATACATTGGAGCTTGGAGAATTAAAGCAGGAGGATGAAATCTTGGATTATGGAGGTGCGCTGGAAGTGATAGGCGGTAGGTATGATCTTCCGACCGGTTTTAGCATATATATAGTTTGTCGGGAAATAGAGTTAGAATTTTTAGATCAGGAGAGTTTCAATCTAATATTATGACGATCCAAACAGATAAGTATGGTAATTTAATAACTACGACCCCAGGTAGAATACAATGAAGAATAATGTTAAAAATTGGACAATGAAAGAAGTCAAGCAATCATTAGATGAATTTAATGATGTTTTAATTAAAAATACTTTTCTTCTTCAGTATCTGAAAAAAGAGTTTTCAGCTTCAAGTGCTTATTGTTTGTCTATGCTGCCTGAAGAAGAAGATATATATGAGATATTGGTTAATGGGAATATTATTATTGATTTAGAATTTAATAAACATACAAATGAAACAGTTGTTATTAATGTTACTGATGTTGATGAATACTTGAAAACTTTAACCAATGAGAGTGGTAGAGTATTTTTTACATTAGCAAAAGAAATCGGCAAACAGAAAAACATTTAACAAGAGCGAAATACAAATTAAAAACTCAATGGAGTGATGGCGTATTTAGGATAGATATGTTGAATAAAAAAAACAAATCTTTGTTTTTGGGGCTGACGTAGATTAGCAGTATGGAAATTTTTGTCGTGTAGGAATATGTCGCCCAGACTTGCAAGCAACGCTTCCATCAGGTAAAAGAGTGTATATTGAGTACGATCGAAGCACTTCATCGCGCGGAATACCACACGCAGATAGAATATTCAGCAATGATAAAAATGCTATTGTTATTTTAAGGACGTTACTGTCAACTAAAGTTGAAGCTGAACTTAAGTTAGGGCCGTGGAATAATTCTGCTGCCATACAAGGAGGTAGACAGTATCCAGATAATCAAGCATCTTCATTGTATAGAGGAGGGGAAGTTAAATCTGTTGTTAAACCTCAATTGGGAATAGGTGGTATGTTGAAATGGGATATTTGGAACGGAAGAAGTAAAAGATATGAAAAAATTAGATGACAAAGAACAAGCAATGTATATTGCGAAAAAATTTCAAAAAAGAATGTTAATTCCTAAGATTTTTTTTATTTCCGTAGCCTGTATATCTGGTGCGGCAACCCTCCAAGAAATTGTTACAAACAATAATTTCTTAAAGAAAGATATTTTTTTTATTATATTTACTATATATTGGGTTGTTGGATTACTTTTTTGTATTATTTATATTCCGATTGCCAGCATATGTCCATATTGCCATTCTTTTCAAAAATTTAATGGCAAATCATTTGAGATTGATGCTAATAATTTAACTTATTCAAGAGGCGTTTCTCCATTTAGTAAAGATTATTGCACTAAGTGTAAAGCACCACTATCACCCAAAGCCGTGGAGAATATGTATTCCAAAATAGCTGATGAGTAAGTATTAACAAGCACGGCCTGTGCAACTAGCACGAAATGTGACAGTGTTTCCAATATGGGTGAAACACTACTGGAAAGCTATTATTTGACAGGATTGGAAGACGAGGGGAGGCTGGTTTCCGTGTATGAACTAATGAAGCAATATGCCTGATGTGCCATAGGCAAGGATAGCTTTCCCCCGAAATCCTGCACTATTTAACAAGGGGCCGTCTGAAAATAAAAAATGGGTCTTATCTACGACTGTTTTCAGGCAGCTTCAGATTTCGCCCCCTCTTTTTCATATCATATATTCATGTGATTAAATCATCATTTATAGCGGTTTTTATCTTTTTATCCCTTTTTGTTCATTGCTATAATTACCCGCTTACATTACTTAGCCCAATTCTATGAAACCTTTCTTTTTCTCTCAAAACGCATTTCATCCCTTATCACTGTTAGTTCTATCATTAATGGCTGCCTTCCCTACCCCAACATCAGCCGCACCCACATCTGAAACTGTTTCACAACAACAGGATATTCTCCAACGTCAACGTGAGAAGCAACTGCGTGAACAGATGCAGTCAGAACAAGATGTTCGCTTGGATGGTATCAATATGGGCATGGAGAAGATAGCAACACAGGTAGGCGGTGCAAATTCAGATGGGGCAAGCCCCTGCCTTCCTATTTCTGAGGTGGAATTAGTGGGTGAAGAAGCGGCTAAATTTCGGTTTGCACTCAACCATGCTTTGCACCAAACACATTTTGTTCCCGGCAAGTGTCTGCATGCGGGCGACATCAATCAAATCATGTCTTTGGCACAAAATGCTTTGATTGGCAGGGGATATACCACGACCCGTATCTTGGCTGCGCCACAGGATTTGAATAGTGGCAAGCTTCAATTAACACTGATGCCGGGCTATCTGCGCTTCATACGAATCGATAAGTCTAACGATGATCAAACCCATGCAGGACGTATTGCAGCATTCCAAAACAAATTCCCCTCACGCTCGAACAATCTGTTGAATCTGCGTGATTTGGAACAAGGACTGGAAAATCTCAAACGTCTCCCGACTGCGGAAGCCGATATCCAAATTGTTCCCGTAGAGGGCGAACCAAACCAAAGTGATATTGTGGTGCAATGGCGGCAACGTCTGCTGCCCTACCGTCTGAGTGTGGGTGTGGATAATTCAGGTAGTAAGGTGACAGGAAAATTTCAAGGAAATATCACTTTCTCTACCGACAATCCTTTTGGACTGAGTGATATGTTCTATGTAAATTATGGACGTTCAATTGGCGGCACACCCGATGAGGAAAGTTTTGACGGCTATCGCAAAGAAGGCGGGTCGAACAATTACGCCGTACATTATTCAGCTCCTTTCGGCAAATGGACATGGGCATTCAATCACAACGGCTACCGTTACCATCAGGCAGTTGCCGGATTGTCGGAAGTATATGACTATAATGGAAAAAGTTACAATACTGATTTCGGTTTCAACCGCCTGTTGTATCGTGATGCCAAACGCAAAACCTATCTCGGTGTAAAACTGTGGACGAGAGAAACAAAAAGTTACATTGATGATGCCGAACTGACTATACAACGGCGTAAAACTGCAGGTTGGTTGGCAGAACTTTCCCACAAAGAATATATCGGCCGCAGTACGGCAGATTTTAAGTTGAAATATAAACGCGGCACCGGCATGAAAGATGCTTTGCGTGCGCCTGAAGAAGCCTTTAACGAAGGCTCGTCACGTATGAAAATTTGGATGGCATCGGCTGATGTGAACACTCCTTTTCAAATCGGTAAACAGCTATTTGCCTATGATACTTCCGTTCATGCACAATGGAACAAAACCCCGCTAACATCGCAAGACAAACTGGCCATCGGCGGACGCTACACCGTACGTGGCTTCGACGGTGAAATGAGTTTGTCTGCCGAGCGAGGCTGGTATTGGCGCAACGATTTGAGCTGGCAATTTAAACCAGGCCATCTGCTTTATTTTGGGGCTGATGTAGGACATGTTTCAGGACAATCCGCCCAATGGTTGTCGGGACAAACTTTAGTCGGCACAGTAGTTGGGATACACGGACAGATGAAGCTTGGTGGTAACCTGCATTACGATATATTTACCGGCCGTGCATTGAAAAAGCCCGAATCTTTCCAGTCAAGGAAATGGGCAAGCGGTTTTCAGGTAGGCTATACGTTTTAAAACGACATAGTCAAATGAGTAGTAGTTATGTTACCCTTAAAATATGAAGATAACACACTGCAAATTAAAGAAAAAAAATACAGAAAGAACTGCTCCGTTTTTTTGTACTCCAAGTTACCGCCCGTTCCGCTGCCGATATTTTGGGCATTCAGCCCAACTCCGCTATTCTGTTCTACCGCAAAATCCGCATGGTTATCAGCCATTATCTGGCCTTGGCTGCCGATGAGGTTTTCGAGGGCTCTGTCGAGTTGGACGAAAGCTATTTCGGCGGACACCGCAAGGGCAGACGCGGTCGCGGTGCGGCAGGAAAAGTGGTTGTCTTCGGCATTCTGAAACGTAACGGACGGGTCTATACCGTTGTGGTGGATAATGCCAAGTCTGAAACGTTACTCCCTGTCATCAAAAAGAAAATCATGCCGGACAGCATCGTTTACACGGATAGCCTGAGCAGCTATGACAAGCTGGACGTAAGCGGTTTTATCCATTACCGCATCAACCATTCCAAGGAATTTGCAGACCGCCAGAACCACATCAACGGCATTGAGAATTTCTGGAATCAGGCAAAACGCATCTTGCGCAAATACAACTAAAAATCTTGCGGGTTTGGTGTGGAATTTAGGGCTAATCTACGTCAGCCCCTAAAAAATTTCAGGCTGCCCGATATACTGCATCGGGCAGCCTGAAACATTCTCTACACTACGTCTCGTTTGTATAACTTATTTTGGTTGGCGGGAGCGGCTGCCCGTTGCGGCAGGCAGCCTGAAAAACTGCGCGTTGTCCCGTTCCCAACTCAAAGCAATTTCCGTTCCAATCGCGGCGCGATGGTTATTTCATCGCATCAGAAAGCACGCGGACGTTGTATCGGAACATATCGGCATAGGTTTTGGCGGGCGCGCCTTTGCTCAGCGCATCGGAATACAGCGTGCCGCCGACTTTCACGCCGGTTTCCTGCGCAATGCGCCGCACCATTCTGCCGTCTTTGATGTTTTCGGTGAACACGGCTTTGATGCCCTGCTGCTTGATTTGGCGGATGATGGCGGCAACCGTTTTGGCCGAAGCCTCGCCCTCGGTGCTCACGCCTTGCGGGGCAAGGAAGGTGATGCCGTAACGTTTTGCCATGTAGTTGAACGCATCGTGTCCGGTCAGCACTTTGCGTTTGTCTCGCGGAACGGCATCAAACGACTGGCGCGCATAACTGTCCAGCTTCGTCAGTTCCGCCGAATAGTTTTTGAGCCGCGCCTGATAATATGCCGCGCCGGCAGGGTCGGCCTTGGTGAGAGCGGCGGTTACGTTTGCCGCGTATTTCTGCATCAGCACGGGGTCGTTCCACACGTGCGGGTCGTATTCGCCGTGGTCGTGATGATGGTGTTCGTGGCCGTGTTCATGGTCGTGGCCGTCGTGGTCATGATGGTGTTCGTGTTCCTCTTCGCTTTTCAGCGGCGTGATGCCTTGGGCGGCTTCGGCATACGGCACGCGGCTCTGCTGCACGGCGCGGATAACGTCTGCCTGCTCCAACCCCAAGCCGTTGAGCAGCACCAGTTTCGCCGCTGCGATTTTTTTCACGTCGCCGCTGTTTATCTGATAGGCATGCGCGTCCTGATCCGGACCGACAAGGCTGGTAACGCTGACGCGTTCGCCGCCGATTTGCTTGGCGACATCGCCCAAAATACTGAAACTGGCCACCACGGGAAGGTTTTCGGCAAACGCCGTGCCGGCAAAGGCAAGAGCGATAACAAATGCGGTTTTGGTGATGCGTTGGGACATGGTTCGGTCTCCTGTTACGTGTGGTTGAAAAAACGAAGCGCGGATTATACACCCGTTCATGTTATATAGTATCACCCAATCAGCCTGAAAAGCGCAAATGCTATAATCCGCCGCTTTTTAATAACGGATTCAAATCACAAAGATAAAAGGCCGACCAACGCCGCATCATTGCAATTTTAATCCGCCAACCCTCGCCCGAACTGCCGCCATGCCACACCCCAAAGCCTTTGCCCTAATCGGTCCCACAGCCAGCGGCAAAACCGCGCTCGCTCTGCACCTTGCCCGCCGTTTTCCCTGCGAAATCATCAGCATAGACAGCGCATTGGTGTATCGCGGCATGGATATTGGTACGGCGAAACCCAGCGCGGACGAACTGGCCGCCGTGCCGCACCACCTGATAAACATCATCAGCCCGCTGCAAAATTACAGCGCAGCCGATTTTGTGGCCGACTGCATACGGCTGGTAAACGAAATCCATGCACGCGGACGGCTGCCGGTTATTGCCGGCGGCACCATGATGTATTTTCACGCACTGGTGCAGGGGTTGGACACGCTGCCCGAAGCCGATGCAGGCATCCGCGCACAGTTGCAGCAAGAAAAAACCGCACACGGATTACCTTTTCTATACAACCGCTTGCAGCAATGCGATGCAGAATCCGCAGCGCGCATCAAACCAAACGACAGCCAGCGTATTGAGCGCGCGCTGGAAATTTTTCTGCTGACCGGACAACCGATGAGCGCACTGACCCACGCCCGCCAACCCGCACCGCTGGACGTTTTCACCTTCGCACTGCTGCCTCACGACCGCAGCCTGTTGCACAGCCGCATCAACGCACGCTTTGAAACCATGCTGGCGCAAGGTTTTTTGGACGAAGTACAACGGTTGCGCCGCACCTATCCGCAATTGCAGCCTGACATGCCGTCCATGCGCTGCGTAGGCTACCGCCAGGCATGGGCGCATCTGGACGGCGCAACAGACCGGGCAGAATTTACGGCACAAGGGCAGGCGGCAACACGGCAGTTGGCCAAACGCCAGCTTACCTGGCTGCAAAAGCTGCCTGCCGATGCCGCATACGACCCGTTTGTTTCAGGCTGCCTTGAAGCCGCGGTAGAAGCCGCCGCGAAACATTTCGGCGTGTAAACGCAGCCGCCGCTTTTCCCAACCTTTCAGGCAGCCTGAAAACTTTTCCGAGCAAAGGACGACTATGCAGCCCGCCCCATTAAAACGCCGCGCCGCCGCGCTGGTTTACGAAAGCCTGACAGCCGGTTCGGTTACCGCCGCCGCCGCCGTGCCCGCAGGCGTTGCCGTTACCGCCGCCAAATACGGCGCCCCCGCGCTGCTGCCTGCCGCCCCCGCGTTTGCCAGCGCAGTGTTCCTGTGGGCATGGTGGCTATATTTTTCGCTCAACTGGCTGCGCGAAGGGCAAACCCTGCCGATGCGTGTTTGGAACATCGGTCTGGCAGACGTTTCAGGCTGCCGTCCTGCCAAAAAACGGCTGTTTGTCCGCTTTGCGTGGGCATGCGTATTGCTGGTATTCATACCGATGCTGTCGTATGCAAGACTGCAAAGCATGGGCTGGCACGGGCGGGGCGCAGCAGGCGCAGCGTTATGCTGGTGGCTGCTGCCGTGGGGCTTTGCACTGTTCCACCCGAGACGGCAGTTTCTGTATGACGTGCTGGCAGGAACGGAATTGGTTGATTTGCGCAGGCGGACGTAGGTGGTATCCCGATTAAGCTTGATGGAACGCCTGAAAGCCGTAACGGAGGACGTAATAGGGAGATGTCGACTATCTGATGCTGTTACAGAGGGTTTATCCCCAGTCCGTGGCGTAGACAATATATGATTTTTTACAACACTTTTAATAATTTTCTTGACCATTAACAGCAGAATCTTAATAATGATTAAATTTATGTTAAAATAAGAAGTCCACATATTTGCAAAAATCCTTTGTTTTTAAAACTTTGCTTACACGGCTTTGCTATTTCTATTTCAACCGCGTTTTTTGATGGAGTAATTTTTAATGAATAAAATTTACAATGTTGTCTTCTCAGAAGAGCATGGTACTTGGATAGTTTGCTCAGAACTTGACAAGCAAGGGCGCAAAAAATCTTCGCGCACCAAAGCAGGCAGACTGTTAATGTCTGCAGCCATGGTGGGAGCAGGATTGACAGCCCTTCCTGCCGCTGCTTCTACTTGTGCTACCAACTTGGGCGGACAAAGTACTGTTGCCAGTGGCGGTAGCTGCGACATGGGTGTTTATACTGCCGCTACAAACGACAATAAAGTCGGCCAAGCTTTGGTAACCGGTGGCGATACTGTTACCTTAACCTCACCCGATATCAACAACATCACCGGCAATGCGAATGATCGTTCTATCCGAAGCGGGAAATTGAGCGAACTCTTTACCGAGCCCGCAATTCTTGCTGAGCTGAACCAGCGCCAACGTCTGCTGGCCAATCAGAAAGGCCGCACGGTCAATGTAACTGATCCTGCAACCAACAGTAATCAAACAGTGAACGTTTACAACAACGTTGGCTCTATATCGGCGGCGGACGTTCAAAGTACTGTATCAACAGGTAATGACATATACGTTGATATGCGCTTGGGTACCGCCAATGGCAACGGCAGCAAAATTATTGCCAATTTAGGTGATCCGGCTGCCACTATGGCCGATGAGACTACTACTAAAAACACTGTAAAAACACTGATTGCTTTAAAAAATTCTCGTTTGGTGCAGGCCGAAAACGGCGGATCGGCAGAATGGGTATCTAAAAACCGTATTTACTTTGAAGAAACCCGTGTAGCTTCCCAAGAGATGGCGATTAGCCAAGATTTGTTTAAACCAAAAACCGTTACCTTCAAGGGAGTAAGTCATACACTGAATACAGTGCAGGATCTGATTAACTATAATAATAATGTATTGATTCCTGCTGTCGGTACTCCAGGCTTTGCCAACGCCGGTGAAACCCAACAGGCGGCGTATGATCGCTATTTTAATGAGGCTGCTGCGACTGAAACGAAGGTTTTCCGACAAAACAACCCCATTACCATTCATCCAGATTCCACCCTTCCGATTGGTGAACGCTGGGTGCTGGCTGCAACCGGTGCGGGTTCTACTGCCACCATCAAGAACGGCGGGCAAATTGATGTAAGCCCTGGTTTGGAATCAGGCAACGGTGGCGGCATGCTGGCCGAAAACGGCGGCAAAGCCGTGATTGAGGAAGGTGCACAATTGTCCGGCCGTTTTAACAGCCTGACCGTGCGTGGTGCGGGCAGTACAGCAATCAACAATGGCGTGATTTCTGGTGGTTTTTTTGCGTCTGATAATTACGACACAACTCAAGCCAAACAAACCAACAAAAATGACTACTACTCTTTGTCCACCACCATTCATGCTACCAACAGCGGCAACTTTGAAAACAACGGCATCATCAACCTTGCCGGTTATACCTATCAAGGCTATTCGCACAACAACTATGCACTTCGTGTAAATAATAATGCTACGGCAACCAATAAAGCCGGCGGTGTTATCAATGTAGCTGTAAACAGTGCCCCGAATAGCGGTATTACTGGGGTACGTGTAGAACAAAACGGTACATTTAATAGCGAGAAAGATAGCCAAATCTTCATCGGCCGTACGGCACAATACGACAAAAATGCACCGACCAAGTTGATTGGCAATGCTACCGACCAAGTAGGTATTTTGGTTAATGGCAGCAATGCCGTTGTTAATCATAACGGTAAGATTACTCTTGGAGAGCAAACTCAAGGTGCTACCGCTATCCGCGTGGCCAGAAACAGCGATGCTTCAACCGTAGTCAATTTGGGTACAGACAGTGTCATCAATATCGAAGGCAAAGCAAGCGGTGTTGGTGGAGCTCAACCAAAACAAAACGTTGGCATCCAGGCACAAAACTCCGGTGCAGCTCAAATTACCAACGCCGGCACAATCAATGTAATTGGTACTAATGCTGTCGGTGAAAACGTGGTAGCTGAAGCAGGGCGTACTGCCAAAATCACCAATACTACCAGCAGCAAAATTACGGTAGAAGAAGCCTCTGCTAACCAAGTAACTCGTAATTATGGTATTTACGCTGACGGTCAGGGTACTGGCAAAGTCGAAGTAGTAGCAGATGGTACGCTTACCCTGAAAGGTGACAATGTAATCGGTGCGCATGCGCGTGGCAATGCATTAATGGATGTGAATGCTGGTATGAAAGCCGTATTCGACAACTCCACCAATGCGAAAAACCAAATTGCCTACCACATAAACGGCGGCAATGCAGTTGCCAATGTTGCCCCTTTAACCAACAGCACTGATATTACTACGGAAAATTCTATTCTATTCCGTACGGATGAGGGTGGTTCAATTACAGCTGCCGACTTGAATGTAACTGCTTCTGGCAAAAATGCCGTTATTCTTGCCAGCAACGGTAACGATACGGGAGCCAGCAAAACCTCTACCATCACGGTAAATAACGGTACTTTCAACCTTACGGGTAACGGCACAAGTGTTGCTTTGGTATCCGGTGGTGCAACAGGCAGCCTGAAAGGTACTGCAACCGTTGCCGACAATGCTACCGGCGTTACCATTGGCAAAGCCGATGGCAGAAGTTACGGTTTGAATAACCAATTGATCGCATCAAGCCCTGAAAATAGTGCTACAAAACTGATTTCGGCATTGAATACTACCACCGGTGCATCAAACGTGACCGGCTACACGGCACAAAACGGTGCTACTGTTGAATATTCAGGCAGCCTGAATCTGAACGGTGCCGGTAGCACTGCCGTACAAACGCTAAATAGCGGTAAGGCTGTGTTGAACAATGCTACCGTAAAAGCCAACGGCGATGCCGTAAAAGCAGACGGCGGTACTAATATTATCAGCGTAAACGGTGGCACGGTTACCGGTACGACTAATGTATTCAACTCTGTATCCGGCACCAACTCGCTCACCGCCACCAATGGCGCAGTATTGAACGGCACCATGGCACTGGCGGCAGGCACTTCGTCTGTGGAATTAGATAACGGTACCACTTGGAACAATAATGGTAATTCCACTGTAACCCATTTGGATAATGCCGGTACGGTAGCTTTCGCAACACCTGCAGCCGCTGTTGTAGGTAATTACAAAACCATCACCGTGAACGGTAACTATGCGGGTAATAACGGCAAACTGATTGTCAACACTCTTTGGAATAGTGATACGGACAAAGATTCCGACCACTTGATAATCAAAGGTCAAGCAAGCGGGTCAACTGTTGTCAGCACACGCAACGGTATTATCGGCAACATCACACAGAGTACTGCTCAGCAGTTTTCTTCAGATGTTGTTACCGTGGAACAGGCATTAGCCAATGCTGCCGGTCAACAAGACGGTCAGCCTGATAGCAATGCTATTTTTACCGGCACGGCGAATACTACTAATGCAGGCCAGGCGCAACTCGTTCTGAAAAGTACGGCAGGCGGCAAAAACGTATATGCATGGACGCTATACGCTACCAGTACGCCACCCGCTCCGGCACCTAGTCCAGCTCCGACACCTAGCCCAGCTCCGACACCTAGCCCAGCTCCGACACCTAGCCCAGCTCCGACACCTAGCCCGACTCCAAACACCCCGTCGGCAAATAGTAGCCTGCACTATATCTATGCATCGCCCGTGTCTTCTTATGTGCTGATGCCGCAAGTAAACCAAGAGGCAGGTTACGTTACCATGAACACGCTGCACGAAAGGCGCGGCGAAAATCAGGTTTTGGCATGGGATGACTGCGGTGCGTGCGGTGAACGTGCCGGTGCCCAAACATGGGGACGGGTATTTGGTCGCCATTTGGAAGCTGACGGCAGAGAGCGTCTCAACTTCAAAACCAATATCGGCGGTGTTCAAATCGGGCATGACTTCGCTGTGCGCCGTAACGATAAAGGCGGACATAACCTGACTGGCGCATACCTTGCCTACACCCGTTCAAAAACCGATTTCTATGACCGATACCGCGCAGAAAACGGTGTTGTTCATAGCGACAAATACACGGGCGAAGGTAAATCTGATGCCGTCAGCCTCGGTTTGAGCAACACCTATTACGCACAAAACGGCACGTATGCCGATTTGGTTGGACAGGTAAGCTGGCTGCGCAACAAATACAAATCGCGCGACAACGTTTCCGTGAAACAAAACGGTTGGGGCGCGGGTCTGTCTGCCGAAGTGGGTCGTCCGTTCGTACTGGGCAGTAGCGGTACAAACGAAGGCGGCTGGTTCATCGAACCGCAGGCACAGTTGGCCTACCAATACGTCGGCCTGAAAAAATTCAACGACGGCATCCGCAAAGTAGACCAAAACAAACAGCACGGTCTGCGTGGTCGTGTAGGTGCGCGCTTAGCCTACAACGCACCGAATGGCAATCTGCGCACCAACACCTTCTATGCCGTGGCAAACGTTTGGCATGACTTCCTGAATCCGCGCAGCGTCAGCATAGGTTTGGATTCCGTGAAAGAAAAACGCAACGGTACATGGGGTGAGGTCGGTATCGGCTCGCAACTTCCGCTCGGTAAAAACGCCTATTTGTACGGAGATGCACGCTACGAACGTAATTTCGGCAGTGCAAAACGTGAAGGTTACCGTGGTACGGTTGGCCTGAAATACACTTGGAAATAACCGTTTTCAAGCAGCCTGGGAAAATTCCAGGCTGCCTAGTAAAGGACAAAACATGAGATTCCCAAAAGCAGCTTTATTGATCACCGCCATGGTTCTGAGTAGCCAAGCGATGGCAAAAGACTATATCCGCAGTTGGTGCGCACCCGAAGAGCCCGCTCCTGCGGTTGCGCCTACTGCGACTGTGTCTCGAGTTGAGCGCATAGAATTGTCGGCAGACGCGCTATTCCGTTTCAATCAATCGTCGGTGCAGGACATCCTGCCGCAGGGCAAAGCCAAGCTGGACGAACTGGCAGGCAGCCTGAACAACCGCGGGGCAACCGTTGACAGTATTTCCGTTGTCGGCCACACCGACCGCTTAGGCAGCGAGCAGTATAACTACAACCTGGGACTGAAACGTGCAGAAACCGTCCGCAGCTATCTGCAAAGCCAAGGGGTGCAAAGTCCCATCAACGTCGGCAGTGCGGGTGAAAGCCAGCCGGTAACCACCGACTGCGTGGGAACGAAACCGACCGCCACATTGAAAGCCTGTCTGCAACCCGACCGCCGCGTAACCGTGGAAATCACAGGGTCTGCGCCTGCACCATAAAACGCACAAAAAAACCTGCCGTTTCTTCGGCAGGTTTTTTTCGGCAAACTGAAAGCACAGATGTTTTGATACAAGGCACACAAATATAGTACGGCAAGGCAAGACAACGCAGCAGCACTCTCATTTCAATCCACTTTAGAAAACGGTTTGTGCTATCTATACGCAGTTTTTGGAAAAAATCCGCACCCGTTGCATTCCCAAATCCGAATATACGGCAGCCTGAAAAACACTACAGAGGTCTTGCCGCTATAATCCGAATCCCGAACCGTTCAGGCAGCCTGAAAAATGAATACCGAACTGGCAGAAGCCATCAAAACCGAAAGCTACGGCGAAGTGCGCGAAATCCTGCAATTTATGCTGGAAGAATGCAGCTTGGATGAAGCCCCGTCCGCAGCAGAACTTATGCTTTGGCGCGACACGCTCGCGGCACGCGGCGGAAAATTCACCGCCCTTGCCCAAGAATGCCAAACTCTGTTGGACACGCTGCCGTGAAGCTGCCGTGCAACCGTTGGCTGTTTGCCGCCGCTTTATGGTTTGCCGCAGGGGTTTACGCGTTGGTGTTCCGCGAAAGCGCGCCGCACACTCCACCGCCGTTTCCGCATTTTGACAAGTTGGGACATGCCGCGCTGTTTTTTGCACAATGTTGGCTGCTGGCAAAAGCGTGGCTTGCCGAAGGGCGCGAACCGCCGTATGCCGTGCTTGCCACCTGTGCACTGGTGTATGCCGCTGCCAGCGAAGCCGCCCAGCATTTCTTCACCAACACGCGGCAGGGGGACTGGCTGGATGCGGCGGCAGATATGGCAGGATGTGCTGCCGCACTGTATTTTGCACGGGTTCTGCACCGGCTTCGCCGCAAAAAGACGGGCAGCCTGAAATAAATCGCCTTTGCTTTCAGCGTGCTGAAAAATAATCAGCTAGGCGGGTTTGACAGATTTTTTCCGCACGCTATAATCCGCGCTTCTTTTCCCCGATAGCTCAGTCGGTAGAGCGACGGACTGTTAATCCGCAGGTCCCTGGTTCGAGCCCAGGTCGGGGAGCCAAATCTTAGCCGCCTAAACCAGTGTTTAGGCGGTTTTCTTTTATGGAGTTTGCTCTCTCTTCTTCTATGGCTGCGCTCCAATTGTATCCAAAATATCTGCATATTCCGGCAAATGCTCGGAACAACAGACGGGCTACTGCTGGCTTAGTCGGCGTTTATCCATACGGTGCGGCAGTCTAAATCCATCCGCGCCCATTTCAAGTCCGGCACGGGGTGAGGACGGGTTTGCTGCTGAGGCAGCCTGAAACCGTTTCTATCGGCGGGTTCAGCGTAAATAACCCAAGTGTTCCAACAGGATAAACGTGCCGATGCCGATTAGCACGATGCCGCCGCAGATTTCTGCCCGTTTGCCTGCGATGCCGCCCAAAACGCTGCCGAGCCGCAGTCCGATTGCGGACATTAGCGTGGTTGCCGTGCCGATGGCAAGTGCGGTGAGCCAAATGTCGGCATCCCAAAACGCCAGCGTTACGCCGACTATCATGGAATCTATGCTGGTGGCGACAGCGGTGAGCAGCAGCAACCAGCGTGAGGCGGCTGCGGATATTTCAGGCTGCCTTTCTTCTTCGGCAGAGAAAAGTCCTTCGCGTATCATTTTTGCTCCCAAGGCTGCCAGCAGCACAAAGGCCACCCAGTGGTCAAACGCTTCTATATAGGGTGCGGCGACGATGCCGGCTGCCCAGCCGATGAGCGGAGTGGCGGTTTCCACCACGCCGAAGGTGAGCGCGGTTTTGACGGTTTGCGAGAGGCTGGTTTTGCCCCCGCCTGCGCCGTGTGCCAATGAGGCGGCGAATGCGTCGGCGGACATGCTGAGGGCAAGTAGAGTGGTGGCGGTAAGGTTCATGGCGGTGTGTTGCGGACAAAAAAGGGGCGGATTATATAGGGAAATTCTAATGATACGGCATTGTGCATACCAATCCCTGCGTGCCGACTTTGTTTTACAAAACATGCGTTTCCCCGTTTCAGGCTGCCTTGCCGCCAAATGGGTAAGGCAGCCTGAAAACCAACTTCCGGCCAATACCGCAGCCTGCCGGATACTTGCTGCCCACGCACTCCGCATCCGAGGGCAGCCTGGAAGCCGCAGCCGTGTAATGCCATGTTTTGTCATCTTGTGATAAATCTTGTAAACTAGGCATCATCAGGCTGCCGCAGCGGTTTCAGGCTGCCTTATTTGTTTGTGCGCGGCTACAACCGCCGTGCGCGGATTCCAACCGTCCGTATAAAGGAAACGTAAAGATGAAAATCGCCATCCCCAAAGAATCCCAATCCGGCGAAACCCGCGTGGCCTGCACCCCCGCCACCGTGCCGCTGTTGCAGAAGCTGGGCTTTGAAGTGGCGGTGGAGCGCGGCGCAGGCGAAGCGGCGGGCTTTACCGATGCCGCCTATGAAGCCGCCGGCGCAAGCATCGCCGCCGCTGCCGAAATCTGGAAAAGCCCGCTGGTATACAAAGTAAACCCGCCCAACGACAAAGAACTTGCCAAGCTCAAAGCAGGCCAAACACTCGTCAGCTTCCTCTATCCCCGCCAAAACGAAGAACTGGTTCAAAAGCTCACCGACAAAAAAGTAAACGCGCTGGCCATGGACATGGTGCCCCGCATTTCGCGCGCACAGGCACTGGACGCGCTGTCGTCTATGGCAAACATCAGCGGCTACCGCGCCGTGATAGAAGCCGCCAACGCCTTCGGACGCTTCTTTAACGGCCAGATTACCGCCGCAGGCAAAGTGCCGCCCGCACAGGTGCTCGTTATCGGTGCAGGCGTGGCAGGGCTGGCGGCCATCGGCACGGCGAACTCGTTGGGCGCAGTCGTCAAAGCGTTCGACACCCGTTTGGAAGTTGCCGAACAGATTGAATCCATGGGCGGCAAATTCCTGAAACTGGACTTCCCGCAGGAAGCGGGCGGCAGCGGCGACGGCTATGCCAAAGTGATGAGCGACGAATTCATCGCCGCCGAAATGAAGCTGTTTGCCGAGCAGGCACGCGAATGCGACATCATCATCACCACTGCCGCCATCCCCGGCAAACCCGCGCCCAAGCTGATTACCAAAGAAATGGTGGAAAGCATGAAAGCCGGCTCGGTGATTGTGGACTTGGCGGCGGCAACGGGCGGCAACTGCGAGCTGACGAAGCCAGGCGAGCTTTCCGTTACCGAAAACGGCGTAAAAATCATCGGCTACACCGACATGGCAAACCGTCTGGCCGGACAGTCGTCCCAGCTTTACGCCACCAATCTGGTGAACCTGACCAAACTCCTGAGCCCGAACAAAGACGGCGAAATCGCGCTGGATTTTGAAGACGTGATTATCCGCAACATGACCGTAACCCGAGACGGCGAAACCACTTTCCCGCCCCCGCCGATTCAGGTTTCCGCCGCCCCGCAGGCACAGCGGCAGCCTGAAAAAGCCGCCGCCAAACCTGAGCCCGAACCCGTTCCCGCGTGGAAAAAACTTGCCCCTGCCGCCGTTGCCGCCGCATTGGTGCTGTGGGTGGGCGCGGTTGCTCCCGAAGCGTTCCTGAACCACTTTATCGTGTTTGTGCTCTCCTGCGTGATTGGGTATTACGTCGTGTGGAACGTGAGCCACTCACTGCACACGCCGCTGATGTCGGTAACCAACGCGATTTCCGGAATCATTGTTGTCGGCGCGCTTTTGCAAATCGGCCACGGCAACGGCTTTGTGTCGCTGCTGGCATTTATCGCCGTATTGATTGCCAGCGTGAACATCTTCGGCGGTTTTTACGTTACACGGCGTATGCTCAATATGTTTAGGAAGGGATAAGGCAGCCTGAAAGCGTTTCAGGCAGCCTGAAAACCAAAACCGCCCAACCATCCGCAATTTCATATTTTGGAGAACCAGCATGTCTTCAGGACTCGTCACAGCGGCATACATTGTTGCCGCCATCTTGTTTATTTTCTCGCTTGCCGGCCTGTCCAAGCAGGAAACCGCCAAGCAGGGCTGCTATTCAGGCATCGCAGGCATGGCAGTTGCGCTTGTTGCAACCGTTTTCGGCGACAGCGTGGCAGGCTTGGGCTGGATTATCATTGCCATGCTCATCGGCGCGGCAGCCGGTATCTATAAAGCCAAAAAAGTGGAAATGACCGAAATGCCGGAGCTCATCGCCCTGCTGCACAGCTTTGTCGGCCTTGCCGCAGTGCTGGTCGGCTTCAACAGCTTTATGGATGCAGGCAGCGTTGCCGAAGACATGCACACCATCCATCTGGTTGAAGTGTTTCTCGGCATCTTCATCGGCGCGGTAACCTTCACCGGCTCGCTGGTTGCCTTCGGCAAACTCAACGGCAAAATCAGCAGCAAACCGCTGCAACTGCCGCACAAACACAAGCTCAATCTGGCCGCGCTTGCCGTGTCGTCCGTTTTGCTGATTGTGTTCGTGTCCGCGGGCGGCAGCACCTTTGCCCTGTTGCTGATGACGCTCATCGCACTCGCCTTCGGCTGGCATCTGGTTGCCTCCATCGGCGGCGCGGATATGCCCGTGGTCGTGTCCATGCTCAATTCCTATTCCGGCTGGGCGGCAGCGGCGGCAGGCTTTATGCTCTCCAACGACCTGCTGATTGTTACCGGCGCGCTGGTCGGTTCCAGCGGCGCAATCCTGTCCTACATCATGTGTAAAGCCATGAACCGCTCCTTTATCAGTGTGATTGCCGGCGGCTTCGGCACAGACGGCGCAGCGGCATCGGGCAGCGAAGAAGTCGGCGAATACCGCGAAGCCAAACCCGCCGAAGTTGCCGAAATGCTGAAAAACGCATCCAGCGTCATCATCACCCCGGGCTACGGCATGGCAGTGGCGCAGGCACAATATCCCGTTGCCGAAATCACCGAACTTTTGCGCAAAAACGGCACGCAGGTGCGCTTCGGCATCCACCCCGTTGCCGGCCGGCTGCCCGGCCACATGAACGTGCTGCTTGCCGAAGCCAAAGTGCCCTACGACATCGTTTTGGAAATGGACGAAATCAACGACGATTTCCCCGAAACCGATGTGGTGCTGGTTATCGGCGCAAACGACACGGTGAATCCCGCCGCCCAAACCGACCCCAACTCACCCATTGCCGGAATGCCTGTTTTGGAAGTATGGAAAGCCAAAGAAGTGGTGGTGTTCAAGCGTTCCATGAACACCGGCTACGCAGGCGTGCAGAACCCGCTGTTCTTCAATGAAAACACGGTAATGTGCTTCGGCGACGCGAAAAAAACGGTTGATGAAATTTTGGCAGATTTGAAGAAATAACTTTCTGCCCGCTTTTGCCACACAACAAGGCAGCCTGAAACGTAAAACAGCGTTTCAGGCTGCCTTGTTTGCAAACAGGCAAAATCCGCCAATCTTTCGGATATTGATTGTTCGCGCCAGACCATTTGTTTAGCAAGAACACAACGCATTCTCTCTGCTTTCAAACAGTCTGAAAGCGATATATTTTATAAGAAAATATCTAAAAAATTTTGATACAATCTCAAAAACAGATTAAATTTCTGGTTACATAAATTATAAGCATTTGAAAATAAATATGTTTATTGGGCAGTAATTGCTTCCACGCACCACCTTAAAAACCTAACATCATTAAAACCTGAATTTTATATATCATCAGGTTACATTTTATATTTAATATTATTTTTTAACTACTGGTAAGAAAATGTACTCAAAAAAGATAAATTTTTTTATATTCTTTATGTTAATATATTGCGGGATATTTTATATATTACATACCTTTTTTAAGATTAAACGTCTTGATTCTGCTAATATTATTATATTAATTTTTAATTTAATAACTCATAAATTATTTTTTCATTTAAAAGAACATTTCCCTAATAGTATCATTTTAAATAAATATTACACATATATCGCATATATAACAACATGTATATTATATGCCTCCATAATAGTTTCTTTGATATATATTAACTTACAATATGCAAATTTATTTATTTCAAAATGATTTAATTATTAATGATTTCATATGATTAATAATTTTATTATTGATATTTATATTAACTTTAATCTATTTTAAAGATAGACATCACATCCTGAATTAAGAGATATTGCCCAAAATAAGCAGATTTCAGTTAAGCCGGCCATATCCAAGAATTTCCCACGCGCGGGGCGCACTTCCCTCCGGTTTCGGCTGGGCGGCTTTTGTGGGAAAATCGGCATCATTTGAATTATTTGGAGCAGCGTTATGCTAGACAGGGAAGGATACCGGCCGAATGTCGGCATTGTTTTGCTGGATGCGAAAAACCGCGTGTTTTGGGGCAAGCGTGCGCGCGAGCAGGCGTGGCAGTTCCCGCAGGGCGGCATCAAACCGGGTGAAAGCCCGGAAACGGCGATGTACCGCGAGCTTTACGAAGAAATCGGACTGATGCCGCAGCATGTGCGCCCGATTGCCCGCACGCGAGACTGGCTGCGTTACGATGTCCCCACCAACTGGATACGGCGCGAATGGCGCGGAGCATATCGCGGGCAAAAACAGATTTGGTTTCTGCTGCGCTTTACCGGCAGTGCGGCAGACGTAGATTTGCACACAACAGGGCAGCCTGAATTCGACGGCTGGAAATGGCACGAATACTGGGCAACGATAGACGAAGTCATCAACTTCAAACAACAGGTTTACGAACGCGCGCTAACCGAACTCTCTCAGCACATAAACGGTTTGGAGAGCATGGGCGAATACCACGCACGCCGACTTGAACAGCGCAAAAACACGCACAGGCAGGGGGCATAAACATGCAGCGCAATACTTATCTCATCGTCTCCATTTTAGCGATTCTAATCGGCACTGCCGGCAACTACGCCATGCTGGACGGCAGCGGCTCAGGCAGCCGTTCGCACAGCACAGGCGGCGGATACGGCAGCTTCGGCGGCTATTCGGGCGGACACAAATGAGTGCATACCGCCCCGGCAGCCACGGGCTTTTGGATTTATACGGCTGCCCTGCCGACATCCTGTGCAATGCGGCATATTTGGAAAAAATAATGCGGCAGGCTGCAAACGCAGCAGGTGCATCCGCACTGTCGGCACATTTCCACCGCTTCGGTGCGGGCGGCGGCGTAACCGGCGTGCTGCTTTTGGCAGAATCGCACATCAGCATCCACACCTGGCCGGAATACGGCTTTGCCGCCGCCGACATTTTCCTGTGCGGCAGCCTGAAAACCGAAACCGCCGCCGATATCCTAAAAACCGCCCTGTCCGCACAATCGGCACAATGGCAGCAGTATCCGCGCGGCAGCCTGCCCGATTGAGGCAGCCTGAAACGGTTTTGCAAGAACCGAACAATGCAAACCTGTGTTAAGATAGCCGTTTTCAGTTGACAAATTCCCAGAAGGAAAAAATATGAAAAAAATCCTGTCCGCCATTGCTTTGGCAGCCGCAGCAGCCGCAGCATCTGCCGCACCGTATGAGATTGACACGTTCCACACCAACGCCCGTTTCGCCATAGACCACTTCGGCACGTCCACCAATATCGGCGGCATATACGGCCTGAGCGGCAACATGGAATTTGACGCAGCGAAAAAAACAGGCAGCATAGACATACGCCTGCCGCTGGCCAATCTGCAATCCGGTTCCAAAGAGTTTACCCACCACCTGCAATCGCCTGATTTGTTCAACGCGGAAAAATTCCCCGAAATGCGCTTTGTCTCCACCAAATTCCATTTCAGCGGCGGCAAAGTTTCCGCAGTGGACGGCAAACTGACCCTGCTGGGCAAAACCCAACCCGTTACCCTGCGCGCATCCAAATTTAATTGCTACAACAACCCGATGAAAAAAGCCCAAGTCTGCGGCGGCGATTTCAACACCACGATAGACCGAACCAAATGGGGCTTAAACTATCTGACAAACGAAGGCATGGCGAAAAACGTCCGCATAGACATCCAGATTGAAGCCGCCAAAAAATAAAGCACCAACCATAGGCAGGCAGCCTGAAAGGGATTTTCAGGCTGCCTGAAAACCGTCTTGGCACGCCGTTTTGCCAAACCTGCGCGGATAGAACCGGACACAGGCTTTCAGGCTGCCACCTGCCGAGGCAGGCCGGTTGCCCACAACATTCGGCCGGCCATCCGTTTTTCTATCAAAGACCCCAAACCAATCTCTGCCCGAAAGGGACACACCATGAATATCCCCCCGCGTTACGCCCCGATTACCCGAATGCGCCGGATGCGCCGCGATGATTTCAGCCGCCGCCTGATGCGCGAAAACGTTTTAACCGCAAACGACCTGATTTATCCCGTATTCGTGCTGGAAGGGCAAAACCGCACCGAAGCCATCAAATCCATGCCTGGGCAAAACCGCCAAAGCATAGACGTGCTGCTGAAAACCGCCGAACGCGCCTGCACACTCGGCATCCCTATGCTTGCCTTGTTTCCCGTGGTTACACAGAACAAAACCGCCGACGCGCGCGAAGCCTACAACCCCGAAGGGCTGGTGCAGACCGCCGTGCGTGCCCTGCGCCGCAAGTTCCCCGAACTGGGCATCATGACCGATGTCGCGCTCGACCCCTATACGTTAAGCGGGCAGGATGGGCTGACGGACGAAACGGGCTATGTGCTGAACGACGAAACGATTGAAGTCTTGGTAAAACAGGCGTTGAGCCACGCCGAAGCGGGCGCGCAGGTCGTCGCCCCCTCCGACATGATGGACGGGCGCATCGGCGCAATCCGCCAAGCCCTTGAACACGCGGGATACATCCACACGCGGATTATGGCGTATTCGGCAAAATACGCCTCCGCGTTTTACGGCCCGTTCCGCGACGCAGTGGGCAGCGCGGGCAATTTGGGCAAATCGTCCAAAGAGCAGTACCAGCAAGACCCCGCCAACAGCAACGAAGCCCTGCACGAAGTGGCACTGGACCTTGCCGAAGGGGCGGATATGGTGATGGTGAAACCCGGCCTGCCGTATCTGGACGTGGTACGCCGCGTGAAAGACGAGTTCGGCGTGCCCACTTTCGCCTATCAGGTGTCGGGCGAATATGCCATGCTGCAATCGGCCATAGACAACAGCTTTTTGGATAAAGACAAAGTCATTTTGGAAGCCCTGCTGGCCTTCAAACGCGCAGGCGCGGACGGGATTTTGACGTATTACGCGCTGGAAGCGGCAGAGCAGTTGGCCAAGCCGAAATAACGGTTTCAGGCAGCCTGAAAAGCAAAGCAACGCCTTTCAGGCTGCCTACGGTTCGCCTTTAATTCCCCCCACTTTGCAGGATGCGTACTTGCTGCCCGCGAGCGGTTCTAAGGCAGCCTGAAAACGCAAATGCCACACATCCGCACATTTCCCCAAAACATCCTTTTCATTTAAAACAAAAAGATTTATAATTTACCCAATTTTTCAAGCACAACTGAGAAATGGCACGCGTTGCCATTTTTTTGTTTATATACCCCTTTAAAACAAATTGGTTATGGACATTCAAAACATACTGGAAACCACACTACCCGGTCTGGGCTACGAACTTGTTGACTACGAACGCACGCCGCAGGGCACACTGCGCGTGTTTATCGACAAAGAAGGCGGCATCACCATAGAAGACTGCGCCACCGTCAGCAACCATCTCAGCCGCGTATTCACCGTAGAAAACATAGATTACAAAAACCTGGAAATTTCCAGCCCCGGTCTTGACCGGCCACTGAAAAAACCCGCCGATTTCGTGCGCTTTTCAGGCAGCCTCATCAAACTGAAAACCCGCCTGCCGGCAGACGGACAGAAAAACTTCATCGGACGCATCCAATCGTTTGACGAAGCGGCGCAAATTTTGGTTTTGGCAGAAGAGAACGGCAAAACCATCTCCATCCCGCTGGGCGATATAGACAAAGCCCGCCTGAAACCCGAATTTAAATTTTAATATTGTTAGGAAACCACAGCGTGAGCAAAGAAATCCTGCTGCTTGCCAAAGCCTTGGCAAGCGAAAAAAACGTAAACGACGAAATCGTATTTGAAGCACTGGAAGTCGCACTGGGCATTGCCGCCAAGAAAAAGGCCGACCGCGAACAAATGGACTTGGAAGTCCGCATAGACCGCGACACAGGCGAATACAAAACCATACGCAAATGGCTGATTGTTGAAGATTTGGACTATACCTATCCCGAACTGGAAAAAACCATCGAACAGATTCGGGAAGAAGTGCCCGGTATAGAAATCGCCGTGGGCGACTACTATGAAGAGCCGCTGCCCAACGAATCTTTCGGCCGCCAAGCCGCGCAAACCGCCAAACAGATTATTTTGCAACGCATCCGTGATGCCGAACGCGAGCAGATTCTCAACAATTTTCTGGCAACACGCGAAGACATCGTCTCCGGCACGGTCAAACGCGTGGAACGGCACGGCATCGTGGTGGAAGTCGCCCCAAAACTGGATGCCCTGATTCCCCGCGACCAAATGCTGCCGCGCGAAAACTACCGCAGCGGCGACCGCATCCGCGCCCTCTTTTGGAAAGTGGAAGAATTCAACGGCGGGCGCAAGCAGATACTGCTAAGCCGCTCGTCTACCGAATTTCTCAAAAAACTGTTTGAGCAGGAAGTTCCCGAAATCGCAGACGGTCTGCTGGAAATCCGCGAAGCCGCACGCGACCCCGGCCAGCGCGCCAAAATCGCCGTAAAAGCCAACGACCAGCGCATAGACCCCCAGGGAACCTGCATCGGCGTACGCGGTTCGCGCGTAAACGCAGTATCAGACGAAATCGGCGGCGAACGCATAGACGTGGTGCTGTGGTCGCCCGACACGGCAGAATTTGTGGTAAACGCGCTCTCCCCTGCCACTGTCAGCCGCATCGTGATAGACGAAGACAAAAACTCAGTGGACGTCATTGTGGCGGAAGACCAACTCGCACTCGCCATCGGACGCGGCGGGCAAAACGTACGCCTTGCCGCCGAACTGACCGGCATGCAGCTCAATATCCTCACACTGCAAGAAGCACAGGAGCAGGATGCCGCCGCCGATGCCGCCCTGCGCGAACTCTTCACCGGCGCACTGGGCGTAGAAGAAGCCGTTGCCGAAGCCCTTGTGGCAGGCGGATTTGAAAGCGTGGAAGAAGTGGCGTATGTACCCGCTTCCGAACTGGAAGAGCTGGAAGGCTTCACCCCCGAACTGGCAGAAAGCCTGCGCGCCAAAGCGCGCGACGTGGTGCTGCAAACCGCGCAGGAGGCCGAAGAAAAGCTCAACAGCGTGGAAGAAGCAATGAAAAATCTGGACGGCATGGACGAAGACATGCTGCGCGACCTGGTAGAGGCCGACATCACCACACGCGACGATTTGGCCGAGCTCTCAACGGACGAGCTGATTGAAATCACCGGTGTGAGCGCGGAAGAAGCCGAAGCCGTGATTATGGCAGCCCGCGCGCACTGGTTTGCCGAAGAAGAAAACGCATAAAGGACAAGCAACAGAATGAGTAATACGCAAAAACCCGTGGTGGAACGCAAAAGAAACCGCCCGAAAATATCCAGAGAAGAACTGCTGGCACAAATCAAAGCCGAACAGGAAGGCGCAGAAACGCAACAGCCCGAAGCTGCCGGTTCAGGCAGCCTGAAAACCGCCGAACCAGCTTCGGCAGCACCCGTAGCGCAGCCTGAAAATCCGGCCGCAGAACAAGACACCTCAGAACAGGCAGAAAAACGCAGGCAGGCAGAAGCCGAAGCAGAACGCATCCGCGCAAACAAAGCCGCCAAAGCCAAAACCGAAACAACGGAAAGGCAGCCTGAAAAAAACGAAGCAGAAAAAACAGCGGAAAAAACCGAACCCGTGCAATCTTCTGCCGAAGCGGAAATCAAAGAAGCGGAAGCCAAAGAAGGCAGCAAACGCAAGCGTACCCGTAAGAAAAAAGAAGCCGCGCCCGAACCGCTGCCCACCCCCGTTGAAGTGGTGAACGCCGAAGAAGCCGCCCGCCGTGCCGAAGAAGCCGACCGCGCCGCCAAAATGCGCGAAGCCCAAGAAGCCCTAGCGCGCGAGAAACAGGAACGCGCCGAACGCCAGGCACGCCGCGAAGCCGCCAAAGCGCAGGCTGCCGAAGAAGCCCGACTTGCCGCCGCCGCCAAAAAAGACGGCAAAGACGGCAAAGGCCAGCGCATTGCCAAGCCCAGCGACGAAAAACTGGCGAAAAAGGCCGAAGAAGCCAAACAGCAGAAATCTGCCAAACCTGCCGCCAAGCCTGCACAGAACAATTCAGGCAGCCTGAACGGACAGGACAACCCCAGCTCCGGCAGCCGCAAAAAAGACGATCGCCGCCACAGCCGCGACGATGACGACAACCGCAGCCGCAGCGGCAAAAAAGGCAAAGACGCGCGCGGCGGACGTGGCGACGACGAACGCATGCGGGGCGGCAAAAAAGGCAAAAAACTCAAACTTGAGCCGAATCAGCACGGTTTCCAAGCGCCGACCGAACCCGTGGTGCACGAAGTCTTGGTGCCCGAAACCATTACCGTGGCCGATTTGGCACACAAAATGGCGGTGAAAGGCGTGGAAGTCGTTAAAGCCCTGATGAAAATGGGCATGATGGTAACCATCAACCAGTCGCTCGACCAAGACACCGCCTTGCTGGTGGTGGAAGAAATGGGACACATCGGCAAACCTGCTGCGATTGACGACCCAGATGCCTTCTTGGACGAAGCCCAGCCAGTCAATGCCGAAATGCTGCCGCGTCCGCCCGTCGTAACCGTGATGGGCCACGTGGACCACGGTAAAACCTCGCTGTTGGACTACATCCGCCGCAGCAAAGTGGTGGCGGGCGAAGCGGGCGGTATCACGCAACACATCGGTGCATACCATGTGGAAACGCCCAAAGGCGTGGTAACGTTCTTGGACACACCGGGCCACGAAGCGTTTACCGCCATGCGTGCACGCGGCGCGCAGGCCACCGACATTGTGATTCTGGTGGTGGCCGCCGACGACGGCGTGATGCCGCAAACCGTGGAAGCGATTGCCCACGCCAAAGCCGCCGGCGTGCCGATGGTGGTGGCTGTGAACAAAATTGATAAAGATGCCGCCAATCCCGAGCGTATCCGCCAAGAACTGACCCAGCACGAAGTGGTGTGCGACGAATGGGGCGGCGACGTGCAGTTTGTCGATGTGTCCGCCAAACAAGGTTTGAATATCGACAAACTGCTGGAAGCCGTGCTGCTGGAAGCCGAAGTGTTGGAACTGAAAGCCCCAGTGGACGCGCCTGCCAAAGGCATCATCGTGGAAGCCCGTCTGGACAAAGGACGCGGCGCGGTGGCCACCCTGCTGGTACAGAGCGGCACGCTGAAAAAAGGCGATATGCTCTTGGCCGGCACGGCGTTCGGTAAAGTGCGCGCCATGTTGGACGAAAACGGCAAAGCCATTGACGAAGCCGGCCCGTCCATCCCTGTGGAAATCTTGGGTTTGTCGGACGTGCCGAACGCGGGTGAAGACGCGCTGGTGTTGGCAGACGAGAAAAAAGCCCGCGAAGTGGCGCTGTTCCGCCAAGGCAAATACCGCGACGTGCGCCTGGCCAAACAGCAGGCGGCCAAGCTGGAAAACATGTTCAACAACATGGGCGAAAATGCCGCGCAAAACCTGTCGGTCATCATCAAGGCAGACGTTCAAGGTTCTTACGAAGCCCTTGCAGGCAGCCTGCAAAAACTGTCCACCGACGAAGTAAAAGTGAACGTGCTGCACAGCGGCGTGGGCGGCATTTCCGAGAGCGACGTGAACCTGGCCATTGCCTCCGGCGCGCTGATTATCGGCTTTAACGTCCGTGCAGACAGTGCGGCGCGCAAATTGGCCGAAAACGAAGACGTGGAAATCCGCTACTACAACATCATCTACGATGCGATTGACGATGTGAAAGCCGCCATGAGCGGTATGCTCTCGCCCGAAGAGAAAGAGCAGGTTACCGGCAGCGTGGAAATCCGCCAAGTTATCACCGTGTCCAAAGTCGGCAACATTGCAGGCTGCATGGTGACCGACGGCGTGGTGAAACGCGACAGCCACGTGCGCGTTATCCGCAACAACGTGGTGGTGCACACCGGCGAACTTTCATCGCTCAAACGCTTCAAAGACGATGTGAAAGAAGTCCGCATGGGCTTCGAGTGCGGCCTGATGATTAAAGGCTACGACGACATCGCCGAGGGCGACGTGCTCGAATGCTTTGACGTGGTGGAAGTGGCACGGACACTGTAAGCCTGCGTGAAATTTCGAAGAAGCGAAGAAGGCAGCCTGCACTTGGCATGATGAAAGTGCAGGCTGATTTTTTGAAATAAAATTTTGATGCGAACCGTTTTCAGCTTGCAGGCAGCCTTATATGTCAAATAACCATGAAACAAAAAAAGAATCTGCGTTTGAACAAATCTTTATCGTTTTATCCGGTTTGGCCAGCGCCCTAGTAGCCAGTGTCATTGCCGCACAATTAACGTTCGGCTACGTGGAACATTTGCGTAACAAACACCGTGAACACGAGTTTTACCAGAATCCGGCATTGGCACACAGCGAAACGGTCAGGTTGGAAAATTTTTCCATCATTTTTAAGGTGAAATGCACGGGTATCCCGCATCCGGTCTACCCTATCGCATATGTCCTTACCCAAAAGGACGACAATAACCTGCTGCTGCCCGACAGCATGACAGACGATGTCCGCGACAGGCTCGGCATTCCGACTTGCCGAATGTTGGGGAAGTATGCCGCACTCAAAATTGATTGGGCGCGGTTGGAGAAATTTCACGACCAATACTTCGTGCTTGAATTGCATGGAAAAAACCTGCAAGGCGAACCGCTCCATCTGCATTTCCCGCCGCCTAACATGCAGGAAAAAGCCGTTGCATACGGGAAGATACCTACGGGATTTGCCGCGATTTTTGAAATGGCACTGTGGCTGTTGCTGACGTTTGTAATAATGATTGTGCTATGTTTTTTCTTTATCGCCGCTGTCATGATTATCGCTGCTATACCGGTGAAGATTTATACCAAAATAAAACAGCGGATACGATAGCAGTTGTCCGTCAGACCGGCAAACCTGATGTTTTCGGTTTTTCAGGCTGTTTTTTTACGGATTATCCGCACGGTAACGGCAAAAATGGCGATATGGCGGATTAAATCCGACAAACTCGTATTACCGCCGCAAAAGGTTGAACCGCCGCGCTATCCTGCACTGAAGAATCTGGATTTTTGCCAAAGTTTCAGGCAGCCTGAAATGGAGATACGGCAAAAGCAGCCTGCACTTTCAGAAAACCAAGTGCAGGCTGCTTTTCCATCTTCAACCGTTCGGCCGTTAAATAGATATAGTGAATTAAAATCGCAATGATACGGCGTTGGCTCGCCTTGACGTACTATTTGTACGCCTTGCGGCTCGCCGCCTTGTCTCATTTTTATTTTAATCGACTATATAAATAAACCCGTTAAGGCAGCCTTAAAACATATAGCTGCAAATGCCAAACGTCCATGTTTCCCCGCACCCGCCTTGTATCGGGTTTTTTCGCTATATAATCCGCCCTTTTCCTTCTTTCAGGCTGCCTGAAACCATGCTCTTGAAACCAAATCCCGAACGCTTTTTGCAGATTCCCGCCGTTTATTTTGTTTTGCTCACCGCGCTGGCGCTGGCGACGCCGCTGGCGTTTGCGCCGTATTACCGGTTTTGGCTGATGCCGTTTCTGTTCGGCGGGTTTGTGTATCTGGCAGATTTAAAACCGCAGCGCGCCGTGCTTTCCGCCTATTGGTTTGCAGCAGCGGGCTATGCGGCGCAGTTTTGGTGGATACACACCGCGCTGGCGGTTATTGCGGGGCTGCCTGAAATCTTTGCCGTGCCGCTCACGCTGCTGATGCCGGCGGTGCTGGCCCTGTTTTCTGCGGCGGCCATGTGGCTGCTGGCTCGCTGCCGTCTGCCGCGCGTGTGGCATTTTGCGCTGGGTATTCCGGTGTTTTGGACACTGGCGGAGTTTGCGCGCGAACGGTTTGCCGTAAACGGTTTCGGTTGGGGCGCGTTGGGTTACTCGCAAATCGCGGATAGCAGCCCGCTGGCAGGTTTTGCACCGTTGGGCGGCATCCATCTGGTTACGTTTGTGGCGGCCTGCACGGGTTCATGGCTGGCACTGGCAGCAGGCAGAGGCAGCCTGAAAACGCGAACCGCAGCGGCGGCGGGCCTTGCCGCACTGCTGGCGGGAGGCCATCTGTTGCGCGGCACTGCGTTCACACAGCCCGCGGGCGCACCTGTCTCAGTGGCACTGCTGCAAGGCAACGTGCCGCAAAAATTGAAGTTTGACGAAAGCCAGTATCTGCCGACTTACAGCCGCTATCTGGACATGGTGGCGCAGGCAAAGGCGCAGATTGTGGTGCTGCCCGAAACCGCGCTGCCGGTGTTTATGCAGCTTACGCCCAAAGAAGTGCTGGCAGATTTTGCCCGTGCCGCGGAACTAAACGGCAGCAGTCTGGCCGCAGGAATGCCTGTGTTTGCCTCCAATGGCGAAGATTATCTCAACGCAGTGGTGAACCTGACGGGCTTCACTGCCGAAGGGCAGCCTGAAAAGCTGCCGATGTATGCCAAAGACCATCTGGTACCCTTTGGCGAATACAAGCCGATGCCGCTGCTGACCATGCCGCTTTACCGGGTAATGAATATGCCGCTGGCAAGCTTCAAAGAGGGCGGCGCAGGGCAAAAACCGCTGGACATGGCAGGTCAGAAGATTGCGTTCAATATTTGTTACGAAGACGGTTTCGGTGACGAACTGATTGCATCCGCACGCGAATCCACGCTGCTGGCCAACACCAGCAACATGGCATGGTTCGGCGCATCCAACGCAATGTGGCAGCAGTTGCAGCAGTCGCAGGCACGCGCATTGGAGCTGGGCCGTCCGATGGCGCGCGCCACCAACACAGGGGCAACCGCCATCGTGTCGGCACAGGGCAGCATCGTTCACCAAGCCGTGCCGGACACAACCACCATCCTGACCGGCGAAATGCAGCCGATGACGGGCGAAACGCCGTATATGCGCTTGGGCAGCTCGCTGCCGTTCATTGCGCTGCTGCTGGTGGCTGCGGTTGCGCTGAAACTCGCATTCAGGCAGCCTGAAAACCGATAAACGCGTAAAATGGCGGCCTTTTTATCCAGACACACAAAAGATTATGTTTAAAACCATGCTGGGCGGAAAAATCCACCGCGCCACCGTTACCCAAGCCGATTTGAACTATGTCGGCAGCATCACGATAGACCAAGACCTGCTTGATGCCGCAGGCATCTGCGCCAACGAAAAAGTGCAGGTGGTGAACAACAACAACGGCGCACGGCTGGAAACCTACGCCATTTCGGGAGAACGCGGCAGCGGCATCGTCTGTCTGAACGGTGCGGCTGCCAGACTGGTTCAGGCAGGCGACATCGTGATTATCATGTCCTATGTTCTGCTCTCCGAGCCCGAAATCGCCGCCCATTCGCCCAAAGTCGTGCTGGTAGACGAACAAAACCGAATCCGCGAAATCATTAATTACGAACCCGCAAACACGGTTTTATAGCCGGCCGAATTTACACAGGCTCGGCAACGGATACACGCAACATCGGTTTCCGTGGGGCACGGCACTTGCCGCCCACACATTTTCAGGCAGCCTGAAAGCTCCCCCGCAAACAGTGAAGGGAACAGGCTGCCTTATCACAAACCCATCTTAATATCTGAGAACAACGCAGCGACAGGCAGCCTGAACCCTTTGCAAAACCCAGATTTGAGCACAGCCCAAAACAGCGGCATCGCAAAGAGATGAAGGTTTTGCAAAAGCCCCAGCCTGAAAGTCCGCCGCAAGAAAGCCCTTCCATGATTACCAAAGCCCAATACCTCGCCCACGCCGCAGCAGGATGCAACCGCATCCCCCTCGTCCAAGAGCTGCTGGCCGATTTGGACACGCCCCTGTCGCTTTACCTGAAACTCGCCAACCGCCCGTTTTCCTACCTGCTCGAATCCGTGGTGGGCGGCGAACGCTTCGGGCGCTATTCCTTCATCGGCCTGCCGTGCGACACTTATCTCAAAGTTTCCGGCAGCACCACCGAAATCTACCACAACCACCAACTCGCCGAAACGCACGAAGGCAACCCACTGCACGTTATCGAACAGTTCCACGCCCGTTTCAAAACGCCCGAAATCCCCAAGCTGCCCCGTTTCACCGGCGGATTGGTGGGCTATTTCGGCTACGAGAGCATTTACCATTTCGAACACATCGCCCACCGCTTGAAGCAGCCTGCAAAAGGCGACCCGCTCGGCACGCCCGATATTTTCCTGATGCTGTCGCAGGAATTGGCGGTGGTGGACAACCTGAGCGGCAAAATCTATCTGATTGTGTATGCCGACCCGTCGCAGCCGCAGGGCTATGAACACGCGCGCGCCAAACTGGAATCATTGCGCGAAAAACTGCGCCAGAGCGTCGCCATCCCCCTGTCGTTGGGCAGCCAAAAAACCGAGCCCGAACACCTCACCGGCGAAGCGCGCTACAAATCCTACGTGCAGCGCGTGCGCGATTACATTCTGGACGGCGACTGCATGCAGGTCGTCCCCAGCCAGCGCATGAGCCTGCCCTTTGCCGACAAACCGCTGCACCTCTACCGCGCCCTGCGCACGCTCAACCCGTCGCCCTATCTGTTTTACTACGATTTCGGCGATTTCCACATCGTCGGCTCGTCGCCTGAAATTTTGGTGCGCCGCGAGCGCGACAAAGTCGTTGTCCGCCCCATTGCCGGCACGCGGCTGCGCGGCACCACGCCCGAACAGGACGCGGCAAACGAACGCGATTTGCTGGCCGACGAAAAAGAAATTGCCGAACACACCATGCTGATTGACTTGGGTCGCAACGATGTCGGCCGCATCAGCCGGACCGGCAGTGTGTCCGTCACCGAAAAAATGGTGGTGGAAAAATATTCGCACGTCATGCACATCGTTTCCAACGTGGAAGGCAGCCTGCAACCCGAAATCAGCAATATGGACATCCTTGCCGCCACGTTCCCCGCCGGCACATTGTCCGGAGCGCCCAAAGTGCGCGCGCTGGAAATCATTGAAGAGTTGGAACCCGAAAAACGCAATATCTACGGCGGCGCCGTGGGCGTGTGGGCGTTCAACAACGACATGGATTTGGCCATCGCCATCCGCACCGCCGTGATTAAAGACGGCACGCTGTATGTGCAAAGCGGCGGCGGCATAGTGGCCGACAGCGTGGAAGAAGCCGAATGGCAGGAAACGCAAAACAAGGCGCGCGCGGTGCTTCGTGCGGCGCAGATGGTGCAGGAAGGGCTGGATAATTAAGCCGTTTTGAAGGGTGCAGGCTGCTTTTGAAGCCCGCACCCTTTGTGTTTCAGGCAGCCTGAAAATCCAATCAATCATGAAACGGAGAATGCTATGGAACAGCATATTAACTATATTACGCTTGGCGTGGCCGACCTTACCGCGTCCCGCCGTTTTTACCGCGACGTATTCGGTTGGCGGGAAACGGAAGACGGCAACGAACACATTGCGTTTTTCCAAACGGGAAGCGCGCTGCGGTTGGCCCTGTTCGGCAGGGAAGCCTTGGCGCAGGACGCGCAGGTATCGGCGCAGGGAAGCGGTTTCCCAAACTTCACATTGGCGCACAATGTCGGTAGCGAAGCCGAAGTGGATGCGCTGTTTGCCGCATTTGCCGCTCGAAACGCAAACATCGTCAAAGCACCGCAGAAAGTATTTTGGGGCGGATACAGCGGCTATATCGCCGACCCGGACGGTTTTTTGTGGGAAATCGCATTTAACCCGTTTTTGCAAACACTGCGTTGAAACCAAATGAAACACCAATTACCTGTTTTTCTGCGCGCCGCCTTTATCGGATTGTCCAAATTCGTTCTCGGCTGCGTTTTGTGGGTTGCGCTGTTTATCGCCTTGCACGAATGTCTGAGTTGGTCAGCGACCCAGCATTATCCGCAGGACGGTGCCGTGTCGCCGCTTTTCCTTGTTCCGGTTCAAACGCAGGCAGGCGGGCTTGCCTTCCGCCATCCAAACCAATTCCAACCCGGCGAAAAACCGCAAAACCCGCCACAGGAAACCGGCGCTTATTTCGTAAAAACCATTGCGCCTAACACTTTTGAAGCTACCACCGAATTTGGCATGGGCATGGCGGTGATGCGTTACCGGATTGAAAACGGCCGGGTCGTGCCCATCAGCTTTGTGCACAATAACGCCGGCATTTGGGGCACGGCGGCGGTGGGCGCGGCTTTGGTCACCGCATTTTTATTCTGGCTCGCCAAGCTGCGTATTCACTACACGCAAAAAACCTTGCGGCCGTATCTGCTTTATTCGGCGGTTGCATTGCTGGGCGCATTGCAATTTGCGGCATGGCTGGCGGTTTCGTTTGCACTGGCAGACGGTGTGATGCGGCTTTTGCCGAAAACGGCATGGACGGCAGGAACAAGGGACGGGGTTTATTTTGCGGCTCTGCTTTGTTCGTACGGGCTGGTGTGGTTGGCCGGCAGGAAAATCAAACGGAATATTCAGAAGAGAAAATGAATGCGTGACGAACGTGATGCAGGCACTTTCGTCCGCACGCGCCGAACCTAATAAGGCAGCCTGAAACGCGCTTTTTCCTTTTCAGGCTGCCCTTTGCCGACAGAAAACCGTTATTTATAGTCAATTAAAATAAAAATGAGACAAGGCGGCGAGCCGCAAGGCGTACAGGTAGTACGTCAAGGCGAGCCAACGCCGTATCATTGCAATTTTAACCAACTATATTATGAGTGAGACAGGGTGGGCATCCGCTGCCCACGCGTTGCGCATTCCAAGGCAGCCTGAAAACCACTCTCTTTCAGGCTGCCCCTTTTCCCAAAAAACCATTATTTATTATGAGCATCAAAAATTGGGCAGCGGGCGAACGTCCGCGCGAAAAACTGCTGGAACGCGGCGCGGGCGCGCTGAGCGATGCCGAACTGCTCGCCATCCTGCTGCGGGTCGGCACACAGGGCATGAGCGCGGTGGATTTGTCGCGCTCCCTGCTGGATTCATACGGCGGCTTGGGCGGCGTGATGCACGCATCCGCACAGGATTTGCAGCGGCACAAAGGCATGGGGCTGGCAGCTTGGGCACAGTTTGCCGCCGTTTTGGAAATCGGGCGGCGCGTATTGGGCGAAGAGCTGCGGCAGCAGTCCGTGCTGGCCAATCCGGAGGCAGCGGGCGACTATCTGCGGCTGCGTATCGGGCACGAGCGCGTTGAAGTCGCCTTCGCCCTGTTTCTCAATGCCGACAACCGCCTGCTTGCCGCCGAAGAAATCGCACGCGGCACGCTTGCCGAAACCGCCGCACAGCCGCGCGAAGTTGCCCGCCTCGCCCTGCAACACCATGCCGCCGCCGTCATCTTTGCCCACAACCACCCCTCAGGCAGCCTGAAACCCTCGCAGGCCGACCTCGACCTCACCCGCCGCCTGCACAGCGCACTCGCCCTGCTGGACATCGTGCTGCTGGACCATCTGATTGTTACTCCCACCGCAGCCGTATCCTTCACCCAACAGGGCTGGCACACACCGTTTCAGGCAGCCTGAAACCGTATCCCACCTCAAAAATCCAAACGGCAAAACGGTTTACAGCCTGCGCACGGGAGGATGCACACAACTCCGGTTTTCGTAGGATGGGCATTTACGCCCACGCAGTTCCAGGCTGCCTTGGAATGCGCAACGCGTGGGCAGCGAGTGCCCACCCTACCCTGCCGAGCATTCTGCAAAAAGAACGAACCGCCTTTAAACCGCTACGACACACGGGGATAAACACACAACCCCGATTTTTGTAGGGTGGGCTCTCGCCGTCCACGCGGCCCCCAAAAAAGGCAGCCTGAAACTCCCATCGCGCCGCCATTTCACCAAATAAAAAACCTCTTAAATTTCCATAGCCTGACTAAAAAACCTGTTATGATATACACATCGGCATCCGCCGATTCCCCGGTCGCCGCGCACCGCTCGGGAGCAGGGGCAACCTCTCAAAAAAAGGAATCAGGATTATGAAGAAAACCGCCTTAAAAACCGTCACCGTTTTTTGCACCGCTCTGTTCGGATTAGCAGCCTGCGGCGGCAGCGGCTCATCAAACAACACCCCGAATTTCAGCAGCAACACGCCCTCGCCCCAGCCACCTGTTGCCAATAACAGTGGCAACGGAATCAGCAGCAACACGCCCTCGCCCCAGCCGCCTGTTGCCAATAACAGTGGCAACGGAATCAGCAGCAACACGCCCTCGCCCCAACCACCTGTTGCCAATAACAGTGGCAACGGAAACGGTAACAACGCTCCTGCACCCCAGCAGCCGACACCACCTGCAACCCCAGCTCCGCAGGCACAATATGGCGGTACAGCGTATTACACCGAAAACGACAGAAGTTTTAACGAATACGCACAAGGCAGAGGCAATGTTCCCGTTAACGGCAATCTTAGTAGCATTACCGTGCAGGGACGCGAAATCGACATCACCACCCCCGAAGCCTTCACCGAAAGTGGAACACTACTGCACATGAACGGTTCTCGGACACCCGGTGTTTCCTCCCACATCGGCGACAGCCGCCTGAGTTATACCCGCTTCGGTTTGCAGATGGACGACACTGACTCTTTGCAGTACCGTGCATTCGCCATCGGCAGCCTCACCCCCGTTGCCGATGTTCCCACCAGCGGCACGGCGCGCTACGCAGGCTCTTCCGTGTTTTCAAGCTCCGCAATCTCCTATACAACCCAGCCGGCCAATTTTGATGTGGACTTTGGTGCAAAAACCGTCCATGGCAGAATCCATAGTGGTTTGGGCATGCCCAATGCTGTTATGGAATTTGGCGGTACAATCAACGGCTCATCGTTCAGCAGCACAAAAGACACACTGCTGCATATGCAGGGCAATTTCTACGGCCCGAATGCCGCAGAAATGGGCGGCACGTTCAAAGGCATTTATGAAATTCCCGGCGGCGACCTGCTTCACGTAAACGGCGCATTTGGCGCGAAAAAACAATAGCCTTTGCGCATAAAACGGGCAGCCTGAAAAGCATTTGTTCGCTTTTCAGGCTGCCTTATTTCCAACGTTGGCGTAATTAGGGCGGATGTTTTGTATAGTCGATTAAAATAAAAATGAGACAAGGCGGCGAGCCGCAAGGCGTACAGGTAGTACGTCAAGGCGAGCCAACACCGTATCATTGCAATTTTAATCGACTATAGTAAAGCAGGGTGTTTTACAGCCGGCACACGTATAGCTTGGGACGCGCAATACCGCTTCCCGTAGGGTGGACATTTATGCCCACGCGGTTTCAGGCTGCCTCGGAATGCGCAACGCGTGGGCAGCGAGTGCCCACCCTACCCTGCCGCAGCATTCAGAAAAAAATAACGGACTGCCTTTAAACCGCTGCAACACACGGGGATAAACACACAACCCCGTTTCCCGTAGGGTGGGCATTTATGCCCACGCGTTTTATATCCGTCCGGTTTCAGGCTGCCCCCGCACCAAGCACGGCATCTACGATTTCCCGCGCACCTGCGTCCGCCAGCTTTTTGGCAACCGCACGCCCCAGTGCGTCCGCATATTCGGCAGGGGCATCCGCCCGCGCGGTCAGCACTTCCGAACCGTCGGGGCGGGCAACCAGACCGTCCAGCGACAAGATGCCCGCATCATCGGCGGTGCAATAGGCGGCCAGCGGCACTTGGCAGCTTCCGCCCAGTGCGCGGGCAAGAGCGCGTTCGGCGGTTACGCAGGCTGCCGTGCGCGCATCGTTCAGCGGCAGCAGCACGGGAACCAAATCGGTGCGGTGTGCGGCAATCTCTATGCCCAACGCGCCCTGCCCTGCGGCGGGCAGACTCTCGTTTGGCGGCAGAACGGTGCGTATCCGTCCGTTCAGCCCCAGCCGTTCCAAACCTGCGGCGGCGAGGATGACGGCATCGTATTCGCCCGCATCCAATTTGGCCAACCGTGTCTGCACGTTGCCGCGCAGCGGGCGGATATCCAGATGCGGAAAGCGGGCGCGCAGTTGGGCTTCGCGACGCAGGCTGGATGTGCCGACCACCGCGCCCTGCGGCAGCTCCTCCAAGCGGGCATATTTCGGAGAGACGAATGCGTCAAACGGATTGGCGCGCGCGCCGATTGCCGCCAAGGCAAAACCTTGGGGCAGCAGCATCGGCACGTCTTTCATGGAATGCACCGCCAAATCGGCACGCCCTTCTGCCAAGGCAGCCTCCAATTCTTTGACAAACAACCCTTTTCCGCCGATTTTGGACAGGGTTTTGTCCAAAATCCGGTCGCCGCGCGTGGTCATGCCGAGAATATCAACGCGGCAGCGGGGATACAGGGCGCGCAGCTGCGCTTGGATATGCTGCGCCTGCCACATGGCAAGTGCGCTTTCCCTGCTGGCGATAACCAGCTTTTCGGGCGGGGTGAAGTCCATATCGTCCAACCAAAAACAGGGCAGCCTGAAAACGTTTGTCAGGCTGCGGGATTGAATAAAAAGGGGAAACGGTTTTCAGGCTGCCTTACGCGTCTTCCACGGCAATCGGAATGCGCGGCGAATAAAGAATATCGTGTGTGGGCTTGTTAATCAGGTCGGCAACGGTGAAGCCGTCCAAATGGTTCAGAAAGGCTTTCAACCCGCCTTGCAGGATAGACGATAAACGGCAGCTTTCCGTTATCAGGCAGCGGTTGTTTTCACCGAAGCATTCCACAAGCGGCATCGGTTCGCATACCCGCACCACCGCGCCCACACGGATGTGTTCGGGCGGCTGCGCCAGCTTCAACCCGCCGCCCTTGCCGCGCACGCTTGCCAAAAAGCCGCCCTTTACCAAGAGCGTAACCACCTTCATCAGGTGGCTTTTGGAAATGCCGTAGGTCTGGGCAATGGCGGCGATGTTCACCAGCCCTTCGTTGTTCACGGCAGCATACATCAGCACGCGCAGGGCATAGTCGGTTTGCTGGGTCAGATACATTTTGTAATTATGTTGCGGGGCAGTGGTTAAAGTTTCATAATATGGGAATTTTATACCAAATCTTATACTAATTTAACAAGAATACACAATCGGGAATCGTCATGAAACCACTGAAACGCTGCAAAGCCCTCACCCAACTCTCGCAGGAACACCACCACACACTCGCACTGTGCCTGCGCATCCTGCGCGCGCCCGAGCAAAACCACAGCGAAGACATAACCAACCACTTCATTGATTTGGAAAAACATTTTGAATCGGAAGAAACCCAGTTCGCCCCGCTTTGGGACGCACTCGCCCGCCCCGATTTGCGCGAACGCTTTGAAACCGACCACGCCGATTTGCGCCTGATGTACCGCCATGCCGAGTTCGGCAGCGAACAGTGGAACACAACCTTCGCCACCCGCCTGCGCGACCACGCCCGCTTTGAAGAGCGCGAACTCTTTCCCGCCTTGCAGGAAGGTCCGCTTGCCGATGCGGAATAGGCGGCGGATGGCGTTTCAGGCTGCCCTCCCTCAAAGTAAGGCAGCCTGAAAACACAGATACACTATAAAAACAAAGGCATAAAAACATGGAAAACACAACCGCGTCCCCCGTCCCCACAAAAATCTCCTATCTCAATCCCGCCCACCCCGTGTGGGCGATGGCGTTCCGGCCGCTCTATCTGCTCTGCGCGCTGTATGCCGTTGTTTCCATTCTGCTGTGGGGCTTCGGCTACACCGGCACGCGGGCGATGTCGGGCTATTTTTGGCACGCGCACGAAATGGTGTGGGGCTACGGCGGCGCAGTGGTTGTCGCCTTCCTGCTGACGGCGGGCGCAACTTGGACCGGACAGCCGCCCGTGCGCGGCAAATTCCTGATGGCGATTGTTGGCTGCTACGTGCTGGCACGCATCGCCGCGTTTCTGCCTTGGGGCTGGATAACCGCATTGTCCGGCACGCTGTTTTTCTGGTTGGCCGCATACGGCATGGGGCAGGCCGTGTGGGTAAGCCGCAACCAACGCAACTACATCGCCGTTGCCGCGCTGTTCCTGCTCGGATGCAGCCACGCCGCCTTCCACATCCATATGCCCGACAACAGCACCGCAGCCGCAAACGGACTTTTGGCCGGACTGGTGCTGGTGGCCGGCTTCATCGGACTGGTCGGCAGCCGCATCGTGCCGTTTTTCATCTCGCGCCGCCTCAATTCGCCGCAGGTGGGCAGCCCGCAATGGGCCATGGTGGGCGCACTTGCTGCCCCGATGGCCGCCGCCGCGCTGATGATGACGAAAACCGCCGTCGCACCGGCGTTCTATTTCCTGCTGTTTGCCGGCATTCTCGGCTGCGTGCAGGCAAAACGCTGGTTCAACAAAGCCATCCTGCACGAACCGCTGCTGTGGACGCTGCATTTGGGCTACGTGTTCACCTCGTTGGGGTTAATCGTCATGGCATTGGGCTTCATCCGCCCGCAGTTCACCACATTGGGCGTGCATCTCGTGGCAGTGGGCGGCATCGGCCTGCTCACCCTCAGCATGATGACCCGCACCGCACTGGGACACACCGCCCGCCCGCTCTATCCCGCGCCCCAACCCCTGCCGCTGGCGTTTTGGCTGATGACCGCATCGTGCATCGTCCGTCTGGGTGCAGGTTTGATTCTGTATATCCGCCCCGCGTGGTATCAGCACACGCTTTCCTGCGCCGCCGTGCTGTTCGCTTCCGCACTGGCCATCTATTTCGTGCGCTATGCCCCGTGGCTCACCAAACCGCGTTTGGACGGCAAAGCAGGATAACCCCCACACCTTTCAGGCAGCCTGAAAAGCAGAAAATGCACATTCAGGCTGCCTGAAAACCCATTCGGAGAAGCACATGGACACACTCAACATTGCCGCCGTGCAAATGGTTTCCCGCACCGACCCCGCCGCCAACCTTGCCGATATGCGCCGGCTTGTCCGCCAAGCCGCCGCCCAAGGCGCAGACTGGGTGCTGCTGCCCGAATACTGGCCGGTTATGGCGCGGCGCGATGCCGACAAACCGGCACTGGCCGAACCATTCGGCACAGGCAGGCTGCAAGACGCCATGGCAGAAGCCGCCGCAGAATGCCGCATCATCCTGTTCGGCGGCACCATCCCCCTGCAAAGCGCAAAACACGGCAAAATCAGCAACAGCATGTTGGTTTACGGACGCAACGGCGAATGCCTGTCCCGCTACGACAAAATGCACCTGTTCCGCTTCCAATCCGGCACCGAACGCTATGACGAAGGCGACACCCTGCTGGCAGGCAGCACCCTGCCGCCGCTTTTGGAAATAGACGGCTGGCGCGCCGCCCAAGGCATCTGCTACGACCTGCGCTTTCCCGAATTTTTCCGCGCCCAAATCCCCGCCGACATCCTGCTGCTGCCCGCCGCCTTCACCCACACCACCGGCCAAGCACATTGGGAACTGCTGCTGCGCGCCCGCGCCGTAGAAAACCAATGCTACCTTGCCGCCGCAGGCCAAGGCGGACTGCACGAAAACGGACGGCGCACCTTCGGACATTCCATGCTGATAGATCCCTGGGGCAACGTGCTGGCAAGGCAGCCTGAAAACGAAGGCATCGTTATGGCCGCCGCATCACGCAAAACGCTGGACGAAATCCGCACCAAACTGCCCGCCCTGTCGCACAGAACCATCAAATAACGAAGATAACGCCATACAACAAACACCCGCTGCCCACCCGTTCCGCATTCCAAGGCAGCCTGAAACCACCGTTACCGCATATCAAAAACCCATCGGCCTGCTATAAAATCCGCCCTTTTTCGCATAAGGAAAACCATGTTTACAGGCATCGTACAAGACATGGGCACAATCGTCCGCATAGACCAGCCCGCGCCCGACTTCCGCAGCCACACAGTCGCCCTGCCGCCCGAAATGGCGCACGGTCTGCAAATCGGCGCATCGGTCGCCCACAACGGCTGCTGTCTCACCGTTACCCACACCGAAGGCAACCTCGCCCGCTTTGACCTAATGGCGGAAACCCTTGCCAAAACCAATTTGGGCAGCCTGAAAACAGGCGATTCCGTCAATCTGGAACGCGCCGCCCGCTTCGGCGACGAAATCGGCGGACACGTCATGAGCGGCCACATCATCACCCAAACCGAAATCACCCGCATCGAACAAAACGAACACAACCGCACCCTGTTTTTCAGGCTGCCCCCCAGCATCGTCCCCTACGTTTTCACCAAAGGCTTCATCGGACTGGACGGATGCAGCCTCACCATCGGCGACGTGTCCGCACACGAATTCAGCGTCCACCTGATACCCGAAACCCTGCACCGCACCCTGTTCGGCAGCCGCCGCACAGGCGAGAGCATCAACGTGGAAATAGACGCGCAAACGCAAACCGTCGCCGATACCGTTGCCCGCATCCTTACCAAATTCGGCTTTCAGGCAGCCTGAAAACTTTGCAAAACCTCAAATTTGAGCGCAGTTCAAAGATAGCCCCGCAAAGCGCGCAGATAATGTGGAAATATAGTCGATTAAAATAAAAATGAGACAAGGCGGCAAGCCGCAAGGCGTACAGGTAGTACGTCAAGGCGAGCCAACGCCGTATCATTGCAATTTTAATCGACTATATTTTCAAGCGACAGAGAAGCGCATGGCGAAGAAACGTGCCAAAGATAAGGATTTTGCAAAGGTATCAGCCTGAAAACACCGCCCGCAAAAAAAACGGTTTCAGAACACATCTGAAACCGTTTCCCATATCTAACAGAGCTACGCGCCAAAACCGGCTGCTTTTATCGCAGTCTTAAACGCCGCCTCGTCAAAATTATCGCCGTGGGTAACCACGACATAACCTTCCTCATGGTTAGCATTGACGAATTTCACACCGGCAACGCTACTGGTTTCCTCCACCAGACGGTCGCCGTCCTGCTTGCTTTTCATACCGCTTACTGCAATTTTGCATTGGGGCATCTCAAATACTCCTTAGTTGATGACAAATTGGGAAAATGTATTACGCCGAAATGTAGGCAATCTAGTTTATTGATAAAGCAATAAATTTTAAGAAATGCTTACAAACGGGGCATTCTGCCCGCATTTTCGCGTGCTGTAAAGCAAAGCGAACCGATATCCCCCGATATACCCGCCGCCACAGCCGCATGTAGGGTTCGTGCAACAAGCCGCTATTTCTTCCAATAAGCAGGCGTAAACAAAATAAACACCGTAAAAATTTCCAGCCGCCCCAGCAGCATCACCGCCGCACACAGCCATTTCTGCACGTCCGACAGCCCCGCATAATTGTGGCTGGGTCCAACCGAACCCAACCCCGGCCCCGAATTGGTAATGCAGGCGATAACCGCCGTCAGCGCACTTAAAAAATCCAAACCCGAAATCATCATGGCGAACGTAAACAACACCACCGTGCAGAAATATACAAACACAAACGCCGAAATGGACAACGCCGCATGGTCGGAAATCCGCCGGCCGTTCACCTTCACCGTATGCACCGCATTCGGATGCTGCAACAGCGTTGTCTCCCGTTTAAAAACCTTAGCCAGCGCAATCACCCGCACCAACTTGATGCCGCCGCCCATAGAACCCGTGTTCGCCAAAATATTTGCCAAAAAAAACATCCATAACGAAGCAATCAGCGGCCAAGTGGCAAAATCCGCATTGGAAAAGCCGCTCGCCAGTCCAATGGAAACATAATTGAACAACGTATAGCGGAAAGCCTCCGCCAACGGATAAAACCCCTTGTAAAACAAATACAGCGAAACCGCCGCAATGCTGCCTGAAAGCAGCAGCACCATCACGCGCACCTCCTCATCGTGCCAATAATGCCGCAGCGTTTTGTGACGCAGCGCGGCAAAATGGTTCGCAAAATTGATTGCACCGATAAGCGTGGCAACCATGATGACCCATTCCACTGCCGTCGAATCAAAATAAGCGATACTGCTGTCATGCGTGGAAAAGCCGCCCAGCGCAAACGCCGACATTGCATGGCATACCGCATCAAACCAACCCATGCCCGCCCAATGCAGTGCCAGGCATACCCACAACGTACACGCCAAATAAAACTGCCAAAGCTGCTTGGCAGTCTGAGAAATACGGGGAGCGGTCTTACTGTCCTTGTTGATACCCGCTATTTCCGCTTTAAAAAGCTGCGTGCCGCCCACACCCAGCATCGGCAGCACCGCCACCGCCAGCACGATAATGCCCATACCGCCCAGCCAATTGAGCATATGCCGCCAAAAGTTCAGCGAAGGTTCAAGCTCGTCCAACCCCGTAATAACAGTTGCCCCCGTGGTTGTCAGCCCGCTCATCGCCTCAAAAAACGCATCGGTAAACGGCATTTCGGGAAAATAGAAATAAAACGGCAGCGCGGCAATTGCCGCAAATCCCACCCACAGCATCACCGCCAGCGAAAAACCGTCCCTCGGACGCAGCTCGTGCTGGTGCTTGCGGCAAAGAAACCAAACCAAAAACGACAGCAGCTCGGTCATTGCCGCCGTGTGCCAAAAAATCGGGAAAGCCTTGTCGTCGTAATAAAAGGACACAATAGTAGGAATGAGTATCAAAAATGCAAAAAACATCCCCAATTTTGACAAAATATGAAAAGTCGGAACCAGCTTTTTCATGCGTACATAATGGTGCAAAACAGACAGAGAACGGGAAATTTTGCCATATCTGCTAAAAACATAGCAAATAAATTCGTATCTTTAGGCAGCCTGAAAACAAAGCATGTAATTTTTCAAAAATTTTATGATGCAAAGCAAGTTTTCAGGCTGCCCCAATTTGCTATTTACCCCCGTTTGACCTAAAATCCAACCGTTTGCCGTCCGCACCAAAACAGGGTTTGGAGCAACACCCGAACCACAATCCGCAGCCGGCCATACAGTTTTTTACAACCGAAGTTACCCGCTTCACCACCGGAAGGATAGACACCATGTCTCAGACCTACAATACAGTAAACGACGTTGATCCCATTGAAACCAAAGAATGGGTTGATGCAATCCGCTCTGTTGTGGAAAACGAAGGCGCAGACCGCGCCCGCTTCCTGTTAACGCAACTGCTTGGCATATCGGAAGCAGAAGGCGTGCGCGGCATCAGGACGGTCAATACCCCCTATCAGAACACTATCCCCGCCAACAAACAGATTCCCGTTCCCGGTGATCAAAACATCGAACACGCCATCCGTGCCGCCGTGCGCTGGAACAACGCCGCCATGGTGGTAAATGCACAGAAAAAAGGTTTGGAACTGGGCGGACACATCGGTTCATTCCTGTCGGCCGCCACGCTTTACGATGTCGGTTTCAACCACTTCTGGAAAGCCAAAGGCGACGGTGTCGAAGGCGATTTGGTATTCATGCAGGGGCACTCTGCCCCGGGCATTTATTCCCGCGCCTATGTTGAAGGTCGCCTGTCCGACGAGCAACTGGACAATCTGCGCCAAGAAGCCTTTGCAGACGGCCTGTCATCCTATCCCCACCCCCACCTGATGCCGAATTTCTGGCAGTTCCCCACCGTATCCATGGGTCTTGGCCCGCTGATGGCTATCTACCAGGCCCGTTTCCTGAAATACCTTGATTCGCGCGGACTGACCAAAACCGCAGGTCGCAAAGTATGGTGCTTCTGCGGCGACGGTGAGATGACCGAACCCGAATCCCAAGGTGCACTGGCACTGGCCGCACGCGAAGGCTTGGACAATCTGATTTTCGTCATCAACTGCAACCTGCAACGTTTGGATGGTCCCGTAAACGGCAACGGCAAAATCATCCAAGAATACGAAGGCGTATTCCGCGGTGCAGGCTGGAACAGCATCAAAGTTATTTGGGGCGGACGCTGGGACAAACTGTTTGAAAAAGACACAACCGGCGCATTGCGTGCACGTTTGGAAGAAATTGTGGATGGTGACTACCAAAACTTCCAATCCAAAGACGGCGCATACATCCGCGAACATCTGTTCAATACACCCGAGCTGAAAGCTTTGGTTGCCGACCTGACCGATGAAGAAATTTATGGTCTGCAATTCGGCGGACACGACCCTGTCAAAGTGTATAACGCCTATCATCAGGCCGTTACGCAACCTAACGGCAAACCCACCGTTATCCTGACCAAAACCGTTAAAGGCTACGGCATGGGCGCGTCAGGCGAAGCACAGAACACCGCGCACCAAGCCAAAAAAATGGATATCGATTCGCTGAAACAGTTCCGCACCCGCCACAACATCCCCGTATCAGACGAGCAGATTGAAGGTGCCCACCTGCCCTATATCCGCTTCGCCGAAGGCACACCCGAATACGAATACCTGCACGGCCACCGCAAAGCATTGGGCGGTTACCTGCCCTCACGCAACCCCAGTGATGAAAAACTGCCGATTCCCGAACTGAGTGCATTCCAAACCCAGTTGGAATCCAGCGGCGACCGCGAATTTTCAACCACCATGGCGTTCGTACGCATTCTGAATACGCTGATTAAAGATAAAGAATTGGGCAAACGCATTGTGCCGATTGTTCCCGATGAAAGCCGCACATTCGGCATGGAAGGTATGTTCCGTCAAATCGGCATCTGGAATACCCAAGGGCAGCACTACGTTCCGCAGGACAAAGAACAGCTTATGTTCTACAAAGAATCCACGGACGGCCAAATTATGCAGGAAGGCATCAACGAACCGGGTGCCATGAGTTCTTGGATTGCCGCAGCCACCAGCTACGCCAACAACCGCTTCCCCATGATACCGTTCTACATCTACTACTCCATGTTCGGTTTCCAACGCATCGGCGACTTGGCATGGGCGGCAGGCGACATGAACGCACGCGGCTTTATGTTGGGCGGCACATCTGGCCGCACCACACTGAACGGTGAAGGCTTGCAACACCAAGATGGTCACAGCCACATTCAGGCCGATTTGATTCCAAATTGCGTAACCTACGACCCAACCTTCCAATACGAGCTTGCGGTCATTCTGCACGACGGTATGCGCCGTATGTATGTTGAACACGAAAACGTGTTCTACTATGTAACCGTGATGAACCAAAACTACGCCCATCCTGCCATGCCTGCAAGAAAAGGCATCGAGCAGGAAATCCTGAACGGTATGTATTTGTTCCGCGAAGGTGCGAAGAGCGACAAAAAAGTACAATTGATGGGTTCGGGTGTTATCCTGCAAGAAGTGATTGCCGCAGCTGATCTTCTGAAAGAATTTGGCGTGGAAGCCAATGTTTGGTCCTGCACTTCATTCAACCAGATGCATCGCGACGTTATGGAAACCGAACGCTACAACCGTCTGCATCCTGCTGCAGAAGCCAAAGTGCCATATGTAACCCGTGCGTTGCAGGGACACAGCGGTCCGATTGTCGCCTCCACCGACTACATCCGCGCATTTGCAGAACGCATTCGCCCCGCCATCCCCGCAGGTCAGTCGTTCACCGTGCTGGGTACGGATGGTTTCGGCCGCAGCGACAGCCGTGCAAACCTGCGCCGCTTCTTTGAAGTGGACCGTTACCACGTTGCCGTTGCCGCATTGAGCGCATTGGCACGCGAAGGCAAACTGGATGCGAAAGTGGTACAGCAAGCAATTGAAAAATTCGGTATCGACACAGAAGCTCTCCCAAGCTGGAAACAATAATCCGATATGTTTCAGGCTGCCTGTCCTTTCAGGCTGCCTGAAATCTATTTTTCAATTCAAACAGACCCATACAAGGAAAATTCATGAGTACCGTAGAAATCAAAGTCCCCGATATCGGCGGACATGACAATGTAGATGTGATTGCCGTTGAAGTGAAAGCAGGCGATACCATCAGTCTAGACCAAACCCTGATTACATTGGAAACCGACAAAGCCACAATGGATGTTCCTGCCGATGCCGCAGGCGTGGTGAAAGAAGTAAAAATTAAAGTGGGTGACAAAGTGTCCGAAGGTTCCGTCATCCTGACCGTTGAAGCCACCGGTGCGGCTGCTGAAACGCCGAAACCCGAAGCTACACCCGCGCCAGCCCCTACTCCTGCACCGGCTGCCGCACCCGCTCCGGCCACAGCGCAACCTGCACCTGCTGCACCAGTTGCTTCACCTGCCACGGCCATTAACGAAGCTTCGTTCTCCAAAGCCCATGCCGGCCCGTCCACCCGTAAACTGGCACGCGAGCTGGGTGTAGATTTGGGTTCGGTGAAAGGTTCCGGCGCAAAAGGCCGCATCACTGCAGACGATGTCAAAGCCTTCGTGAAAGGCGCACTGCAAAAAGGTGTGGGCGGCGGCGCATCTTTGGGCGGCGGTTTGGATTTGCTGCCGTGGCCGAAAGTGGATTTCAGCAAATTCGGCGAAGTGGAAGTCAAAGAACTCTCCCGCATCAAAAAAATCTCCGGTCAGAACCTGTCGCGCAACTGGGTGGTTATCCCGCACGTTACCGTGAACGAAGATGCAGACCTGACCGACTTGGAAGCGTTCCGCAAACAACTCAACAAAGAATGGGAAAAAGCGGGCATAAAAGTATCTCCGTTGGCGTTTATCATCAAAGCGTCCGTTGCCGCGCTCAAAGCGTTCCCCGAGTTTAACGCTTCTTTAGACGGCGACAATTTGATATTGAAGAAATACTACAATATCGGTTTTGCTGCCGACACTCCCAACGGCTTGGTTGTTCCCGTCATCAAAGATGTGGACAAAAAAGGTTTGCAGGAAATCTGCCAAGAACTCGCCGAGTTGAGCAAAAAAGCCCGCGAAGGCAAGCTGAAACCGCAGGAAATGCAGGGTGCATGCTTCACTATTTCCAGCTTGGGCGGCATTGGCGGAACAGGTTTCACGCCGATTGTGAATGCGCCGGAAGTGGCCATTTTGGGCGTGTGCAAATCACAAATGAAACCAATTTGGAACGGCAATACGTTTGAACCGCGCCTGATTTGCCCGCTGAGCCTGTCGTTTGACCACCGTGTGATTGACGGTGCGGCTGGTATGCGCTTCACCGTATATTTGGCGAATCTGCTGAAAGACTTCCGCCGCGTGCTTCTGTAATCCGGCTTGATATAGAAACAGCCGTTTGCGGTTTGATCCGCAAACGGCTGTTTTTTATTTTCAGGCTGCCTCAACAGGGTAAATTAGAATTGATGCAAGGCGACGGGGTGAATCATCGGAAATATATAGTGGATTAAAATAAAAGGGGCTGTACTAGATTAGCAGATATGTTACCCTCAAAATATGAAGATAACACACTGCAAATTAAAGAAAAAAGTACAGAAAGAACTGCTCCGTTTTTTTGTACTCGAAGTTACCGCCCGTTCTGCTGCCGATATTTTGGGCATTCAGCCCAACTCCGCTATTCTGTTCTACCGCAAAATCCGCATGGTTATCAGCCATTATCTGGCCTTGGCTGCCGATGAGGTTTTCGAGGGCTCTGTCGAGTTGGACGAAAGCTATTTCGGCGGACGGCGTAAAGGCAAACGTGGTCGCGGTGCAGCAGGGAAAGTGGTTGTCTTCGGCATTCTGAAACGTAACGGACGGGTCTATACCGTTGTGGTGGATAATGCCAAGTCCGATACTTTAATGCCTGTTATCAAACAGAAAATCATGCCGGACAGCATTGTTTACACGGATAGTCTGAGCAGTTACGACAAGTTGGACGTAAGCGGTTTTATCCATTACCGCATCAACCATTCCAAGGAATTTGCTGACCGTCAGAACCACATAAACGGCATTGAGAACTTTTGGAATCAGGCAAAACGCGTCTTACGCAAATACAACGGAATTGATCGCAAATCTTTCCCGCTGTTCTTGAAAGAATGCGAATTTCGGTTTAACTTCGGCACACCGTCCCGACAGCTAAAAATCCTGCGGGATTGGTGTGGAATTTAGGGCTAATCTAGTACAGCCCCAAATAAAATGAGACAAGGCGGCGAGCCGCAAGGCGTACAGATAGTACGTCAAGGCGAGCCAACGCCGTATCATTGCAATTTTAAGCCACTATAGTAGCTAAAATAAAAACTCACCACTGTATATTCCATACAACAGGTATGGACGGACACTTGCTGCCCGCTGTGCGTGCATTCAAAGGCAGCCTGAAACCCGTATTCACACAGCCTTTTTCGCCAGCACCAGCCACAGAAACACCAGCCCGCCCAAAAATTCAACCACCACGCTCAGCACTGCCTTCATGCCGAGCAAGTGTTCAAACACTGCCTGCCCGCCCACCAGCACCACCGCAGAAATCAAGAACACCATCGGCAGACGCACCGCATGTTTCAGGCTGCCTGAAAAATAATTCGCCAACGCGCATACCAGCAGCCCGAAGAAGCTCACCGGCCCCACCGCCGCCGTTGCCGTTGCCACCAGCACCGCCACCCACGTCAGAATCCACAGTGTGTGCCGCCGATAGGCAATGCCCAAATTGACAACCTGGTCCCGCCCCAGCAGATGCACGTCCAAACGGAAACGCTCGCGCCACAGCACAACCGCACTCACCGCCATCACCGCGCCGCCCGCTGCCAACAAATCGGTGTGGACGGTATTGAAGCTGGCAAACATATTTGCCTGCGCGGCGGTGAATTCTTCAGGGTCTATCATGCGTTGCAGCAGCGCGGACAGGCTGCGGAAAAACACGCCGAAAATCACGCCAATCAATATCATCCTCGCCAAATCACGCCCACCCTGCCGCAGCAGCATTCGGAACAGCAGCAGCGAACCGCCCAGCATCAACACGAGCTCCATGCCGAATTTTCCTATCGGCGCAAGCTGCAAATAGCCCGTGCTCCCCAGCGAAAACACCAAAAGCGTCTGTAAAAACACATAAAGCGAATCAAAACCCAGCACTGAAGGCGTGAGAATCGGATTGTTGGTAATGGTTTGGAACAGCAACGTGGACACGCCCACGGCATAGGCAACCAGCAGCAGTGCCGCCAGTTTCGCCCCGCGCAGAGGCAGCACAAACGCCCAATTGCCCCTTGCGCCCCACATCAAAAACAGGGCGGCGGAAAGCAGCAGGACAAGCGTGAGGACAAGGATGGTTTTTGCGTCTTTTGACATGATTCTGCTCAGATTCTCGGTTTCGGCAGGCAGCCTGAATATGCGGCTGCCCGTCTTTTCAGGCTGCCTTAAACACGCCCCGGCCGGCGCAGCAGCAACCCTAAAAACAGCACCGTCCCCACCACGCCGAATATGGTGGACACGGGAATTTCAAACGGATACACCACCAGCCGCCCGATAATGTCGCACAGCAGCACCAGCGACGCGCCCATCATGGCCACAGCCGGCAGGCTGTCGCGAAGCTTGTCGCCCATCAGGCGGCTGGCAATATTGGGCACCACCAGTCCGATAAACGGAATGTTGCCCACCGTCACCACCACCAGCGAAGTAATCAGCGCAACAATGCCCAAACCCGTCCACAGCACCGTATTCCTGTTCAGCCCCAAATTGGTGGCAACCGTGTCGCCCAGTCCCAAAATCGTCAGCCTGTCGGCCAGCACATATGCCGAAGCCGCCAGCACGCCCGTTGCCCACAAAAGCTCGTAACGCCCCAAAAGCACGCTGGAAAAATCTCCGTTTTGCCAAATGCCCAACGTTTGCAGCATCTCGAATTCATACGCAATAAACGTGGACACCGATTCAATCACCCCGCCATAGATAATGCCCACCAGCGGCACCAAAAGCTGCGCCGTGGGCGGCAGCCTGCGTATAAGCACCATAAACAGCAGCATCCCCAACAGCGCACATGCCGCCGCTGCCGACATTTTCAGCAGCAGCGCGGCCTCGGGAAATAAAATCAGCACGACAACCAGCCCCAACGCCGCACTCTGGCTCGCCCCCACCATAGAAGGCTCAACGAAGCGGTTTTTCAGCAGAATCTGCATAATCATGCCCGCCACCGCCATAGACGCACCCGTCAGCACCAGCGCGAACGTGCGCGGCAGACGGCTGGCAATCATGATTTGGGCAGAACCGTTCAGGCTGCCTGAAAACAGTTCCGCCCACGAAAATTTTGCCACACCCAACGACAGGCTGGCGGCAAACAACACAACGGCAGCGGCAAACGAAACAAAATACAAGGTTTTGCGCGACATGGCGGGCAAGGCTTCCAATCGGGACAAACAAAGGCAAACAGCTTTTCAGGCTGCCTGAAAATTCTTAAAAATCAAAATTAAACGATGGGGCAGATTGTTCCTGCTCCTGTTTCTGTTCCGGCTTCGGCGCAGGTTCGGGTTTTGACTCGGGTGTGTGGCTGCCTGCGGCAGGTTTCGCCCGAAGGGCTTCCACCGCCGTCGGGTTATAGGCAGCGGCAGGCTGCGGGCTGCAATCCCGAATCAGGCTGAAATCTACGTCGTTTACCTGTAGGGATGCCTTATCCACACCATGCCTGCCAAGTTCCTGCATATTGAAACAGGGTTTGCTGCCGCTGCCGTGCTCCTGCTGCTCAAAACGGATGGCAGCGCGGATGGCTTGGGCGGCAATTCTGTCGGGATAACCGTCCGGCACGGACGGATTGTCAAAAAAACGTGCGCCGATGGCTTCCAAATTGCGTGCATTATCCAGAGACAGATAGCCGTCTTTATCAAACGCCAAACTGGGGTTAGGAGCATAAACAGGATTGTTTACATTACCGTCCTCAACAATAAAATTCCCCATATATTCTGGCGCAGCACTATAAATTTCTTCCCAAGTCGGTTTGCGGTGGTGCTGCTCCCATAATGCGCTAACCACTGCATTGAAACCTGCCAGTTCGGCACGGGATTCCGAATTGCGTTCGTATCGGATTAAGGCAACGACTTCGGCAGTGTAGTCGCGCGGTTCAGGCTGTTTGGACTTATCAATCATGCTATCCAAAAATGGACCAGAAAAATAATCATAAACCCTGTCCAACGCATGGCGGAGCTCATGCCCAGCAGCAAAAACAGCATAATAATGCTTGTCGGGGTTTTCCAACAACGTCTGTTTAATTTTTACCATTCTTTGTGTGGTAAATGCCCCTTCTTTTTCCTTTCCCGTTTCCAAACGGAAACCTTCCATATAATGTTCACCTTGATAATATTGTTGGTTATTTTGATAATAGTCTCCAGTTTTTAATTGAGTCGCACTATTTGCCATAATAGTCAAATAAGGTGAGCTTTTAATAATATTAAGAAGTTTGTCCACCTGCTCCTTATTTGCACCACCGCCGCCTTGATATTCAGAGCGACCAAATTCTTCAACTTCAACTAAAACCGAATTATCTATTTTAATTCCTGCCATAATATATTTTCCTTTAAATAATTAAACAACGATTAAGAAATCCAAATAGTATCTATGCAATATATATCAGATGTAAAATCATTTATACCATATTTAGTTCTACGGGAAATAACAAGACTTAGTCCTCCATGATCCAAAAATATAGTTCGTGCAGGATGGTCGCGCCAATTATCATCATTTATAGCTTCTCTGGGTTTACTATTCAATAATCTTTTAGGGAAACCTAATTCAACCAAATGTCGAATAAATTCTTGATAACCCATATCACAAACTTCATTGATAATTGGATTCTTAAAAAGAGCTGATGAATCTGGATAAACACCTATCTCAAACCTCATATGGCGCGGTGTTTCTATTTCAGATATAGCAAAACCTTGACGCCAATCTTTGGTAAGCTGTTCTCCATAACCATATCCGGAACTACCTTTTTCAATCGGCACACCAAACACCTGCCCTAACCTTTCCGGCGTAAAATCTTTTATGGAATTTGATGTCTTTATCATTTCCAGCAATTTCTCCATCATTTTACGCTGACCCAATATCGGCTTGGGTATATCTTCTTCCTGTTTCATGGTTTTTTCTATTCCTTTTTGTTTAACGGTTTTCTTGGGTGCAGCTTGCGTTGTGGCAGCAACTAAAAATAATGTAAAAAACAGCGATACATATCCGAATCTTTTTAACAGCATATTTTTCCTTTAATAATTCCATGTTGGTACATAATCTTTTCCGATTTCCAGAAAAATAGTGGATTTTATAGCAGAATGATTAAGCAAGATGGGATAGTTCTTGCTGTCTAAAGGTTTCAGGCTGCCTTGGAGGCGGAACGCGTGGCAGCAAGTGCCACCCTACTTACTTCATAGGAATCAAGAAATCCAAACAGTATGTACACAATATCCGTCAGGTGAGAACGAATCTGTATTGTTACGTTTTGACTGGCGTAAAATCCTTAAATTCAATTCACCTCTTTTTAAATGAATGCTTCTTGTCGGGACAGGAGGGCGTTCACGGTAATCATCCCAAGCAGGTCTTTTGCTTTCCAACAAATATTTCGGAAAGCCTAAATCAACTAAATTACGGACAAATTCTTTATAATCCATATCACAAACTTCATCAATAATTGGGTCTTTAAAAAGAACAGATGAATCAGGACGGACACCTATTTGGAATTGCATATTTCTTGGATTATTTACATCGGGATATATTGCAAACCCTTGCCACCAATTATTGGTAAGCTGCTCGTCATATCCATGTCCTCGTCTTCCCTTTTCAATCGGCACACCAAATACCTGCCCTAACCTTTCCGGCGTAAAATCTTTTATGGAATTTGATGTCTTTATCATTTCCAGCAATTTCTCCATCATTTTACGCTGACCCAATATCGGCTTGGGTATATCTTCTTCCTGTTTCATGGTTTTTTCTATTCCTTTTTGTTTAACGGTTTTCTTGGGTGCGGCTTGCGTTGTGGCAACAGCTAAAAATAATGTAAAAAACAGCGATACATATCCGAATCTTTTTAGCGGCATATTGTTCCTTTAACAATTCTATGTTGATACATAATCTTTTCCGATTCCCAAAAAGATGGTGGATTTTATAGCAGAATGAATAAACAGGATAGGACGGCTCTTGCTGCCTGTGCGTTTTCAGGCTGCCTCCGGCAACGGAACATGCTGGCATAAATGCCTTCTGCAAAAACGGCGTTGCGCATAGCTATATGTCGGGCGGATATGGCACACAGGCAGGCAGCCTGAAACGCGTGCTGCTGCGTTTCAGGCTGCCTTATGGTGCGGTTAGTTTGCGGTTTTGGCGGCTTTGAAGGCTTCCGCTGCCTGTTTGGCGGCATTCTGCAATTCCTGTGCGCCGCCGGGGGCGAGGTACGTGCTGCTGTCCAAATACACCACCTGCCCTTTTTTCCAGGCGTTGGTTTCGGCAACCAGCGGGTTGTCCAGCACGTCTTTGGCGGCTTTGCCTTCTTCGCCGATGGCTGCACTGCGGTCCAATACAAACAGCCAGTCGGGATTTTTTTCTTTCAGGTATTCAAAAGAAACGGGCATGCCGTGTGAGCCTTCTTTCATGTTGTCATCCACGGGCGGCACGCCGATGTCGCGGTGCAGCCAGCCGCCTAAGCGCGAATCGGGGCTTTGCGCGGAGAGTTTGCCGCCGCTCACAATCAGCACCAAGGCTTTGCCTTTGCCTTGCGCGGCGGTGCGGGCTTCGGCAAATGCTGCGTCTATATCGGCTTTCAGTTTGTCGGCTTCTGCCTGTTTGCCGAAGATTTGGGCATAGGCATCAATGCGCTCTTTTGCGCTGGCAAGGGTATTTTTGGTGTCGGCCGTCATTTCTATGGTGGGGGCGAGGGCGGCGAGCCGGTCAAATGCTTTGGCGGTGCGCCCGCCGGTGATGATGAGCTGGGGGGCGTAGGCGTTCAGGGCTTCGTAGTCCGGTTCGAACAGTGTGCCGACTTTCTGTGCTTTGTCTATCGCGGGTTTCAGGTAGTCCGCATAGGATTTGTCTACGCTTGCGCCGACGGGTACGCCGAGTGCGGTGAGTGTGTCCAGCGCGCCTAAGTCGTACACGGCGATGCGCTCTGGTTTTTTGGGCACGGCGGCTTCGCCGCGCGCGGTTTTGACGGTTACGGTGTCGCCCGATGCCTGTGCGGCGGATGCGGCGGGAGAGGAGGCCTGTGCAGGGGCGGACGATGCGGGCGGGGTTTGTGCCTGTTGGCCGCATGCGGCAAGGGCCGCGGCGGTGAGCAGTGCAATCAGTGGTTTATTCATTGTTAGGTTTCCTGTGTTGGGAGTTTCAGGCTGCCTTTTGGGCAAAATAGGAAATTTTATGGATAACGTTTTCAGGGTAGGCATCCGTTGCCTGAGCGGTTTCAGGCTGCCTTGGGATGCGGAACGCGTGGCATGAATGCCCGCCTTACGAATCCGGCATCGCCGCAAAATGGGGCAGCCTGAAAACACTTTGGGACATCAGAAGCGGTAGTTCACGTTCAGGCGGATGTCGCGGCCGGCTTCGGGCAGGGAGTTGCCGTCGGTGCTTTCGCGCTGGGTGTGCGGTTTGTAGTACTTGTTGCCGATGTTGTTTACGGCAAGGTTCACGTTCCAGTCGTCGCGGCCGGTGGGCTTCCAATTCAGGTAGATGTCGTTCACGCCGTAGCCGGGGCGTGCTTTGCCGCCGCCGCTGCCGCGCTGGTAGGCATTATGTTGGGTACGCTGCACGAAGCGGGCGCGCCAGCCCAGTTCCAGATTGGGGCTGGGGAAGCGGTAGGACAGGCCTGCCGTCCATGTGCGCCCCACGGGAACGAAGGTAACCAGAGAATCAAGGTTTTGGTTGTTGATTTTGGGTTTGTTGTAGGCCACGCCTGCGCGTGCGGTCAAACCCTGCCAGCGGTAGGCTGCGGAAAGCTCGTAGCCGTTGTTTTTCAGCGTGCCGCCGTTGTAATAGCGGTTGTTGCGCACGGCTTGGACATCTTTAATCTGCTGCCAAAAATAGTTGCCTTCCAGCGTCAGCGCGTCCTGCCATGTGTATTTGAAACCGATTTCGGCATTGCGGGCGCGTTCGGCTTTCAAATCGGGGGCGGCGGAGGTGAGCGTGCCGCCGCTGAGCATGACTTCGGCCAAGCGCGGGCTTCGGCTGGCGTAGTTCAGGTTTGCGCTGAACGACAAATCCTGCGTGGCATCAAAAATCACGCCCAAGCTGGGGTTGAGCTTGTGGCCGGAGAATTTTTTGCCGTCCGAATAGTTGGCTTTGAAATAATCGTAGCGCAGGCCGGTGGTCAGGGTAACGGGGGCGATGTCCCAAATGCCTTCCGCATAGATGCCGCTGTCGGTTTTTTCTTCGTTCACGGTGTTGAGTGTCCGACGGGTACGGTAATTGACGCGGCTGGCGGGCTTGCTTTCCTGATGCCGCCAGTTCACGCCGTATTTCAGGGTGTGGCGTTCAAACAGCGGGGTTTCAAAGCCGATGTTGCCGCCGGTTACGGCCAGCTTGTTGGTGGGGTTGCTGCCCGGTTCGGGTTCTTCACGCTTCACGACTTGGCGGTACACATTGGTTTTCAGGCTGCCTATCGGGCCTAGGTTTTTGCCTTCGTATTCCAAATTGGCGGTGTCTTGGGTGAGGATGCGGTAACGCGGGGCGTTGGTGGCGGTGCGGCCGCTTTGGGCAAAATCAAATTCCTCGCGCAGGTTGCGTTCGCCATAGGTTTTTTCTTCGCGGATGCTTAACGTGGCGCGGTGGTCGTCGTTGAAGTTGTACGCGAGTTTGGCGAGGAAGCCGCGCTGCCCCAAGCCGCTGTGGTTGATGCGCCTGCTGCCGTCTGCGGCCTGATAGCCTTTGCCGGGTTTGTAGTCGCGCTCGGTTACCCAGTTGCCCGCCACTATCGCGTCCAAGCCCTGCCAGCGGCCGTACACGCTTGCGCCGCGGCTCCAGCCTCTGTTGCTTGATACGCCCGCATTGAGCTTGAAGCCTACGTTCTGCCCTTCGCGCAGCAGGTCTGCCGCATCCACCGTCCGCGCCACCACTGCGCCGCTGGTTGCGCCGATGCCTGCGCTGGCCGAGCCGGTGCCTTTCTGCACGCCGACGATTTTCACCAAAGTGGGGTCAAAAACGAAGCGGCCGTTGTGGTGGAAAATCTGGGTGTCGTTATAAGTGTCGTCCACTTTCATGTCTATTTGGTCCTGCCCCATGCCGCGGATGGACACCCATTGCGATGTGCCGTTGCCGCCGCCGAAGCTGACGGACGGTTCGTTAAACAGCACGTCTTTCAAATCGGTGGACGTGGTTTCGTCCATTTTTTTCACGGAAACGCGGCGGGTGGAAGTGTCGCCTTTCACGGTGATGTTTTGCAGTTCCTGACTATGCTGAGGGGCTTCTTCGCCTTCGGCATGGGCGGCTTGGGCGCAGGCAAGTGCGGCTGCCAGCAGGCTCAGACGGAATACTGGGGATGTTTTCATGGTTTTTCCAAAACGGGGTTAAAAAATAGTGTTGATAGAATTGATAACCAATCTCTGAATAATAACGTAATTTAACTTCTATTGTCTATCTCAAACATATCTTGACGGAAACTTCCATGCGCATATGCCGCCGTTTTTGGCAGGCTGTGGCGGCAGAGGCCGTTTTGCCGCACCGTCCGCTCCGTTTCAGGCTGCCTGAAACCGCCTCGGCGCGTATAATCGCCGCTTCCAAAGTTTTACAACCGCTTTACACAGGAGCAGAACCATGCAGTTTGCCTTATCCGCACAAGCCGCGCCCGATGCCGCGCCGCTTTATGTTTTTTCCGATGCCGCCCGTTTCGCCAATGGCGATGCCGCTGGACTTCTGGCACAGTCGCTGGGAGAAAAAGACTGCTTCGCCGAAGCGAAAATCCCCGTTTCAGGCAGCCTGAAAAGCGTTGCCGTGCTGCGGCTGGCGGATTGGGATTGTTGGGATGCCGCCGCGCTGCAAAAGGCCGCACGCGAAGCGGCCGCATGGGCGCAAAAACAGCATGCCGTGTCCGTTGATTTGAACCCGTTTGCCGAAGCCGATGCCGCCCGCGCCGCCGAAGCCTTGGCGGTTGCGCTGGGTGAGGCGGTTTACCGTTTTGACCGCTTCAAATCCGAGCCCGCCCCCGCCAAGCTGGCACGCGCCGAATTTGTCCGTGCCGACGGCAGCAGTGCCGTTCAGGCTGCCCTGTCACGCGCCGAAGCACTGCTGCTGGGCATGAACCTGTGCAAAGATTTGGGCAACTGCGCGCCCAACGTCTGCACACCGTCCTATCTTGCCGAAACCGCCGCCGCCGCCGCACGAGCACTCGGCGCGGAAGCCGAAATCTTCGGACGCGATTTCATTCAGCAAAACATGCCCTCCTTTTGGGGCGTGGCAAAAGGCAGCGTGCAGGAGCCGAAGCTCTTGGAAATGCGCTATTTCGGTGCGGCAGACCAATCCGCCGCCCCCATCGTGCTGGTCGGCAAGGGGCTGACGTTTGACAGCGGCGGCATCTCGCTCAAACCGGGTGAGGCGATGGACGAAATGAAATACGATATGTGCGGCGCGGGCGCAGTCATCGGCGCGTTCGTGGCCGCCGCCAAAGCGAAGCTGCCGCTCAATCTGGTTGCCGTTGTCGCCACCTGCGAAAACATGCCCGACGGCGGCGCGGCCAAGCCGGGCGACGTGGTCAAGTCCATGAGCGGCATCACCATTGAAAACCTGAACACCGATGCCGAAGGACGGCTGGTGCTGTGCGACGCACTCACCTATGCCGAACGCTTCCGCCCCAAAGCCGTGATTGATGCCGCCACGCTCACGGGTGCGTGCATCATCGCGCTGGGACACGTTGCCGGCGGCGTGTTGGGCAACAGTCAGGAACTGGTGGACGAACTGCTGGCGGCTTCGCGCGAAAGCGGCGACAAGCTGTGGCAGCTCCCCCTGTTCCCCGAATACCGCGACCAGCTCAAATCCAATTTCGCCGACCTGCAAAACATCGGCGGCCGCCCCGCCGGCACGATTACCGCCGCCGCCTTCCTGTCGCACTTCACCGAGAAATACGACTGGGCGCATTTGGACATCGCAGGCATCGCATGGAAATCCGGCAAGGAAAAAGGCGCAACCGGCCGCCCCATCCCGCTGCTGTTCCAATACCTGCAAAACCAGGCACGCTAACGTTTCAGGCTGCCCCCGTTCGCAATATGTGCAAACGGAAGGCAGCCTGAAACACCGATACACGCAAAAACAACAGACAAACCGTAGGGTGGGCACTTGCTGCCCACGCGTTCTGCATCTACAGGCAGCCTGAAAACGCATGGGCAACGAATGCCCGCCCCACAAAACGGCAATACGCGTATCCATTTTTACGCGTGGCAGCCATAAAGCAAAAGCACAGATTGCGGTCTGAGACCTTTGCAAAACCCCAGATTTGAGCGCAGTTCAAAGCAACAGCATCGCAGAACGCGCAGAGAATATTGAAATATTTTCAAGCGTTCGAGAAGCGCGTTGCGAAGAAATGTGCCAAAGATGGGGATTTTGCAAAGGTCTCGGTCTGTGCTTTTTTATCGTTCCAGCATCCTAAGGTAAAGCCCGACCGGCAACTGCCGATACACACCAAAACAAATAAACCGCAGGGTGGGCATCTGCCGCCCGCGCGTCCCGAACCCGCAGGCAGCCTGAAAAAACCACGGGCGCGGAATCCGAAATCCCGCGCCCGCCGCTTTTCAGGCTGCCCTATTTGCGCGCCTCATACCATGCCAGAAACCCGTCCGCCGGCACAAAACCCAGCAGCGCATCGCTGCGGCTGCCGTCCGCTTTCAACACAAACAGCCCCGGCGGCCCGAACAATCCGTATTCCTTCAACAACGCACGCTGTTCCGGCGTGTTGGCGGTTACGTCTATCTGCATCAAACGGTGCAGCGGCACGGCGGCGGCCACGGCAGGGTCGGCAAACGTCTTTGCCTCCATTTCGCGGCACGACACGCACCAGTCGGCATAAAAATCCAACAAAACAGGCTGGTCGGGATGTTCCGCAAAGGCAGCCTGAATGGCGGCGCGCAGTTGTCCCACATCGGCAGTCCGGATGCCGTGCGCACCGGAACGCGGGGCGGGCGCGTGCAGCGTCAGAAAGCGGTGTGCCGCCGTTTCCCCGCCGCGCACCGACTGGATGCCGAACCACGCGCCGCCTGCCAGCAGCAGCGCACCCAAGCCCAGCGACATCCGTTTCAGGCTGCCTGAAAACTTGGCGGCGGAGTAAAACAGATAAAGCGCGGGCAGCACCATCAGCGCAGTGTAAAGCAACACCGCCGCTGCATAAGGCAGAAACGGCGTGGCCAAATACACGGCAACCGCCAGCAGAATCACACCGAAAGCATATTTGATGCCGTTCATCCAACCGCCCGCCTTAGGCAGGATATGCCCGCCGAACGTGCCGACCAAAACCAGCGGAACGCCCGTTCCGATTGCCATTGCGTATAACGCCGCACCGCCCAAAAGCGCATCACCCGTTTTGCCGATATAGCCCAGCGCAAACGCCAAAGGCGGCGCAACGCACGGCCCCACAATCAACGCAGACAGCATCCCCATCACAAACACGGACGCCACCCTGCCGCCCGACAACTTATTGCTCTGGTTTTGGAAATAGCCCTGCACCGCGCTGGGAAGCTGGACGTTGAACAGCCCGAACATAGACAGCGCAAGCAGCACCATCAGCCCCGAAGCCGCCAGCACCACCCAAGGCTGTTGCAGCCACACCGTCAGCAGCGCGCCCGTCAGCCCCGCCAGCACGCCGACTGCGGTATAGGTAACCGCCAGCCCCTGCACATACACCAGCGAGAGCAGAAACGCGCGCTTTTTGCCGCCCGTCCTGTCGCCCACAATGATGCTGGAAACAATCGGCAGCAGCGGATACATACAGGCGGTGAAGCTCAACCCCAGCCCGAACACAAAAAACCAAAACAGGTTAAACGCCAGCGTGTCGCGCGACAGGACAAAACGGGCATCCGCGCCCGCCGCATCAGCAGCTTCGCGCGAAAGAGGCGCACCCGCCGTTGCGGACGAAGCTGCCGCCGCGCCCGCCTGCGGCTTTTTTACAAACATATCCCGCGCATCGTTGGAAGCCGCTTCGGCACGGTATTCGCCCGCCCCTGCGATTTCCAGCTCGGTGTCCACCGGCGGATAACACACGCCCGCTTCCGCGCAACCTTGGTAATGCAGGGTGATTTTGTAGTTCGCCGGCGCGGTTTTGGCATAAGCCCATTTCACTTCGGCATGGCGGTGGTACACGGTCTGTTTGCCGAAAAATTCGTCTTCCTTCTGCTCGCCCGCGCTGAATTCGGGTTTATCGGCCAAGAGCGCGGCAGGGTCGGTGTCCGCCGTGATTTTGCTTTGGTACATGTAATAGCCCTCCGCAATATCAAACGACACGTCCACGCCCTTGTCGGTGGCACGCACGGTCGGCACAAACGCCTTCTCGGGCGGCAGCAAATCGTCCGCACTCACGGCGGCAAATGATGCCAAAGGCAGCAGCAGTGCGGCCGCCAGCGCAATAATCGGTTGTTTCATATGAGTCCTTTCCCGTTTCAGACCGCCCTCCCGCCGGGAAAGGCAGCCTGAAACACAAAGCCGTCTATATCGGGCGGCATTATCGCCGTTTTTGCTGCCGCACGCACCCTTGCGGCGCGCACGGTTTCGTCAGAAACGCGCAAATTCGGCAGCAGGCATATGTTTTTTTCTGTATGGATTGCGTTAAAATATGTACGCCGTTTTCAGGCAGCCTGAAACGTCTCCGCTCCACAAAACAATTGCAAAGGAATCCCGATATGCGCCTATCCGCCAAAATCCTCGCGTTCGTCCTTGTCGGCACCACCCTGTCCGCATGCAGCGGCATCGCCGCCAAACAAACGCCCAAAGAAGCACTGCAAACCGCCCTTTCGCGCCAATTTGCAGAAGACGGGCAATACAACTTCACCGGAGAAGGCAGCCTGAAACTGCACCGCGCCGACAAAACCGAAACATCGGACAAAAAACACAAATCCGTAGACCAGACTGCCCAACGTCTCGCCCTGTTTCTGGCCGACCACCTCTCCCTGCACATGGAAGGCGCGGTAGACTTCCCCGCCGGACTGCTGGAAATCCGCCCCGAAATGCGCTACCAAGCCCGCAACGCATCCATCGCCATCAGCCTGCCCATGCAGCTTGACTGGAAAAACACCACGCTCACCGCCGACCCCTCCGCCCTGTCGCCCTACACCGACATCTTCTCCGACACGGGCATCAACGGCAGAATGGTGCGCCTCACCCTCCCCGAACGCTTCAAAGCACCCGCCAAACAGATAATCACCGCCCTGCCCCAAGCCGTAAAAGACGGATACGCCGCCATATCCGAAGAAGCCGTGTCCGAACAGCCGATGGACGAAGCAGGCAAAAAAATCCGCGCCCGCCGCCGCATCAGGCTCAACATAGACGACCGCTCAGGCTTCGCCATGATGGATGCCGTAATGGACAGCCTGAAAAAACAAACCACCGGCACCGTTGCCGCCGACCTCGCAAACCTAGCCGACCTTGCCAAATCCATAGAGCACGACACCAGCAAACAACCCTCGTTAAAAAACCTCTATGCCTCGCAAACCGACTATTATCTGGACGGACGCGGCAGAATCATCGCCTACCGCACCAGCATGCCCGTTTTGCCGATGTTTGCCGAACTGTTCGGCGCAAAATCGGGCGAAACCGTCGTCTGGGCGAAACTGGACTACCGCAAGCCCAAATTCACCATCAACGGCGCAGCCGCCGACATCTTCAACTTTGAAGACCTAATCCGCCGCTACGAACAAAAAAACAGCAGCCGCTAAGCACACAGCAGAGACCTTTGCAAAACATCAGATTTGGGCGTATTTCAAAGCAATAGCATCGCAAAACACGCAGATAATATTGGAATATCATCAAGCGTTAGAGAAGTGCATGGCGAAGAAATGTGCCAAAGATGGGGATTCTGCAAAGGCCTCAGGCAGCCTGAAACCCACCGTTCAGGCTGCCTGAAATATGCGATAATCCGCGCCCTTACAGCGGATTCAATCCGCCCGTCCCCAACCATCCCCCAACACAAGAGAACACCATGTCAGAAAAACCATCCAAAAAAATCGCAAGCAAAGAAGCCCCCGCCGACCGTGCCGCCGCCCTGAAAGCCGCCCTTGCCCAAATTGAAAAAAACTTCGGCAAAGGCGCAGTGATGAAAATGGACGGCAGCGACACGCTGGATGAGCTGCAAGTCGTCTCCACCGGCTCGCTCGGGCTTGATCTCGCACTGGGCGTGGGCGGGCTGCCGCGCGGCCGCATCGTAGAAATCTTCGGCCCCGAATCATCAGGCAAAACCACGCTGTGTCTGGAAACCATCGCCCAATGCCAAAAAGCAGGCGGCGTGTGCGCCTTTATTGACGCAGAAAACGCCTTCGATCCGGTTTACGCGCGCAAGCTCGGCGTAAACGTGGAAGACTTGCTCGTCTCCCAGCCCGACACAGGCGAACAGGCTTTGGAAATCTGCGACACACTGGTCAGAAGCGGCGGGGTGGACATGGTGGTGGTGGATTCCGTTGCCGCGCTCGTCCCCAAAGCCGAGATAGAAGGCGAAATGGGCGACAGCCACGTCGGCCTGCAAGCCCGCCTGATGAGCCACGCCCTGCGCAAGCTCACCGGCAACATCAAAAAAACCAACACCCTTGCCATCTTCATCAACCAGTTGCGCATGAAAATCGGCGTGATGTTCGGCAATCCGGAAACCACCACGGGCGGCAACGCACTGAAATTCTATTCATCCGTGCGTCTGGACATACGCGGCTCCACCCAAATCAAAAAAGGCGATGAGGCCATCGGCAAAGAAACCAAAGTCAAAGTAGTCAAAAACAAAGTCGCCCCGCCCTTCCGCGTGGCAGAATTCGACATTCTCTACGGCGAAGGCATCAGCTATGAGGGCGAACTGATTGAACTGGGCGAAAAAACCGGTCTCGTGAAAAAATCAGGCTCGTGGTACAGCTACAACGGCAACCGCATCGGCCAAGGCAAAGACAACGTGCGCCAATGGCTGAAAGAAAATCCCGCCGTTGCCCAAGAACTTGAAACCAAAATCCGAGAAGCCGCCGGTGCCAACCCCCACATCATAGAAGCCGCCCACGACGGCGACAGTGACGATTCAGACGGCGACGTACCCGAAGAATAAGCCACACACAATAAAAGGCAGCCTGAAAACCGAGAATCAAGGTTTTCAGGCTGCCTTTTGCCCAAGCCGTCCATGCACCAAAATCAACCCAAATCAAAAATCAAAGGCAGGGGTATCCATCCCGCTGCTGCGGATGTCCTGACGCGTATCGTTCTGCTGTTCCCGCTCCTGCTGTTGGCGCACTGTCTGCTCCTGCTCTGCTTTACGCTGCTGCTCTTGCTGCCGCTGCTGTTCCAGTGCTGTCTGCCGTGCCGCTTCCTGCATCTGCCGTTCGTGCTGCCTGATTTCGTTTAGGCTCTCCATCGGTTCGGTTTTCAAGGCTTTTTGGTAATCGGTTTCTGCCTGTATCTGCTTGCCTGTTTTGCCGTCATATTGGCTGATGCTGATTTGTGAACCGTCCCGCGCTTGGCTGATTGCCTTTGCACCGTCCATGCCGAGTTTAAATCCTTCTGCCGCCAGCTTCATCGCTAGACTGTCTGCCTGTGCTTCGGGAAGCGGCTCTCTGCCTGTTTTGGCCATCAATCCCTCTGCCAGCCACCTGCTGTCGCGGTAAAGCTGTTGTACGGCTTCGGGCAGTTGTTGGTAATGCCAGTAGTCTGCGTATTCGGGACGAGGCTGCGCTGCCGCCTGTTTATCTGTGCCGTTCTGTTTTTGGGCGGCTTCGTGTGCATATCCGTTCTCTACGGGCGGATACGGGGCGATGCCTGCTTTGTCCGCCATTTGTCCGGGGTATCTGCTGTCAAACATGTAAGGGATATCGCGGACACGGCTGAAAAGGGTGATTACAGAGACCGCATCGCGGGTATGGCGGACAGTGTCGCGGTATTTCTCAATCAGCTCTATGTTGTCGTTTGTCCGTTGGAAGGCGGCTTTGGGATCGGTCATTACGCCGTTGCCGTCTTTTGAACCTGTTATCCCGTACATGGCGTGGTAATCGCCTGCGTTGCCGAACAGTCTGCCTAATAAACCGGCTTTCCTCATGTGTTCCAAATCGCCTTCCAGCGTATAAACGCGCGTTTCGCCGATTTGGCGGCTGGATGCGCAGAGTTTGTCGCCCGCACGGCAATGGTTAATCATGCCTGGCACTTCCGTTTTTGGAGAAATATGCTGCCATCCGGCCAGATTGGCGGAACTTTGCGGATTGAAGGCATCGGCGCGTGTGATGCGGTCGCCGAAAAAGAATTTGACTGCTTGGACATCGTTTCCGCCTAAGGAATGGCCTGTGGCATAGATTTCGGGGTAGTTGCCTCTATTTGCAGCACCAATTGCTTCCGCTGTTGGCAGCACTACATCGCGGACAAAGCGGATGGCATCGTCAATCTGCGGATTGTGGTGTGCAAAGGCGATGCCGAAAACATCTGATTTCCATACATCCTGCCATGTTTCACGGTCAGCCTCCGTACCCCGGAAGGCGAAATGCAGGCGGTTATTTTCTTTGTCGTAATACAGCGATGCTTGGAAACCATCGTGATAACCCTGCTGTTTATCATAATCGCCGAGAACTTTAAGCTCAGCAGTGCTGCCGTCATGTAAACCTACTTTTACCACATCTCCTTCCGGCGTTGTTTCACGGCGGCGATGTTTCCATTCTCGTTCAACTAAATCCACATACACATCTTCTGCCAAGTAAGATTGTATTTTGGTCATATCCAAATCTTCATCACTCGGCTCATAAGGATTAATTTTTCCATAATACGGATTAGCATTTTTGCCTGCCATTTTTATTTCCTTTTTAGTTCAGTAATCATTGTTACCAATTGCCGCTGCGCAACAGATCCAAAATTCTCTTTAGAGGTTGGTCCAAGGCGCATTACCATTCCCAACTCTTTAAATCCTATTGTGGGATCATTGTAACGATAACGAGTAATATAACCGACGTAACGCCAATATCCATCCGATACTTTTTCTTTAATATTTTCAGGATCAATCGTAGCTTCATAAACCACATTGCTTAAATTCGGCTGCGGTTGGAATTGCGCCAACACCAAACTCAAATGCCACTTGCATTCTTTATCCATATGCGGATAACGCTGGTTCAATATGGCATCCTCGTAAACTACAGCCTCATAGCGATGCGGGCTGGTTTTTTCAAACGGGACATGGATAACTTTTTTCAGCTTTGTGTATGCGCCTGCCGCTTTGTTGGTGGGAACAGAACAGTTTGATTCGTAGTGTACGGCAATGCTGTTGAGAATCAGATTATCGGGCTCGTCTTTCAGAGTGACGCTGAAATCGTAGGGTTGCTGGGGATTTTGGTTGAAATCGATGCTGTATTCGTTGCCGTCTGCATCTTTCCAGACATCGCCGATAGGGATGGAGCGCATGGGTTTTCCTTGTGCTGTTGTGGATAGGGCTGCCGCCAAAAACAGGCCAAACAGCGTGGATGGGATAAGTTTCATGATTTTCTTTCCGATTTTTTCATATCTTAACACAACTCGGCTGGGCGGATATATAGGGTAAGGCAGCCTGAAATCTTGTGGGCATATACTCATCCCGCCGGAAAGAGAAACACGGTATTGGTTTCCACGGTATTCCGCCATAAAACGCACGGATTTTCCTGTATACAGGAATAGATTCCCCGTCCGAAAACGGCCTGCCGCATATCCGCTATAATCCGCGCGCCGCAAACATTCAGGGAAACGGAATCCCCATGCTCACCTATACCCCCGCACCGCCGCGCCCGCGCAGCGAAACGCGCGAATATCCTTGGGCACTGCTGCTGCTCGTGTTCGCCTGGCTGTGGCCGGGTGTGTTTTCGCACGATTTGTGGAAACCCTCCGAGCCCGCGCTCTACACCGCCATCAGTGAAACGGCGCACGGCTCGCCATGGCTGCCTACACTGTTCGGCAAGCCATATTTTTCCGCCGCGCCCATCTATATCCAAACCGCACTGCTGTTTCAAAAACTGCTGTCGCCTTGGGTGGCAGATGCCTACTCTGCCGCGCGCTTTGCCAGCGTGCTGTTTGCCGCTGTCGGGCTGCTTGGCTGCGGCATGGCCGGTTTCCGCCTGCTGGGGCGACACAACGGGCGCAGCGTGGTGCTGATACTTATCGGTTCGGCGGGATTGCTGCCCATGACACATTTTTTGGACGCGCAATCGGTGGTGTTTGCAGGCGCAGGGCTGATGATGTGGGGTTACGCAGTGTCAGACAGGCAGGCCGTGTTTTCCGCATTTTTAACAGGACTGGGGGCAATGCTGCTGGCACAGTCGGCCGGACTGGCGGCAGCTTTTGCCGCATTCTTGGCGGGCGCACTGCCGCTGCTTTGCCCGCAATGGCGCAGCAGGCGCGCAATGGTGTCGCTGCTGGGCGGTGCGGTGGTTGCCCTGCCGCTGGTGGCCGTGTATCCGCTGGCGCTGTCGTTTGCAGGAAAACAGGCATTTGCGCTGTATGCCGGACACCATCTGTTCGGCGGCTTCGGCGGCTTGCAGGATTTTCAGGCTGCCTTCTCCCTGCCGTATTACGCCAAGCAAATCGCCTGGTTCGCTTTTCCCGCACTGCCGCTCGCGTTGTGGACACTGTCGCGCGGCAAAGTGGTGCAAAGCCGTGCGGGGGTATTTGCCGCGTGCTGGCTGGCGGTGTTTGCGCTGTTTCTGTCCGCCAACCCGCGCCGCAGCCAAGACCTGCTCGTACTGCTGCTGCCCGCGCTCGCCCTGCTCGGCGCAGCGGATTTGGACCGGCTTCGGCACGGTGCGGCTTCGTTTCTCAACTGGTTCGGGATTATGGTGTTCGGTGCATCCGCCCTGTTCCTGTGGATAGGCTTCGTGGCGATGAACTTCGGCTTCCCCGCCAAACTTGCCGAACGCGCTGCCTATTTCAGCCCGTATTACACGCGCGACATAGACCCCATGCCCATCATCGTTGCAGCCGTATTCACGCCGCTGTGGCTCGTTGCCATCCGCCGCAAAAACATACGCGGCAGGCAGGCGGTAACCAATTGGGCGGCGGGCACAACGCTGGTGTGGGCATTGCTGATGACGCTGTTTCTGCCGTGGATAGACGCAGCAAAAAGCTACCGCCCCGTGGTGCAGCAAATGCAGGTGCGGATGCCCGCCCAAGCTTTCCGTGCCATCGCCTCGGGCGAAAGCTGCCTGTATATCGAGCCGCAATTTGAAGATGCCGTTATCGCGTGGCGGCAATACGGCGCGCTGCCGTTTGACACGGAAAATACCCGCTGCCGCTATACGCTTGTGCAATACAACCCAACCGCACAAAGGCAGCCTGAAAACGGCGCGCGCGTCTTGTGGGAAGGCAGCCGCCCGCGCAACCGCCGCGAACGCTTCGCCCTCTTGGATACACAAAAGCAACCTTAAAAACCAACGTTTCAGGCTGCCCTGCCGCTATCCCGCAAATATTGAAAAGCTATAAGCCGCCGCGCACACTTGAAAACCTCTTCGTAAAGACGTATCTTTGCATCCTGCATTTTTTAACAGTTCGTTAAAGGAACTTATCATGAGCAACAAAATCGTACACGTAACCGATGCCAATTTTGAAACCGAAGTATTGCAATCCTCCCTGCCCGTGCTGCTGGACTTTTGGGCACCGTGGTGCGGTCCCTGCAGAATGGTTGCCCCCATTCTTGACCAGCTCGCCGAAGAAATGGACGGCAAAGTCAGAATCGCCAAAATCAATGTAGACGACAACCAAGCCGTTGCCGCCCAATTCGGCATACGCAACATCCCGACCATGATTGTGTTCAAAGACGGCAAAGCCGTTGCCAGCAAAACCGGCGCGCTCGCCAAGCCGCAGCTTGAAGCATTCGTCAGCGCATCCATTGCCGCATAAACATAACGAAACACACACGCACAAAAAGGCAGCCTGAAAACGGAAAATACGTTTTCAGGCTGCCTTTATAAGCAATATACAGATTAAATTATAGTCGATTAAAATAAAAATGAGACAAGGCGGCGAGCCGCAAGGCGTACAGATAGTACGTCAAGGCGAGCCAACGCCGTATCATTGCAATTTTAATCGACTATACCGACAAAAATTGATACGCATCATGCCGAATTTGGGTCATGAGAACATCCTTTGCCCACGCAGTTTCAGGCTGCCTTCCGAGCGTTTGACGAATGGGGCTTTTGCAAAAGGCTCAGACTATTCCCCCAAAGAGCGTCCCGCCTCGTCCCAACTTTTCACCGACACCAGCACATCGTCCTCATATACACGCTCGGTGCGTTTGCCGCCGCTAGGATACCATTCCAGCAGCACGCCGCTGCGCTTACCGCGCCGATAGGCCAGCTCTGCCGTCAGATTGCCTTCGCTGTCCCACGCCAGCACGCGCTCTGCCGCACCGTTGTTCATCCGCGTTTCCGATTGCAGCGTGCCGTCGGGATACCACGTGCGCGAAACGCCGTGTTCCTTGTCGTTTTGGAACATTTTTTCGCTGCGCTTGCCGCCCGTGGGATACCACACCGTGCCTTTGCCTTCTATTTTGCCGTTGTCGTAGAACAGCTCCTGAGCCTTCTGCCCGTTGCTGAACCAGCGTATCCACGTGCCATCGGGTAAACCGTTTTTGAACGCGCCGCTGACTTTCAGGCTGCCGTCCGCATAGGTTTCGGCAAAGCTGCCCTCCGGCTTGGCCGCTGCCTGCATTTGCGGCGCGGCTGCGGCTGCGGCTGCGTGGCAGAGCACGAGTACGGAAAGCACCGTTTGCAGGAATTTCATCATCTGCCCCGTATCACATTTTGGCGATAAAAAAATACCGCACCTTTATGACAAAGGTGCGGTTTGGTATTTGGCGCGGTGGACGGGGCTCGAACCCGCGACCACCGGCGTGACAGGCCGGTACTCTAACCAACTGAGCTACCACCGCGCATATCATTTGCCACAAAAGCAACTGATAAAAAAATGGTGGGTGATGACGGAGTCGAACCGCCGACATTCTGCTTGTAAGGCAGACGCTCTACCAACTGAGCTAATCACCCATATTGTTCCGCATTGCTGCGAAGCGGCGCATTAAACCAAAAAGCGCGCCTGTTGGCAAGACGTTTCCCTGTACTACATTCCAACATTATGTATAAAAAGGAAAAACAATTTTCAGGCTGCCTTACCGCTTAGGACGGGATGGTTACAAAACGTGGGTTTGGACAGGGCAAGCGCGAAGTTGTAAAAGGCAGGCTTCGGAACACGCGGCAGAAATTACCGGCTCTGAATGCAGGCAGTTCCAGATAGAAGATATAGAAGCGGACGGCGGCGCACAACAGGGCGGAAACGGGCATGGTCAGCCGTTCATCATGTGGTGCAGTTTGGCGGCTTTGGTATCCAGATAGTTTTGGTTTTCGGGGTTGATGCCGACGTGCAGCGGCAGGCGCTCGGCGATGCCGATGCCGCTTTGGCGCAGGGTTTCCAGTTTTTCGGGGTTGTTGGTCAGCAGGCGGATGCTGCGGATGTTGAAATAGTCGTAGATGTGTTTGGCGATGGTGAAATCGCGCGCGTCTATGGGCAGGTTGAGGGCGAGATTGGCTTCTACGGTATCCATGCCTTGGTCTTGCAGGGCGTAGGCGCGGATTTTGTTGATGAGCCCGATGCCGCGCCCTTCTTGGCGCAGATAGACGAGGATGCCGCGTCCTTCTTGGCCGATGGCGTGCAGGGCTGCTTCAAGCTGGGGACCGCAGTCGCATTTCTGTGAGAAGAGTGCGTCTCCAGTGAGGCATTCGGAGTGGATGCGGGAGAGAACGGGCGTGCCGTTTGCAACATCGCCCATAACGAGGGCGATGTGTTCCTGCCCGCTGCGGCAGTCTTCAAAACCGTGCATTTGGAATACGCCGTGCGCGGTGGGCAGGCGGCAGGCGGCGATGTGGCGGACGGGGGCGGGGGTGTTGTGTGTGGTGGTCATTGTTGTTGTGCGGCGGCGTTTCAGGCTGCCTGAGATGGGAAAAGCGGCGGATTTTAGCGCAATTCGTATCGGCAAGGCAGCCTGAATGCGGAACGGACGGCTTTCAGGCTGCCGGTAAGCCTTTATGCTGCATCATTTTCTGATGCTGTTTCGCGCGGCAGCAGGTTGCGCAGCACGGGCAATACGCCGAGGGTTAATCCTGTCCACGCGGCGAGTTCTGCAGGCGGGAGCGGCTCTGCGGTTTCAAGGTGCAATACGCCGTAAACGATGCCGTCTTCGCCGCACACGGGCAGGCTGGCTTGGGCGGCGGCGCGGAGGTTGTGCCTGCCTTGCAGCTCGCCGGTGTCTAACCAGCGTGCGGTATCTTCGGCGATGTTTGCCCAGCCCGAACGGGCGGTGCGGGCAGGCAGGTGCTGCCAGGCGGCGGTTTCGTCTGTATCCAGGCGGTCTTCTACCGGTGCGCCGAGGCGGACGAGGCGGACGAGTGCTTCGTTGTCGGGCAGTAGGCCGTAAAGCGCGGCGGTTTGCACGGGGTGGCGGTCAAAGGCGGCATCTGCGGCAAGGTAAAGCTGTTCAATGGCGGGGGCTTGGGCGCGCAAGGCTTCGGGCAGGGCTGCGTGCTGCCAGATTTCGGGTTCTATGTGTGCTTCTGCGCGCGACAGCACGGCTTGGGCGGCAGCACGGGCGGCAGCGGTTTCTTCTACGTCCAGTTGCAGGGCTTGGGTTTGCAGGTAGTCTTTGATTTGTTTCATGGGATTTCCGGTGGTTTTGGTGTTGTTGTGTTTTCAGGCTGCCTGAAACGACAGCCGCCAGCCTGTTTCGCTGCCGCAGAGCTACCACACGGCTGCGTTGGGCATGGGCAGATGGGTTTGGAAGGCGCGAAAGGCGGACATATCTGCGGATGAGGCTGCCTGAAAACCCAACAGTTTCCAGGCGAGCATGGCTATCCAGATGCCGTGTCCGAACAGCAGTGCGCCGTCGGGCAGGCTGCGGCAGGCGTTTTGCAGGAAAGCTTCTACGCGTGCGTCAAATTCGGCGAAGGTGTCTGCGCCCTGCCCTGTCCGCCGGTGCGGGTCGGCATGCTGCCAGTAGGCTTGGGCGAGCGGGCGGCGGGCCTCGCCGTCCATGCCGCGTATCAGGTCAAACGACAGACAGGAAAATTCGTTGAGACAGGGCAATATGGCGGGTTCGATGCCGTATTTTTGGCAATAGGGTGCGGCCGTATCGCGGGTGCGGCGCATTTCGGAAACAAATACGGGGCGGTTTTCAGACAGCCTGAAAACGAGTGCGGCGGCCTGTTCTTTGCCCAAACCGCTCAACGGGATTTCGCGTTCGGGACGGCTGATGCTGCCTGCGTTGGCGGCGGATTGGGCGTGGCGGATGAGGTGGAAGGTTTTCATGATAGGGAGTCCGTTTTCCACGACAGGGCCAGCCGATACAGGGCTTTTTTGTTTTCGCCCGTGATTTTTGCGGCCAGCTCCGCCGCCTGTTTGTCCGGCAGCTCGGCGGCGAGGATTTGCATCACCTGCCGGGCGCTTTCGGGTAGCGGGCCGTTTTTTTCGGGAGCGGGGGCGGGGCGCAATATCAGCACCATTTCGCCGCGTGCCTGGTCGGCATCGGCCTGCAAGGCAGCCTGAACTTCGGCAACGCTGCCGGATAGGAAGGTTTCAAAGGTTTTGGTGAGTTCGCGTGCCAGCACCATGCCGCGCTCGGGGAAAACTGCTGCCATGTCGGCCAGCGTCTCGGCAATGCGGTGCGGCGTTTCAAAAGCGACGATGGTGTGGTACACCGCCGCCCAATCCGCAAAAAGGCGTGTGCGTTCGCCGCGTTTGGCCGGCAGAAAGCCGCCGAAATAGAAATCGGATTCGGTGATGCCTGCCGCGCTCAAAGCCGCCATTACCGCCGATGCGCCCGCCACGGGCACGACACGGAAGCCTTCTTCGCGCACCCGCGCCGCCAGCCGCGCACCGGGATCGCACACCGCAGGCGTGCCCGCATCCGACACTTGGGCGACAATTTTGCCCTCCGCCAGCGCGGCGATAATTTTGTCCGCCATCTGCTGCTCGTTTTGTTCGCGCACGCTGACAAGCTTGGTCTGTATGCCGTATGTGCCCAACAGCTTGGCGGTTACACGCGTGTCTTCGGCGCACACCAAGTCGGCTTTTTGCAGCACGGCAAGCGCGCGCAGGGTGATGTCGGCAAGGTTGCCGATGGGCGTGGCAACAACATAGAGTGCGGCAGGGGAAATGCCTGCCAAGGCTTTTTGGAAATGTGTCTGCATAGTGTTTTTGCGGCTTGGGGCAGCCTGAAAAGAAGAAGGGCGGCGTTTCAGGCTGCCCGATTGCGTTTTTAGCTATAATCGCGCCCTTTTCCGCCCGAAAAGGCGGCATTTTACAGGGAAATACAATGCAGAATACGCTGCCGCGCGGGATTTACCGCCACCATAAAGGCAATTTGTATGAACTTTTGCACATTGCGCGCCACAGCGAAACGGAAGAACCGTTGGTGGTTTACCGTGCGCTTTACGGCAGCTACGGCGTGTGGGTGCGCCCGCTGGCAATGTTCGCGGAAGAAATCGAGACGGAACACGGGCGCGCACCCAGATTTGCGCTGGTGCAGGCGTTTGACTGAATAGACTAAGACATTTTTAAGGCAGCCTGAAAACGTGTTTTCCGTTTTCAGGCTGCCTGAGACCTTTGCAAAACCTCAGCTTTGAGCACAGTTCAAAGCAATAGCATCGCAAAACGCGCAGATAATATTGAAATATTTTCAAGCGTTAGAGAAGCGCATTGCGCAGAAATGTGCCAAAGATGGGGATTTTGCAAAGGTCTCTGCCTTTTGCACGCCATCACCGCTCACATCTCAAACGAACCGCCCGAACCCGGCCCGTTGTTCCACCCGTTATCAGGCCCTTTATCGGAATCGGGAGAGAGCTTGCCGGCAAGTGCCGTATTGATTCTAAACGCACCGGCAACCGTTTCGCTGCCCTTCGGCAGGTTGGCATCGGCTTGGTGGCTCTCGGGGGCTTTGCTTTCAAATTCCGCCTGCTGTTTGCGGATTGCCGCCAAACCCTGATCCGGATTGACAAACAATGCCTTGATTTCGTCCCGCTGCCTTTTGACCTCGCCAGAGAAATCATTGGGATTGGCCAATGCCAACGGGCGGATGGCATCCCAAGCTTGGTGTAGCGGAATATTCGGATTGGATTTTTCCAGTGCGATGAATACTTCTGCACCTTGAAGGGCGTGGTTGATATCAGATAAATTGCCCTTCCATTTACTTTCTTTTATCTGTTCATAAACCTCTTGGAAATTATTAAATTTTTCGTCTTTATTTCGGAAAATATCTTCCATAAATTTTCTTGTGCCATTAAATCCACCGATATTGGCCAATTTTGCCAATGCAACCGACAGTTTCAGTTGGTCTTCATAGCTGCTGTTTTTATAGGCGGGAGAACGGGTTAAAGGCTCAAAGATTTTCTGGTGAAGCTCGCCAATCTGCTTGACATCGTGTGCGTGGACAAAATCAATCCCTTCTTTTGATTTTAGGAATTCGTTTAAAGCGGGTTTGATTTTTGGGTCTAAAGGTCTGCCATGGTCTCTATTTTCAATTATATATCCTTTTCTCGCCAAATCTGAGATAAACGGCTGAACTTTATTTTCTGCAAACTTCAAATCAGGACGGTTCTTCTCCGCCCACACCTGAAACTTCTCTACCAGATGCCTAGCCACATCAGGATGTTGCCCAAAATCCGTTTGAATAACACCAATACTGTATGCACTATTTTGTCTAGGTTTTAGTCTTTCCCCTTCCTTTCCCGCAAAAGATATCTGGTAAGCCACATCTTTTCCTCTTAATGAATCTTCCGATGTCCAGCCAACTGCAAAATAGGCAGCAGCCAAAAAATCGGAACTAGAAACAGTTCTATTTCTAATAGTATTTGCCATAGTAAATTTCCTTCTTAAATTAATCAATACTACATTCTTTATCTTTCATTACCGGAATATCTCCTCCAGGGAGAATTTTATATATTTTTTCTGCTTCTTCATCTATTTCATATTTTCTATTCTTACCTCCAATTAAATTATACTTGATTAATTTATTACCGGCCCTAATAAAATAACTATATGCTATCTTTTCATATTTAGGGCAAATAGAATAATATTTATATCCTTCATAATCACTACAATAATATACAAACATTTTTCTACCAATAATTTTTCCTTTTAGTTTTCCTGTCCATGCTATTTTTGCAGAACCATGCCATTCTCCTGTTACTTTATTTCCTTTTTGCTTAAACTTAAACCAAGAACTAGAATTATATTCACACCCTTCATAACGCCCGCCCCATTCTCCCGAAAAATCCGGAATTTTCTTGGATTTTGCATAAGATACCCCAGAAGCAAATAGCAAGGATGCAGTAGCTGCATAAAACAGTATTTTCATCATTTTCCTCCATTAAAACCAAGATAGATAATAACAATGTTTTTTTCCGATGTTCAGCCAACTGCAAAATAGGCAGCAGCCAAAAAATCGGAATCGGAACTGGAAACAGTTCTATTTAACCAAGACCAATTATTACGTTTCAGGCTGCCCCAAAACATCGGGGCAGCCTGAAAAGCAGCGGCAGAAGATTGGCAGATTACCAGTAGCCGAGCATTTTCCACCAAGCCAAGCCGACGGTGGCGAAGATTAGGATCTCCACCACGCTCATCACGAAGCCGGCAATCCACCATTCGCCCATGGTGGTGTAGCCCGAATTATAGATAACGGGGGATGAACCGGAGGCATAGTGGGTGAGCGACATCATGATGTCGGTGGAAGCGGCAAGTATCAGTGCGAACAGCATGGGCGGCGCACCGAGTGCCAGCCCTGTGGCATAGAACGCGCCGAGCATGGCGGTAACGTGTGCCGTGCCGCTGGCAAACGCATAGTGCGAGAAGATATACACCAGCGCGAGCAGGGCGCAGCCCCATATCCAGCTCAATCCTATGCCCTGTATGCCGGTGCCCATCATGTCGGCAAACCATTTGATGAGACCCAGTTTGCCCAAAAAGTCGGCCATCATCACCAGTGCGGAGAACCAGATAACCGTGTCCCACGCGCCTTTTTCTTTCAGCACGTCGTCCCACGTCAGCACGCCGGTGAGCAGGAGCAGCGAGAGGCCGATAAAAGTGGTGGTGGTGGCGTTGATGTTGATGCCGAACAGGTGTTTCGGCACTTCCGCCCACAGCAGCAGCAAAACGGCAAACACGGCCAGCATGATTTTTTCGCCGCGCTGCATCGGCCCCATTTCGTGCAGTTTTTTGCGCGCCATGGCGGGGGCATCGGGGGTGTTTACGATTTCGGGTTTATAGAGGAAAAACAGGATAAGCGGCATCAGCAGCATGATGAGCATGGCGGGCACAACCATGGCGACGAACCATGTTCCCCAGGTCAGGTGGATGTCGCTGCCCTTGGCATCGGCAATCACGTTCACCACCAACGGGTTGGGGGCGGTGGCGGTTACGAACACCATGCAGGAAATAATGTTGGCGTGATAGTTCACCAGTGCGAGATAGCGGCCGATTTTGTTTTGCGTGCCGTTTTCGGGGCTGGACCCGAAGCTTTCGGAAATCGCTTTCATGATGGGGTGGACGATTGCGCCGCCGCGTGCGGTGTTGGACGGCGTAACCGGTGCAATCAGCAGGTCGCACAGGGCAAGGCTGTATGCCACGCCGATGGTTTTTTTGCCAAACAGCGACAGAAACAGATAGCCGATGCGCGTGCCCAATCCGGTTTTCAACAGCCCGCGCGAAATCATGATGGCCACGCCAATCATCCAAATCAGCGGGTTGTTCAGGCTGCTCAATGCGTCTTTGGCGGCCTGCGCGGCGGGATTTTTGATGGGTGCGCCGTTCGCGCCGATTTCGGGAACGGTTACCTGCAACAGCGCAACGGCGGTGATGCCGATTATTGCCATTGCGCCGATGGGCATGGCTTTGCCGATGATGCCCGCAATCACGCCGACAAACAGCGCGAGCAGATGCCAAGCCTGCGGCGATACGCCTTGCGGCGCGGGAATAAACCAAATCAGCAGCGTGAGCGCAACGGCTATTGCTGCGGGAACTTTTTTAAGGTCCATGAGTGTTACCTCGTCGAGTGGTTGGAAGAAAAAAGGCCTTCGGCAACCGTCTGCGTTTCAGGCAGCCTGAAAACGGTTTTGCCTATTAAAATCAAAATGATGGAAAGAATTTGGCCGCAAGGTGCGTAAGGCGAACCAGTGCGGCGGTATAGCAGTTTCAGCCAACCGTATTTAACGCTTCGCCGACATATCTTGCCTTGACACAACCTAACTTTACATCATTTGGATACGGCTGTGCAGGCTCTGCCGACAGTCGGAACGGATGGGCGGAATGCCGCTTTCCTTGGGAGCGGGCATTCATGTTTGCGCGGGTTTCAGGCTGCCTTCGGAATGCGGGACGCGTGGGCAGCAAGTGCCCACCCTACGGAGAAACGGTGTTGTGCGTATCTAGGGGCTTAGGAAGCAAAATCACTCAATATAGTGATAAGCTTCTGAAATGAATT